>PLSW01000186.1:0-204 GCA_003165275.1 Caulobacteraceae bacterium
ACGCCGACTGGGACGAGCTGACCGCCACCGTGGCCGAGTTGTCCCCGGGGGAGCTGTGGATCACCCACGGGCGGGAGGAGGCGTTGGCGCGCTGGGCGTCGCTGAATGGCGTGCCGGCCCGGCCGCTGTCGCTGGTGGGGTATGAGGAGGAGGATGTGTGACGTCGGCGGGGATTGACGTCGATGGCGGCACGTCGTGCGGCGG
>PLSW01000186.1:211-11824 GCA_003165275.1 Caulobacteraceae bacterium
CGGCGAAGCCGACTGAGGGGGCGTCGGTCCGCCGCACGCCGCTTAAATCCTTCAAAATCGCAATGTTGTTTCCCATCCGAAACATATTCCCACCCCAATCCCGGCCCAATCCCGCCGCGAACCCAGCGCCAAGCTCCGGGATCACGAACTCGTGATCGCACACCGCACAGGAGCTGACAATGCGCCGCTGGGCCATATTGCTGACCGTTCTCGTCCTCGCCGGATGCCACAAGAAGGCCGCCGATGTCGGCGACGCCGCCGCGCCGGCGACGGCCGCTAACGCCGCCGCGGCCAAGGGTCCGGGCGCGCCGCCGACGCCCCCCATGCCCCTTGCGCAGCTGGCCTATGACTACGCCTACACCCTGTCCCTGCCGGCCTGGCGCATCGAGCGCCTGTTCGACACCCATCAGCAGGCCTGCGAGGCCGCCGGCCCTTCGGTCTGCCAGGTGGTGTCGGGGCGGCGCTGCAGAAGTCCGGCAAATCCGTGCTCCGCGCCCACCTGGAGCTGCGCGCGACACCCGACTGGGTCAGCCGGTTCCGCGCCGGCCTGGACGGGGACGCCGAGGCCGCCGGCGGTCAGGTGGAGACCGCGGGGACCACGGCGGACGACCTCTCCCAATCCATGGTCGACAATTCCGCGGGGCTGAAGGCCGGGACCGGCCTGCGCAACCGGCTGGAAAAGGACGTCGCGACCCATTCCGGCAAGCTCAGCGAGGCCGTGGAGGCCGAAAAGACCGTCGCCGAGGTGCAGGGCGACATCGACACCCAGCGCGCCGAGCTGGCGGCCGAGAAGACCCGGGTGGCGACGTCGAAGGTCACCCTGGACTATGCGCCCGGCGGCGACGTCGGGTCGTTGGTCGCCGCCTTCGGGACGATGATGGCCTACCTTCTGCCGATCGGGCTCCTCGGCCTGGTGGTCGCCGGCCTGGTCATCGCCATGAACCGGGGGGCGCGGCGTCCTGCGGTGGTCGAGCGGACCCAGGACTAACCCACGCTCCCTCACCGTCACGGCCGGGCGAAGTCCTGGCCGCCCAGGATCACGGACCGCGGTTCGTGCGCACGGAAGAATGGGTCGCCGGAACAAGTCCGGCGATGACGGCGATCGGGGGCGGCCGTAGCGGTTTAGCAGAGCGGCGCCGCGCCCCTCCCCCAGGGCCGTCCCGCGCGTTTAGAATGAACCATGCGCGCCTTCGCCAACCTCCTCGACCGGCTGTCGTTCACCCCGTCCCGCAACGCCAAGCTGGTCCTAGTCCGCGACTATCTCCGCGCCGCGCCGGATCCGGAGCGCGGCTGGGCCCTCGCCTCTCTGACCGGCCAACTGGTGTTCGAAGCCGCCAAGCCGACCTTCATCCGCAAGGCGGTGGAGGCGCGGATGGACGCGGAGCTGTTCCGCTGGTCCTACGACTACGTGGGCGACCTGGCCGAGACCGTCGCCCTGATCTGGCCGGCCCGCCCCGGCGCCAATCGCGAGCCGGAACTCTCCGAGGTGGTGGACGCCCTGCGGGGCGCGAGCCGCGGCGAGGTGCAAAAGCTGATCGAGGGCTGGCTCGACGCCCTGGACGTGGACGGCCGCTGGGCCCTGCTCAAGCTGCTCACCGGGGGGCTCCGCGTGGGCGTGTCCGCGCGGCTGGCCAAGCAGGCGGCGGCCGACATGGCCGCCTTTGCGGGGGTGAGCGTGGCCGTGGCCGAGATCGAGGAGGTCTGGCACGGCCTCGCCCCGCCCTACGACGACCTTTTCGCCTGGCTGGAGGGCCGGGCCGAGCGGCCGAGCCCGGAGGCCCACGGCCGCTTCCGCCCGGTGATGCTGGCCCAGGCCCTGGACGAGGCGGTGGATCTGGCCCGCCTGGATCCCGGCGACTACGCCGCCGAATGGAAGTGGGACGGGATCCGGGTGCAGGCGGTGAGCGAGGGCGGGGTGAAACGCCTCTACAGCCGCACCGGCGACGACATCTCCGCCGCCTTTCCCGACGTGGTCGCCGCCCTGGATTTCGAGGGCGCCGTCGACGGGGAGCTGCTCGTCATGCGCGGCGGCGCGGTGGCGTCCTTCGGCGACCTGCAGCAGCGGCTGAACCGCAAGACGGTGACCACCAAGTTGATGGCCGAACATCCCGCGGCCATCCGCGCCTACGACCTGCTGGCGGAGCATGGCGAGGACCTGCGTGGCCAGGATTTCGCCGCCCGGCGCCTGCGTCTGCAGGCCCTGGTGGCGCGGTCGTCGTCCGACCGCCTCGACCTGTCGCCGATGATCGACTTCGCCAGCTGGGACGACCTCGCCGCCCAACGCGCCGATCCCCCCGCCGGCGATCCCCGCGCCGCCGAGGGGGTGATGCTCAAACGCTGGACCTCGATCTACGAACACGGCCGGCCCAAGGGGCCGTGGTTCAAGTGGAAGCGCGATCCGCGCCTGATCGACGCGGTGCTGATGTACGCCCAGCGCGGTCACGGCAAACGCTCCAGCTACTATTCGGACTACACCTTCGGGGTCTGGAACGACGGCGTGCTCACGCCCGTCGGCAAGGCCTATTTCGGCTTCACCGACGAGGAGCTGAAACGGCTCGACACGTTCGTCCGCGACAACACCGTCGAGCGCTTCGGCCCCGTACGCAGCGTCCGCGCCGGCCGCGACTTCGGCCTGGTGCTGGAGGTGGCCTTCGAAGGCCTGCAGCGCTCCACCCGCCACAAGTCCGGCGTCGCCATGCGCTTCCCCCGCATCAGCCGCATCCGCTGGGACAAGCCGGCGGCCGAGGCGGACGAACTGGCGACCCTGGAGCGGATGCTGGAGGGGGGGATATAATTACCTTTCCCCCTCGTGGGATTATGCGACTCACACATCTGCAAAAACCCGATCGGCGCAACAGTTCGGGGTCAGCAAGAAAGAGGCCTTCTCCCCTTGCGGGAGAAGACCATCCCGCCGAAGGCGGACGGGGTCGCGCCGGCCCATCCGCGCGGTGTCGACAATGCAGCTCAGCCGCCGACGCGGCCCCTCATCCGGCCCTTCGGGCCACCTTCTCCCGCGAGGGGAGAAGGCCTAGGATTCGCGGCCTCGAAAGGGTTGGCTGGCGCCGCGCTCGTAGATGTGTGCATCCCCATCACGAGGGGAGAAGGACTCTAACGTCGGCCTCAAGATCTGCACGAACCCCGAAACGCCGACCGCAGGCTGGTCCAACCCGCGCCGCGACTGCACTAGACTGCACCCATGTCGATTCCCCCCCATGCCCCGCCGACCGTCCCGCCGCTGACCGACCTGATGCGGACGGCGCACGCCGCCCTGTCCGGCAACCCCCTGGTCTTCGACCGCTTCTTCACCTGGCTCGGCCATCTGTCGGTGAACCTGGCCGCCGCCGCCGTGATCCTGATGCTGACCCTGTGGGTGGCCGGATGGGCGCGAAGGCTGTCGCGCCGAGCGCTGGGCCGCCTGCCCGGCCCGCCGGGGGACAGCACCCTGTCGACCTTCCTATCCTCGCTGCTGCGATGGGGGATCATCGTCGTCGGCGTCGTGGCGGTGTTCGAGCAGCTGGGGGTCAAGTCGACCTCGATCCTCGCCGTGGTCGGCGCCGCCTCCCTGGCGGTGGGCCTGGCCCTGCAAGGCGCCCTCGGCAATGTCGCCGCCGGGGTGATGATCCTGATCATGCGGCCCTACCGGATCGGCGACTGGGTGGAGATCAACGGCAAGGGCGGCCTGGTCAAGCGCCTCGACCTGTTCATGACCGAGCTCAGCGACGCCGACAATCTCGACATCTTCGTGCCCAACTCCAAGGTCGTCGGCGAGATGATCGTCAACTACTCCAACGCCAAGAACCGGCGGATGGAGCTGGCCTTCAGGGTCGACTACGCCGACGATCTCGACCAGGCGCTGGCGGTGCTGATCGCCACGGCCAAGGCCGACCCGCGGGTGCTGGCCGATCCGGAACCCTGGGCCAAGGTCACCGCCCTCGGCGACAGCGCGGTCACCGTCACCCTGCGCGCCTGGGCGATGCTGCCCGACTACTGGGACACCCGCTTCGACATGATCAAGCGGGTGAAGGAGGCGCTGGAAGCCGCCGGCCTGTCGATCCCCTACCCGCACCAGGTGACGGTGGAGAAGGTGAAGAAGGGGGTCTGAGACCAGCTACAACGAAGCCTTCTCCCCTTGGGGAGAAGGCTACCGGACGAATAGGGCTGTCTTTCAGAACCCTTACAGCTTCGCGGGGGTCCAGCCGGGGCCGGACTTGGCCGCGCGGCCGCCGCTGCCGGCGTTGGCGTTGCTGGAGCGATTGCCGCTCCGGCCCGCGCCGCCGCCGCGGCCTTCNNCCTTCACCCCCGCGACCTTCACCGGCGCGATTCTCTCCTGAATTGGCCGGCTTGCCCTCGTGCCCGCGGGGCCGATGGTTGTGCGGCTTGGGGGCGCGGTGCTGCGGACGCGGCTGGCTGGTCTTGGCCGCCGGCAGGGCCTGTTCGGCCGCCGGGCCGGAGGTGGTCTTGGCGGTGACTTCGGCCAGCACCTTGTCGTTGCGACGATCCCAGGTGGGGATGGTCTGGCGGGTCAGCTTCTGGATGTCGCGCAGCAGGCCGCGTTCGTCATCGGCGCAGAAGCTGATGGCGACGCCGCCGGCGCCGGCGCGGGCGGTGCGGCCGATCCGGTGCACATAGGCCTCCGGAACCTGCGGCAGTTCGTACTGGATCACGTGGCTGACCCCGTCGACGTCGATGCCGCGGGCGGCGATGTCGGTGGCGATCAGGGCGCGGACCTTGCCGGCCTTGAAGGCGGCCAGGGCCCGCTCACGCTGGCTCTGGGTCTTGTCCCCGTGGATGGAGGCGGAGACCACGCCGGCGACGTCCAGGTACTTCTGCACCCGGTCCGCGCCGCGCTTGGTGCGGGTGAAGACCAGGGCGCGGGTGATTTCCGCGTCGGCGAACAGCTCGGCCAGCAGGGCGCGCTTGCGCGGCGCCTCGATGAACAGCAGCTTCTGCTCGATCCGCTCCACCGTGGTGGCCGCCGGGGCGACGCTGACGGAGACGGGGTTGACCAGCAGTTCGCCGGCCAGCTTGCCGATTTCCGTCGGCATGGTGGCGGAGAAGAACAGGTTCTGCCGGTTCTTGCTCATGCCCGAGACGATGCGGCGGATGGGCTGCAGGAAGCCCAGGTCCAGCATCTGGTCGGCCTCGTCCAGCACCAGGATCTCGGTGGAGGACAGGTCCGCGGTCTTTTCGCCCAGGTGGTCGATCAGGCGGCCGGGGGTGGCCACCAGGATGTCGACGCCGGTGGTCAGGGCCTTGATCTGCGGGCCGTACTTGGCGCCGCCGAAGATCACCGTGACGGTCAGGCCCAGGTGGGCGCCATAGGTGCGGAAGCTTTCGGCGATCTGCGTCGCCAGTTCCCGGGTGGGGGAGAGCACGACGCAGCGGGCGCCGCGGCGGGGGGCGGGTTTACGATTCTCGGACAGGCGATGCAGGATCGGCAGGGCGAAGGCCGCCGTCTTGCCGGTGCCGGTCTGGGCGATGCCCAGGAGGTCGCGGCCCTGCATGACGGAGGGGATCGCCTGCGCCTGGATCGGGGTGGGAGTTTCATAGCCGGAAGAAGCCAGGGCCCGGAGGATCGGCTTGGCCAGGCCAAGGTCAGTGAATTGGGTCAAGTGACGTACAGGTCTTTCATTGCGCCGAGCGCGCGGACTGCTCCATGCAGCCGCGGTGGGCGGGGGGGTGATGAAAAGCCCCGCGTGACCTGGGCTTATCTATGGGAGAGCTTCGAAGGCGCTCGACAGGGTTGGGACTGGAAAAGTCCCCTCACGCGGCTGGAGCGCCGGAGCGCGTCCCGATTTGAGCGGGGCGCACGATGGTGCAGATCGGCGTTCGCGCCGGCAAAGTCAAGCCATCCCCCCAAATGAGCAGCCAGGCCGCCGAAAAAGGAGCCCCTAGCCTTTTGTTCCCGCCAAACTGTGACAAATTCAACACCAGGCAGAATTAACTTGCGCTTAACCGTGGCCCGTAGGCATCGTTCGGCACGCAGTTTGGGGACGCCGCCGGTGGCCTTGAAATTGCTCTGAGTTCCGCATCGTCGAGTGGACGTCTCGCGTATTTGGGGGAAACGATGCAAGCGTTTGATCCGCGGCGAACCTCGGCCCGCCTGGGCCTGCCCCTGTTGCTCGGCGCCGTCGGGCTGATGGCCATGGGCATGTCCTGGCGCCTGATCACCAGCGGCGAGCCGCCCGCCCCGGTCAAGCACGCCGCCGCCAAGCCCCTCGACGCCGCCGCCCTGGTCGAGTTGCAGACCGAGGCCTTCTCCCAGTCCTCCACCCAGCCCGGCTTCAACGCCGCGGTGAACGTGCCGGTCAAGGTGCAGCCCGGCGAGACCTTCGAGGCCGCCTTCCGCCGCATCGGCCTCGCCCCCGACGAGGCGCGCAAGGTGGTGGTCGCCCTCGCCCAGACCATCGACACCGTCAACATCCGCGCGGGCCTCGCCTTCGACGCCGCCATCGCCCGCTCCCGCGATCCCCGCGGCCCGGTCCGGCTCATCGGCCTGTCCATGCGCACCGGCCCCGCCACCGCCATCACCGTCTCGCGCACCTTCGACGGCGCGCTGAAGCTGCGGGAGCTGGAGGAAAAGGTCCACGACGACACCACCGTCGCCGAGGGCTCGATCAAGGGCTCGCTCTACGAATCCGCCGAGGCCCTGGGCGCCACCCCGGCGATCACCGCCCAGGTGGCCAAGCTGTTCTCCCACAAGCTCGACTTCAGCCGCGACATCCATGCCGGCGACGA
The DNA here is from genome assembly GCA_003165275.1 of Caulobacteraceae bacterium. Taxonomy (GTDB): domain Bacteria; phylum Pseudomonadota; class Alphaproteobacteria; order Caulobacterales; family Caulobacteraceae; genus Poindextera. The sequence goes on from PLSW01000186.1 coordinate 6,950, forward strand.
GTTCAAGCTGGTGTTCGACCGCAAGGTCACCGAGGCCGGCCGCACGGTGGAATCCGGCGACCTGCTCTATGCCGAGATCGGCGCCAAGGGCCAGGTGACCCGCTTCTACCGCTTCCACGCCCCCGGCTCCGCCGAGCCGGAATATTTCGACGAGGCCGGCAAGAACATCAAAGGCTTCCTGCTGCGCACCCCGGTGGACGGCGCGCGGATCACCTCCGGCTTCGGCATGCGCTTCCACCCAATCCTCGGCTACACCCGCATGCACCAGGGCATCGACTTCGGGGTGCCGATCGGCACACCGGTCTATGCCGCCGGCGACGGGGTGGTGGAAGAAGCCCGCTGGTCCAACGGCTACGGCCGCTGGATGAAGCTGGGCCACGCCCAGGGCTGGGAAACCGGCTACGGACACCTGTCCGCCTGGGTCGCCAAGGCCGGCCAGCATGTGAAACAGGGCCAGATCGTCGCCTATTCCGGCTCGAGCGGCGAATCCACCGGCCCGCACCTGCACTTCGAAGTGATTGAGCACGGCCAGAAGGTCGACCCCAAGAGCGCCAAGGTCCCCTCCGGCACCATCCTCGCCGGCCGCGACCTCGCCGGCTTCAAGGCCGAACGCGCGCATATCGACCAGATGCTGGCCGCCAAGGCCGGCGGCGGCGCGCAGATGGCCAAGGCGGATACGGCGGCGCGGAAGGGCTGAGTTCGGGCTGCGTTGCGGCGGCCCGACGCCCCCTCAGTCGGCTTCGCCGACAGCTCCCCCGTTTCACGGTGGAGCAAAGCGCTTTATTGATCTCCTCCACCGCGAAGCGGGGGAGGTGGCAGCGCGAAGCGCTGACGGAGGGGGCGTCGGTCCGCCGCGAGGCGCCGCCGCCGTCCCTCAGCCCCTAAGGCCGCACCGCCATCGTCGCCCGGTCGGCCGCGGGGGCGTCGGCTTCCAGCATCTCGGCCACCCGGTCCAGGAACACCCGCCGCCGGGCGAGGGCCGCGGTGGGGTCGGCGCCGGGGCGCATCTGGTGCAGGGCGTCGGTGCGCCGGGCCTCCAGCTTCACCCGCTCGGCGATCGCCGCCAGATGGCCGGGGGTCTTGCGCGAATCCATCAGCGTCGCGTGGGCCCGCGCCTCGGCCAGCCGCTTGTGCAGGGCCGCCTCGACCTCAAGGCCGGACTCCGACTTGGCGGCCAGGGCCGAGAAGTCGCGGGTGTACATCTGGACGAAGCCATCTTCGATCATAGGATCTCCAATCAGGCCGGCGAGGACGACATACGCTCCGGCCGCCGCGGCGGCGCCGGAGGGGAGGTCCGCGCCCGCCACCGGCGGCGGGCCGATCTCTCGGGGGAAGTTGCGACACCTTAACACAGGTGAAGGATTTTTGCGAGGACGGCGGCGAGGGAAAGGAAAGGCCGCCGACCTGAGCGGCGCGATCCTCTGCGCGGGGCCTAGGCGGCGTCCAGCGTGATCCCTTCTTCGCCCTCGTGAACTCGGTCCGCGCGAATGGCCGTCCGCAAGCGTCTCAGATCCCGCTTCGGCGGCGCGCCGAACAGCCGGGCATAGTCCCGGCTGAACTGAGAGGGACTTTCGTAGCCGACCTCGAAGGCGGCCGCCTCGACGCTGGACGTGCGGGTGACCATCAGGCGGCGCGCCTCCAGCAGGCGCAGCTGCTTCTGATATTGCAGCGGCGTCAGCGACGTCAGCGCCTTGAACTGACGGTGGAAGGCCGACGGGCTCATCCGGGCGATCGCCGCCAGGTCAGCGATCCGGATCGAGTCCCTGAAGCGACTGCGCAGGCTGTCCATGGCGCCGATCACCCGCTGCGACGGGCTGTTCGCCAGGGCCATTCTGGCGACATCTCCGCCATGCGGGCCGGTCAGCAGCCAGTAGCAGATCTCGCGCATGATGATGGGGTGCAGGGTCGGGATCGCCTTGGGCGTATCGAGCAGCCGGACCAGGCGCAGCGCGCAGTCCGCCAGCGGGCCTTGAAAGTCCGTCACGAAAACCCCGCGGCCGGACTCCCCGCTCGCCCTTGGCGGCGTATCCAGTCCCTCCGCCACGCTCCGCCACGCTCCGCATGATCGCCAGATCCAGTTCGAACGCCAGGACAAGGCAGGGCTCCCCTGGGCTCGCCTCGACCACCCGGCCGATCGAGGGCGTCTCGACCCCGATCAGCAGGGCCTGCCCCGCCCGGTACTCAAGCTTGGTGTCGCCGAACATCGCCCACTTGGCGCCCTGGGCCACGATGCACAGGGCCGGCCGGGAGATCATGTGCCGCGGGGGTTTGGGATGGTCCGAGCGCATGATGGCCAGGCCGTCGATGGCGGTCAGGAACGGGCTGTCTCCGGCCACCCCGTCCGTGTGGCGCCGCAGCGCCTCCGCCAGCTGTTCGATCATGCGCGCGCCGTCCGGTGCCGTTGAGCTCCCCACGCCCATAGGCCGCGAAGCAGGAATAGGCAAGAAAGGGGCGGGTTTCCGCATATCGTCCGGCGGCCCCGCGCGCCCATAGTCGCTCAACGCGATCGGCCCGTCGCCGGCCGCCTCCAACGCAAAGAGCCCACCATGTCAGAGACAAAAATCGCCATCGTCACCGGCGGCAGCCGGGGGATCGGCCGCAGTACGGTGCTGTGCCTGGCCCGGCGCGGGGTCCGGTCGATCTTCACCTATCACACCAATGCGGCGGAAGCGGGCAAGGTCGTGGCCCTGGCGGCGGAGGCCGGGGCTCCGGCGATCGCCCTGCCCCTCGATGTGGGCCAGGCGGACGGCTTCGCCGCCTTCGCCGATCAGGTGCGCGCCGCCCTGGCCGGCCTGGGCGCCGAGCGGTTCGACTATCTGGTCAACAACGCCGGCACCTCGTCGTCCGCCAACCTGGCGAACATCACCGCGGCGGAGATGGACGGCCTCTACGCCGTCCACTTCAAGGGGCCCCTGTTCCTGACCCAGGCCCTGCTACCGCTGATCAACGACGGCGGGCGGATCGTGAACATCTCCTCGGGCCTGGCCCGCTTCGCCATGCCGAACCGCATCGGCTACGGCCCGATCAAGGCGGCGGTGGAGTCCCTGAGCCGCTACATGGCCGTGGAACTGGCGCCGCGCCGGATCGCGGTCAATGTCGTCGCCCCGGGGCCGATCGCCACCGACTTCAGCGGCGGCATGGTCCGCGACCTGCCGCAGGTGAACAAGATGATCGCCGACCAGACCGCCCTTGGCCGCGTCGGCGGGCCGGAGGATGTCGGCCCGGTCATCGCCGGCCTGCTGTCCGACGACTTCGGCTGGGTCAACGCCCAGCGGATCGAGGTCGCCGGGGGGATGCATATCTGAGGCGGCGGGGAACGTCCTGACGACGACCTCGCCAAATTGGCGTATAGGTTGAGGATGCTTAGCACAGCAAAAATTGACGAGATTGTTCGGGCCGTCGCCAGCAAGAAGCTGCCGCGCGAGAGCGTCGATCACGTCGCCAGTTCCGAGGCGACCGACTCCCAGGGCCACGAGGCCGTGCGCATCGTCATCACCCTGAAGCCGAACGTGGCCGCGAAACTGGAGGGCGACGCGCTATTGGGCACGCTGGTCGGCATTCAGTCTCGACTGTCCGAGGCGGGAGACGACCGGTTCCCCTTGGTGGAATATGAGTCCGTCGACGACGCGGCGCCGAATGGCGTCGCTGAATCCTGACCACCTCTTCGAGCAGGCTGAAAAGCTGATTGTGGCGCCGGCCGCTGGGCCCCCTCGCCAGGTCGATGTGCGGCGCGCCATCTCTGCGGCCTACTACGCCGTCTTTCACGCCCTGCTCACGGCGGCGGCGGACGAATTCGTGGGCAAGACCAAGCGCAACTCACCGGAATACACACTGGTCTACCGCAGCCTGAACCACGCCTGGCTTCGCCAGCTTTGCGATGGTCTGAAGGGCGCCCAGCCCACGGGGAAATTCGCCCGATACGCCCCGCCGAACGGTTTTGGCGCGAACATCCAAGCCCTTTCCCTTGCGGTCATCGATCTGCAGGAGAAGCGGCATTCGGCCGACTATGACCCCTCCATCCGCGTCAAAACCGCTGACGCCCAATCGGCGATCAAGATCGGCCGGAGCGCGCTGCAAGGGTTGCAGCGGGCGTCGAGCGCGAGGCGCAAACGGTTCCTGACGCTGCTGGCGTTTCCACCTCGATAGCGCATGCCCCACAGGTCAGGCGGCTTGGTCCGACCTAGCGGCCGAGGACGCGCGTGGCAGACCTCTCAGCGAGACCGCCGATGACCGCCAAGCACTGGCGACCTAGCCGCGCGCCCCCTCAGTGCACCAGCGCCTTGCCGATCTCCAGCCCGCCGTCGCCGGCGCTGACGCCGATCACCGAGCCGTCCACCAACTCACCCGCCAGCAGCTTGCGGGCGATGGGGTCGACCAGTTCCTTCTGGATCACCCGCTTCAGGGGCCGGGCGCCGTAGACCGGGTCGTAGCCCTTGTCGGCCAGCCACCGCAGGGCGGCGGCGTCGAGGCTGATGGCCATGCGCCGGTCGGCGAGCAGCTTTTCCACGCGGCTCAGCTGGATCTTGACGATCGAGCCCATCTCGCCGCGGCCGAGGCGTTTGAACAGGATCACCTCGTCGATGCGATTGAGGAATTCCGGGCGGAAGTGCTGGCGCACCACCTCCATCACCTGCGGACGCACCGCCTCCACGTCGTCATCCTCGCCCTGGGCGGCCAGGTATTCGGCCCCCATGTTCGAGGTCATGATGATCAGGGTGTTGCGGAAGTCCACGGTGCGGCCCTGGCCATCGGTCAGGCGGCCGTCGTCCAGCACTTGCAGCAGGACATTGAAGACGTCCTCGTGCGCCTTCTCCACCTCGTCGAACAGGATCACCTGGTATGGCCGCCGGCGCACCGCCTCGGTCAACACCCCGC
>PLSW01000237.1:0-13903 GCA_003165275.1 Caulobacteraceae bacterium
GCCGGCGCGCTGCTCAAGGGCGGCTCTGGCGGAATGACGCTCAACATCACCGGCGGCGGCGCAGCGACGCTGAACGCAGGCGATAGCGGCGTCAGCGTGGTCAATCTTCAGAGCTCCCCCAGCGCCTACACCTTTACGGCCAATGCCGAGGCCGGCCTGGTCATCAACGACCAAAGCGCGGGCGGCGGAGGCGACACGATTGTCGTCGGGTCTGCCTCACAGACCGTCAATGGCGGCGCTGGCGCGGCCACGATCAACGCCACGGCCTTAACAGCCGGCGCGCTGCTGAAAGCCGGCTCTGGCGGAATGACGCTCAACGTCACCGGCGGCGGCGCCGTGAGCCTGAACGCGGGCGATAGCGGGATCACCATCGTCAATCTGCGATCCTCAGCCAGCGCCTACACCTTCAAGGCTAACGCCGAGGCCGGCCTTACGATCAATGACCTCAGCTCAACCCCAGACACGATTTGGCTGGGCTCGGCCTTGCAGACCTTGAACGGCGGCGCAGGGCCTCTGATCGTCAACGCCGCGGCCGCGGCGGCCGGCGCACGGATCATAGGCGGCGCAGGGGGGGTGACGCTGACCATCACCGGCGGCGGCGCGGCGGCGCTGAACACCGCCGATATCGGCCTCAGCGTCATTACGCTGCAAGCCTCCTCCAGCGCCTTCAACTTTACGGCCAACGCCGAGGCCGGGCTCACCATCAACGACCTGAACACAGGCGCCGACACAATTGCCGCCGGCGGAACGCTTGAAACCGTCACCGGCGGCGGCGCCGGTAGGCTGACCATGGTCGCGTCGGCTACGGGCGGCGACACCTTCCGCAACGCCGCCGCCCTCTTCAACGGCGATTCGATCAATGGCTTCGCCAGCTCGAACAACGTCATCGACGTCACCAACGTGTCGGCCTCCAAGGTGACGGCGACTTTTGTGGAAAATGCCGCTGGCACAGCCGGTCAACTCAACCTCAGTGACGGAACTCACTCAGCGAGCATCACGCTTTTCGGTCAGTTCATGGCCGCCGGCTTCAGCGGATCCGCCGCCGCCGCGGGCTTCACCGCGACCTCAGACGGCTCCTCTGGAACCGATATCAGCTATGCGGCAGTCATCGCTAAGCCTCACCCCGCGCCCCACAACCTGTTTTGACGAACGGACACACGCGTTCGTCGAGACCTACCGGTTCGGCGCGTGAGAACCCCGCTGCGTTCCCCACCCTAGATTAGCCTATCCCAGCCCTAGAATTTCAATGTGGTCGCGGCTGCGGCCCATTGCGCCGGCCCAGTGCGCTGGCGTTCAACCAAGCTGGCCCCCGCGCCCGCGCCGAACTGAAAACGCAACCCGATCAGCCAAAGGTCCTGGTGCACGCCATCGAAGTCGACGCTGCTATACCCGCCGTAGATTGAGGCCGGCCAGCGCCGCTCAGGCAGCCACTCCACCTGGGCGGAGGCGACCGTGATGTGGGCGTTGCTCTGTTTGAGGTAGTCCACCGATCCGCTGAGGGCGACGTTCGCCGTGGGATAGACCACCCCCTCGCCGCCCGTGTAGTAGGCTGACACGCCGCCGCCGCTGACGCCGCCGCCCTTCACCGCCAAAGTCAGTTGCGGATTCACCCAGAGTTCGCCAAAGGCGCCGTAGTTGGTGCGATCGGCAATCCCCAGCCCATGGAAGAGATTGTCACCCACCGTCGCACCAAGGCGGCCTTGACTGCCGCCGGCGAAGGCCGTCGCCGACAGGTTGGCGACCTGGCCGCTGATCCCAGAGCCTGAAAGACTATTGTAGGCGCCGTCGACCTGAAGGTTCAGTGGGGTGGATTGAATTGGAATGAGGGCGGAGCCGGCGACATTCCAGCTGTCCACCGTCTGGCCGTCCGACCTGATGTTGGCGTAGCCGCCATTGATCGTCGCGGCCGGATCGGCGCTCGCGGCGTAAGCCATGGTGATAGCGGGGGTCGCCATGAGGGCGACGAGGACATAGCGAGACATAGCGGCCTCCATCTCAACCTGAAATCGATCCGCAAGCTTAACCAGACGTGAGGCAAGGCGCTGTGCAGTGGCTCACACCCCGCTCGCGCGGCGGTGACGACGGAGGCGCCGGCACGCAAAGGCATGGCGTTCCAACGCCGCGGGGACCTTCGTGACTTCGCCGCCTTAGACAGACGGGCCAGATGCGCCGGACTTGGCGGAGGAACCCGTTCAGCGCTGGCCAGTTCTGCGGCATGCCGAAGCACCCGTAGTGACCGCCGATGATCTGCTCGGCATAGTTTCCCGTCAGAACTTCCTGCTGGAGGACGCGATGTCCCCGGGGGGCAGCCAAACTGAAAGCTTGCCATAGGGCTCGGAGCTGGCGAGTCTCGCGGAGGCGATGCCGGCATGGCAGAATAGAACCGCGCGCCATCGATGGAGTCCGATGAAGACCAGCCTGGATCATTTGCCTGCCGCCAAGCAGCGTGAGCTTGAGCACATCAAGACCGTGTTCATGCGCGAGTTCGAGGCGGCCATCGCGGGCGGCACGCAGCCCTGGCGGCGCAACGGCAGGATCCTCAAGCTGATCCTGTTCGGCAGCTTCAGCCGGACCGACTGGGTCGACGAGCCGCAGAACGGCTACCAGTCGGACTGGGATCTCCTGATCGTCGTCAGCCACGAGAAGCTGACCGACATCGCTGACTATTGGTTCGTCGCCGAGGACAAGCTGCTCCGCGATCCCGAGGTCGGGCGGCCGGTCAACATCATCGTCCACACCATGGGGGAGGTGAACGAGGCCCTCGCCAAGGGAAGATACTTCTGGGTCGACATCATTCGTGACGGGGTGATGCTGCACGAGCTGCCCGGCTACCCGCTTGCGGCCCCCATGCCGCCGACCGCGGCCGACGCTTACGCGATGGCGAAGGCCTATCTTGACGAGTGGTTGCCCGCTGCTGATCGCGCCATGCGCACGTTCGAACTACAGATCCAAGAAGGCGGCGATGATCCGAAGTGGCGAAAGGAAGCCGCCTTCACGCTTCATCAGACCGCTGAACGATCTTTTGCGTGTTTCCTATTAGTGCGGGGATTCTACTTCCCGCGCTCCCACAACCTCAAGTTCCTGCGCTCGCTTGCGGAGGACAAGGACAGGAGACTGGTCAAGGCTTGGCCGCGGGAAACCAAACTGGATCGGCGGCGATTCGAGCTGCTCAAGCGGGCGTATGTCGAAGCCCGCTACTCGGATGCGTATGCGATCAGCGCCGATGATCTCCTCGCCATCGGGTCGGCGGTTCGCACGCTTCGTACGATCGTGGATTCCACGTCCCGCGAGTGGCTCGATGACCTCCGCCAGAAGGCCGGCCTATAGAGCGTCGAGGAAGGCGAGCAGGCGGTCACTGGGCTTGTAGCCCCGCCCTTCTGTCCGTTGAACGGCTTGACCTTCGCCAGCGCCGCCTCCTTGAGCGCGAGGTGGGCGTCCGGGTAGACCTGGGTGGTCTTGATGGACTCGTGGCCAAGCCAGAGCGCGATCACCGAACAGTCGACGCTGGCCTGGAGGCGTTCCATCGCCGCGATCGGCGCCCCCTGCCCGCTTGCATCCTTGTCGCCGCGTCCCGGCTCGGTCCGTGACGGCCATTTTTGGCTACACAAACCCATTCGCGTTGGCGGCGTTCATTCGACGAAGGTCGTCTGGACCGCCCTTGGCTACGCGCCCGCCGATCCACAACGGTTCGGATTGACGCAGCGTGAGGCTTTTCCCGAACCCCCGCGGGCGTATGCTGGCGAAAACATCGAGGAGCCGCCCCCCATGTCCTCCCCTACGTCGACCCCGTTGCGCTACAGCCGCGACGCGCTGATGGCCAGCCACCCCTATGCGCGGCCGCACGAGGGGGCGGGCTTCACCCTGCATGGGGGCTTCACCGCCGATGGGGCCTATGTGTCCCCGCGCACCCTGGGCCGCTGGCCGGCGGTGCGGGCCTGGGGCGAGGCGCTGCAGGCCCGCGGGTTTGCGCTGATCGACGCCTCCGGCAAGCTGCTGGAACGCGAAAGCTATCCGACCTTCGCCCAGCAGAAGCTCTTGTTGCAGTCGGGCTTCGGCCAGACGCTTTGGAATTCGCTGACCATCACCGGCATCATCGAAAAGCGCGGCCAGGTGCTGTGCGACGTCACCGCGCCGGAAATGCAGACGATCATTGTCGAGGATATCGCTGACACCGCGACCGGCCACCTCAACGCCGGCCTGCTTCACGCCCACGGCATGGACGAGGGCGGCGATCCGGCCACGCCAGAGCTGGGCGCCCACGACGCCATGTGGTTCGCCAGCCGCGACCTGGTGTTCGGCACGGACGCCTATCCGATCCCCACGCCGCCGGACAACATCAGCCGGCCGGTGGAGGACCGGGAGATGCCGGACCTGCCGCCGGAATACGAGCAGATGATCAAGCTGCTGATGAACGTGCTGATGATCGAAATCCGGGCGGAATCCTTTTTCGCCCACTGCTGCCGCACCTTCCGTGACCCGGACCTGTTCGCTGACCGGCGCGCCGACGCGGAGCTCGCCGCCACCATGATCGAGCGCATCCGCACCGACGAGGCGATCCACGTGGGCTATCTGCAGGCGGTTATCTCCGAGCTGCGCAGCTTCACCATCCGCACCGTGGACGGCCGCCAGGCTCCCGGCGCCAGCATCATCGATCCGGTGTGGGCGAAGATGGTGGAATGGCACGGCGTGCTGGAGCGGGAGGCCGCCCGGGACCGCAGCCGGGCCGAACTGGAGCAGCAGATCATCGCCGCTCGCGGCGACGCAGGGCGCGAGCTGCTGGCGCGGCTGGACGCGTTGGAAGACGGCGCGGCGGTGGCGGCCTAAGCCCCTCCCCTCGCAATTGCCGCCGCGGCTTCCTATCTGGGCCGCCGAGGACGCCGCCCCTTCGGGCCGGGCGTCGACAGAGAGGGTCCTATGATCGAGCTTCGCACGTTCGACGGCCTGGGCGGCGCCGACCACGGCTGGCTGAAGGCCAAGCACCACTTTTCGTTCGCCAACTACTACGACCCCAGGCGCATGGGCTGGGGCGCCCTGCGGGTGTGGAACGACGACGAGATCGCCCCGCAGTCGGGCTTTCCGCCCCATGGTCACTCGGACATGGAGATCATCACCTATGTCCGCGAAGGCGCCATCACCCACCAGGACTCCATGGGCAACAAGGGCCGCACCGGCGCCGGCGACGTGCAGGTGATGTCGGCGGGGACCGGGGTGAAGCACGCGGAGTACAATCTGGAATCCGAGCGCACCCGCCTGTTCCAGATCTGGATCGAGCCGGACAAGGCCGGCGGGCCGCCGTCCTGGGGCGCCAAGCCCTTCCCCAAGGCCGACCGCTCCGGCAAGTTCGTCACCCTGGCCAGCGGCCGGCCGGGCGACGCCGACGCCAACGGGGGCGCCCTGCCCATCCGCGCCGACGCCCGGGTGCTGGGCGCGACCCTGAAGGCCGGAGAAAGCCTCACCTACGAGACCACCCCCGACCGCCACGCCTATCTGGTGGCCTCCGCCGGGGTGGTCGAGGTCAACGGCCTGCGGCTCGGCCCGCGGGATGGGGCGGCGGCGACGGACGTGGACAGCCTGACCGTGACCGCCATCGAGGACGCCGAGGTGGTGATGGTGGACGCGCGCTAGGGGGGCAAGGCGCTTGCGGCTCAACTGGGCGCTTCGGGCCAGGGCGATGCCGCCCCTATAGCTTTCTGGACTGTCTGCTCGTTTGAGCATACAAAAGGCTCAAAGGAGCAGCTCCATGGCCCGCCCACCTGTCCGCGATCCAGTACAGCTAGAGCGGACTAAGACAGCGCCAGGACGTGCAACTCGGGTGAACTCGGATGCGCCGTGGAGCATAATGGGTATCGATCCAAAGGCGCGAGAGGTCGCGAAAGGCCTCGCTCGTCGGTCTGGGATGACGCTCGGCGAGTGGCTCAATCAGACTATACTTGAGGACGGCGGCGCCGATCCGGTCAAAGAGGCGCCACCGCCTAGGCGGCCTGGGGTCGGAATTTCCTATTTGGAAACATTTCGCGCATCGCCGATTGAACGCATCGAGATAATCCGACGCGGCGTACGCGCCACGGAAGCCAAGCGCATCATGGCGGACTTGGCGATGGGCAAGGGCGCCGCGCTCAAGGCGCTTAGGCTCTCGCCAGCGACGGTCAACAAGAAGGCGAAGCATAATCAAACCCTCTCACCGGAAGAGAGCGAGCGCGTTATCGGCATCGCCAAGCTCGTTGGGCAGATAGAGTCGATGGTTCAGGAGTCGGGCAATCCAGAGGGGTTCGATGCCGCCACCTGGCTGTCTCGCTGGCTCAGGGATCCCCTTCCTGCCTTTGGCGGCGAACGCCCGGTCGACCTGATGGACACCATTGAGGGGCAAAGCTTGGTTTCGACGGCGCTAGCCCAGTTACAGACCGGCGCGTACGCGTGAGCCGGACGGTCTGGCGGATTGCAACCGATACGCCGGCCTATCAGGCAGATGACCTATCCGGCGCTGGCGCCAAGGCGTCCGGAGGACGCTGGAATCCGGCCGGGTTTCCGCTTGTCTACGCCTCGACGACCCGGGCGCTCGCATGTTTGGAGACGATCGTCCACCTGAACGCCGGTGGCCTTCCTCTCAACCGCTATCTGGTCGCTGTGACGATACCGGACAACATCTGGGCCAGGGCGCGCTCGGAAACTGACGCAAGCTTGAAGATAGGCTGGGACGCCCTGCCGGCCGGGCAGGTCAGCATCGACCTTGGCGCCGGCTGGCTTCGCACGGCTGCTTCGGCGCTCCTTGTGATCCCCTCGGTTATCGTCCCAGAGGAATTCAACGTTCTCATCAATCCAGGTCATCCCGACGCCGTGCAGATCACCGCCGCGAAGGTTCGACGGTGGCTATACGACGACCGTCTGACCAAGGCGGCTTGACGCCGGTTCAGGAAAGCGGGTCGCGACCGCCCTACCGCTTGCTCAGCGCCCCGATTGTCCGCGGCATGTGGATGTGGATGTCGCCGAGGTCCGGGTCCTGGCGCCTGAGGGACAGGCTGCGCTGGTCGACGCGGAGCAGGGTTCCCTCCAGCACCGGGGTGTTGGCGTCGTGGAACTTGACGGCGACGGCGTCGCCGGGGGCGAAGGCGGCGTCCGCCGACTCCGCCGCGACCGGCGCCGGGGTGGCGGCGCGGGCGATGGCGAGGCTCTCGTCGCGGCTCACATCGCCCTGGCGGTTTCCGTGGCCGAGGGCGACGACGCGCTTTTCCCAGGCGAGCAGGCCGGGGTGTTCGTCCACCAACGCCGCCGAAACGCCGCGACCCCAGCGGATGAAGGCGATCTGGCAATAGACCGCCGCGTCGATGGCGTCCGGCGCCGCGCCGGTGAGGAAGGCGCGGCCATCGGCGAGCTGGGTCTCCAGCAGGGCCAGCTGCTGGCGCAGGCGGCCGGTGAGCATCGGGGCGGCGGCGGCCATGCGGGCGGCGTCGAAGGGGGCGCCGATCAGGTCGCTGCGGTCCTTGGCGAAGGCCGCGTCGGCGGTCCAGTCGCCGCCGAACAGCAGGCCGACGACGGTGTTGAACAACTCCCCGTCGCTCCAGCTGGCGAAGGCGGCGGCCAGGCCCAGGCCGCTGCCGGCGAAGGCGGGGGGCTGGGGAAGGCGCCGATCGAGTTCCTCGATGATGTAGAGGCTGTCGAACCAAAGGTCCGCGCCGACCTGCAGCACCGGGATGCGCCGATAGCCCCCGGTCAGGGCCACCATCTCAGGCTTGGGCATGATCACCGGCTGGTCGCAGGCGCTCCAGGTGAGGCCCTTTGCGCCGAGGATCACCCGGACCTTCTCGGAGAAGGGGGAGCGTTCGTATTGGTGGAGGATGAGGCTGGCGGCGTCGGCGGTCATGTGGGCTCCCGGGGTCCAATCCCCCAACTTTTTTCATATCCCTTTGGAAACCAGATTCCTGGCTCGAGATAGTTTCCCATATTCGGGACCACATGACCCTGGTCCAGGCTCGATAGGTTCATGACCTTCGTGATGCTGACTACGGGAAGGCCTCCTACAGCCTCATCAGAGATTCGCCGGGCGTCAGCTTCGGAGTCAGCCGTAATGCCCATCCCAAGATTCAAGACCGACGGGTGTGACAACTTCTCGAACTTGACCCAATACGCAGGCGCTGTCCCCGCCTCCGATCGGCTACCTGGGCTCGCGCCCAACGCATACCCAACGACACCACCCCATCGATCGCATGCCAAGCCTACTTTCGAGGCCGAGGCCAACTCAAGGACGACGCCATAGGCGTCGCCGCGACGCGGCGGGCCCAAGAGGGCCCGTCCTTGACCTGGCCTCGGCCTCGAAAAATCATTCCATCATGCGTTCGACGGAGCAGTCTGACCGGCCACCCTTCACGCGCTCATTCCCGCGAAGGCGGGAACCCAGGCGATCAGGCGCAGGCCGGAGGGCCTCCCCTGGATCCCCGCCTGCGCGGGGATGAGCGGAATTGGTGATGGTCAGTGACGCTCCCCCGGCGCGTAATCCGCCTCCACATGTCCGGCCAGCTGCTCGGCCGTGAACCACACCGGCTTGGTCTTCATGGCCACGAACAGGGGCGACTGGTCGGCGTAGTGCTTGGACTTCGCATCCAGGGTCGCCGAGCCGAACTGGTGGATGCTCTCGCTTGAGAGCTGTCCGTTTTTGTCCCAGGTGACGAACATGATGAAGGTGTCGCCGTCGACCGCCGTCAGGGTGCCGTCCTTCTGCGGGACGCCATAGACGGCGCGGTAGGTGTCCGGGCCGCCATCGATGGGCTGGTCGAATGTTCCGCGCCTAAAGCGGTTCACCTGGCCCCACTCGGGGTCGATGCGGCCGAAGTGGGTCTTCAACGTCGTGATGGCGTGGTGCAGGGCGTCGATGGGTTTCACGTGGGGCCGGTCGTCGTAGGGGTGGGCCTCCGTGCCCATCAGCACCGCCAGGGCCGCGGCGCGGCTGTGGATGTTGGTGCGCCGGTCCCAGGCCTTCAGCAGGCCCTGGGCGGCCTTCAGATCGGCGTCCTGGCCGGGATCGACGGCGCAGACCTCGGCGATCATCTGGGCGATTTCCGAGCGGGCGGAATAGGCGATGTCGAACTTGTAGCGGCGGAAGGCCTCGGCGGTGATGTGCGGGTCGGCGCCGAAGGTCTCCTCTGCCCGGTAGGCCCGGTTGGTCATGTTGGTCTGGATGCCCATGGTCGGCGAAAAGTCGCCGGGCTTGAGGGCGTCGGCGGCGCCGGTGGCCTGGAAGGGGGTGTTGTTGGAGTTGAAGACGTAGCCAGACGTCGGCTTCCAGATCTGCGGGGTGCGCTCGAACGGCAGGTAGGCGTGCCAGATCAGGTCGGAGCGGTCGCCGGGCAGGGTTCCCTGCCAGTCGACGCCCTCTTTGCGCGCCGGGAACTGGCCATTGTAGACGTAGCCGATGGTCCCGGTCTCGTCGGCGTAGATGTAGTTGATGCTGGGCAGGGCCTGCAGGCCCATGGCCGCGCGCCATTCGGCGAGGTTTTTCGCCTTGTCCAGCCGGTAGTACTGCAGGGGCTGGCGCACCTCGTCCATGCCGGCGTAGCGGATGGCGAAGACCCCGTGGTCGGTCTTGAACACCGGGCCGTGGACACTCCAGAATAGGTCCTTGTGCACGGTCCAGAAGATCGGGCCCCAGATGTGCACCCGCAGGGCCGCGTCCTGCTTCTCGAACACCTTCCACTTGCCGTCGAGGCGGTACTCGTTGGGATTGGTGGGGTTGATCACCAGGCGGTAGACGTCGGCGAGGTCCGGGTCGTTGACGGTGTTGGCCCAGCCCAGGTGGGCGTTGTGGCCGTGCAGCATGAAGGGCGAGCCGGGGAAGAAGCCGCCGGTCACATGCCAGCCCTCGCCGGAGTCCAGCACCGCCTCGTACCAGGAGACCTGGCCCGTATAGGGCTGGTGGGAGTTGACCAGCAGGCGGGTGGCGCCGTCCGCCGACTTGACCGGCGCCACGGCCATGCCGTTGGAGCCCATGGGCAGGCCGGCCCAGGCCTGGGCGGTGCTGGTGGCCTTGGCGACCGGGGAATTGATCTTCTTCACCACCCCGTCGAGGCCGTAGAAGAAGGGGGTGCGGAAGACGAAGCCGGCGGCCACGTCCTGGCCGGTCATGGGCAGCAGGCCGGGCCTCGCCTCGTTTGGATGCAGGGCGGCGTAGTAGTTGATCCCGTCGGCGTAGGCCTGCAGGACGCGCTTCACATCCGCCGGCAGCTCGGCCTCGTAGTGGGCGGCCACGGTCTCGCGGACGCGGAACAGGCGCACCAGATAGTCGGTCACCGCCCCCTTCTGCCCCTCCACCGAACCCAGGGAGCCGCGCACCATCAGGGCCGCCTCCTGGATGGTGGCGAAGTCGTCCTCCGAATGGGCGAAGGCGAGGCCGAAGGCGACGTCTGGGTCGGTGGGGCCGAAGATGTGCGGCACCCCCCAGGTGTCGCGCTTGATGCGCGGATGGTACTGCGCGGCCTTGGCGATCAGGGGCGCCGTGTCCGCCGGGGCGGGCTGGGCCAGGCGGTCGGAGACGATGATCCAGCCGAGGGCCAGGATGACGATCGCCAACACGGCGAGCGCGCCGTTCCTCAAGATGCGCATGAAATCCGTCCCCTATGATCCCGCCGCGTTGACCGCGGCTCGGCCTGCTTGTGGCCTATGGCTCAGCCGAAGTCCTCGACGAAGTTGATCGCCCGCTCGATCACCACCGCATCCTGAGCCACCAGCCGGTGGCCAAGGTCGTCGACCAGCGCCAGCTGCGAGCCGGGCAGGCGCTCGTTCAGGGCGTAGGCGTTGCCCACCGGACACTGGTCGTCGTCCATGGAGTGGACGATCATCGCCTTGGCGGTGATGGCCGACAGATCGGCGTCCTGCAGCACCTGGTCGTGGGCCTGGGCCGCCTGGCGCTCGGCCATCAACAGCACGGCCCGCTCGACCACCGCCGGGTCCTCGCCGCGCTTCAGCTGGCGCTGGGACCAGTCGTCGATCCAGGATTCCCGCTCCTTGGTGCGGGGGAAGGGCGAGGCGATGAAGACGGCCCGGTGGACGCTCAAACCGTGGGTTAGGGCGTAAAGGCTGGCCGGGCAGCCGAAGGAGTGGGCGGCGAGGGAATCGATCGGCCCCAGGGCCTCGGCGACCGCCAGCACCGCCTCGCCGGCCGCCTTCAGGGAGAAGGCCTCCGAGGGGGAGAAGCCGTGGCCCGGCAGGTCGAAGGCCACCACCGCGCGGCCGAGCTCGGCGCAGGCGTCGATGAACGGGCTCCAGAGGGCGTTGTCGTCCTCCCAGCCGTGCACGAGCAAGGTCGCCGGGCCGGCGCCCAGGCGCCAGGCCATCACCGGGCCGTTCGGGGTTTCCACCTGCACGTCCTCGCCATCGGCGAGCTTGCGGGCAAGGCGCGGGCGGACCCGGCGGCTGGGCCTGGAGGCCTCCTCGACCAGGTCCCGCGCGGCGGCGTCCAGGTCGTCGGTGGAGAGATCGGTCATGGGATATCCGTGAATCGCGGGCTCGCGCGGGAGCGTCGCGGGGATTTAAGCGCGGCCGGCGGTAGGTGACCAGGGTTTAGGTTGGGGGATTACTGTGTGGGAAGTTTCACAGTGGCCTTCTCCCCTTGCGGGAGAAGGTGGCGCGAAGCGCCGGATGAAGGGGTCGCGCCGGCGGCTCAACCGCCTGTCGACACTGTCGAAGTCTCGCCGCAGGTTCGACAATGGAGACGATCGATAGGGGAGTCGACAGCCGAGCCGATAGGCCGGCGCGGCCCCTCATCCGCCCCTTCGGGCCGCCTTCTCCCTCAAGGGGAGAAGGCCTCCGGTAAATTGGCCTAGTCCTGAGCCCCCTACCGCCGCGCCACCTTCTCCACCGCCGCCTCGATCCGCTTCAGCCCGCCCGCCACGTCCGACCCCAGGTCGATGCGCAGGCAGCGGCGGCCGCGTTCCACCAGCACCTGCAGATCGCCGAGGGCCTGGGCGTGTTCGACGACGGCGAAGCTGTATTTGCGGCCGGGCACCTGCAGGTCCCTCGCCGCCGTGGCGCCGATCTGCAGGAAGACGCCGGTGTCGGGGCCGCCCTTGTAGGCCTGTCCGGTGGAATGCAGGAACCTCGGGCCGAAGCCGACGACGGTGGCCACCTTGCGCCGGTCGCGCAGGGCCGAGCGGATGCGGGTGAGCGTCGCCTCGTGGGCCGGATCGCGGTCGATGTAGGCCAGCAGGCCGATGTAGTCGCCCGCCCCCGCCCGGGCGAAATGGGCGGCCAGATAGGCCTCCAGGGTGCGGGTCTCGGTGCGTTCGGCCAGTTCGGCGGCGCTGACCTCGTCGGCGTAGAGGCCCAAGCCGGCCTCCTCGAGGATCGGGTCTTCCGGCATCAGGGCGCCGGACTGTTCATAGGCCGAGGTCAGGGCCTTGGTCTTGATTTTGGAGGCCTCGACGTCGGGTTGATCAAAGGGGTCGATGCCGATCACGGCGCCGGCGATGGCGGTGGCGATCTCCCAGCGGAAGAACTCCTGGCCGAGGTCTGCCCGCTCGGCGAGGGTGATGCGGACGACCGGGTGGCCGGCGGCCTCCAGGGCTTTCAGAGCCGCATCCTGCCGGGCGTCGGCTTCGCCCTTCAGGGTGAGCTGGGCGAAGACGCGGTCATCGCCATAAACGTCGGGCGCGCCGAAGGGCTCGCCGGCGACGGGGACGATCCCCTTGCCGAGCTTGCCGGTGGATTCGGCGACCAGCTGCTCCAGCCAGACGCCGACGTCCTCGAGGGCGGGGGAGGCGAGGATGGTCAGCTTGTCGCGGCCAGCCACGGCCGCCGCGCCGAAGGCGAGGCCCAGGGCGACGCCGGGGTTGGAGGCGGGGGGCGCGCTGGCGGCGCAGGCGCGCACCATGGTCTGGGCCCTGGCCATGAAGCCGCGCACGTCGATCCCGGCGACGGCCGCGGGGACCATGCCGAAGTTGGACAGCACCGAATAGCGGCCGCCGATCTGCGGATCGCCCAGGAAGATGCGGCGGAAGCGGGCGTCGGTGGCGCGGGCCTCAAGCTGCGAGCCCGGATCGGTGATGGCCACGAAGTGCGAGCCCACCTGGGTCTCGCCGACGGCCTTGGTCGCAACATCGAAGAAGTAGCGCTCCAGGATGTCGGGCTCGAGGGTCGAGCCGGACTTGCTGGCGACGATGAACAGGGTCTTGGCCGGGTCGATCATCGCCTCGAAACGGGCGATCTGGGTGGGGTCGGTGGAGTCCAGCACCAGCAGGTCCGGAAAGCCGGCCTTGTGGCCGAGCACCGATCCCAGCACCTCCGGCCCCAGGCTGGAGCCGCCCATGCCGAGCAGCAGGGCGTGGGTGAATCCGGCGGCCTTGATCTCCCCCTGGAAGGTCTCCAGGGCGGCCAGTTCGATCTGCTCGCCCTGGCCCGCGGCCAGCCAGCCGACCCATTTGGCCTCGTCGGCGCCGGTCCAGAGACTGGCGTCGCCGGCCCACAGGCGGCGGGCCCAACCCTCGGCGCGGGCCTTTTCGGTGGCGGCCCTCAGGCTGTCCTTCAGGGCGTCAGGCAGGCTGATCGCCTGGCTGTCCAGGGCCTCGCCGAGGGCGGCGATGCGCTTGTCGGCCACGGCGCCGTAGAGCTTGTCGGCGGCGTCGGCGAACTGGCGGACGCCCTCCTCCACCAACTTGGCGGTGACGCCGTCCAGGTCGAGGCCGAGGGTCTCGGCGGTGGCCATCACATCCTTGGCCTCATCGATCCCTTCGGTGAGGGTCTCGCGCACCACGCCATGGTCACGGAAGGCCTGCATGGTCTTGGGGGGCATGGTGTTGACGGTGTCGGGGCCGATCAGGGTCTCGACGTAGAGGACGTCCGAATAGTCGGGGTTCTTGGTCCCGGTGGAGGCCCAGAGCAGGCGCTGGGGCTGGGCGCCGGCGGCGGCCAGGGCCTTCCA
>PLSW01000237.1:13989-19056 GCA_003165275.1 Caulobacteraceae bacterium
TGGGAGATGTCGTCGCCGGCGGCGTGCCGCGCTTCCAGGCCAGCCAGGTGGGCCTCGGCGACGGCGCGGTAGGCCTCCAGGGAGAAGAGCAAGGTCACGTTGACGTTCAGCCCCTCGCCGATCAGCTCGCGGATGGCGGGGACGCCCGCCGGGGTTCCGGGCACCTTGATCATCAGGTTGGGCCGCTCGACAGCGCGCCACAGGGCCCGGGCCTCGGCGACGGTGGCCTCGGTGTCGTGGGCCTTGTAGGGGGAGACCTCCAGGCTGACGAAGCCGTCCCGGCCACGGGCGGCGTCGTAGGTCGGGCGTAGCAGGTCGGCGGCGGCCTGGATGTCGGCGATGGCCAGGTGGTCGAAGACGGCGGCGGGGTCGGCGTCGGTCTTGCCGACGAAGGCCTCCAGGGCCTCGTCATAGTCGCCGCTCTCGCCGATGGCCTTTTCGAAGATCGACGGGTTGGACGTCACCCCGCTGAGGCCGTCCTCGTCCACCAGCCGCTTGAAGTCGCCGTTTTCCAGGATGCTGCGCTGGACGAAGTCGAGCCAGACCGATTGGCCGGCGGCTTTGAGCTGAACGAGGGGATTGGTCATGGTGATCCAGACTGGCCATTGTCCGCGCGCCGGGGGTCGCGCGGCCTGGGCTATAGCGAAAAGGGCGGCGTGCGTCTTGCCCGCATGCGCAGGGTTGAGGCGCGTGAAGCTAAACCCTCGGCGGGGGCAAATGGTTCAGGGCGCCGTTTGTTGCAGCCCTGCCGATATCCCCGCACCGCCGTCGATACATTTGTTGACACAAACGCCAACAGCGGCCAGGATCCGTTGCATCAGGCAGCCGAGGCGCGATGAAGGTTCAGATCAAGAAATGGGGCAACAGCGCCTCCGTTCGGATTCCAGCGTCCGTCATGGCCGCGGCGCACCTGACCCTGGATCAAGCCGTCGAGGTCCGCGAGGAGAACGGTCGGATCGTCATCGAGCCGATCCGGGCGCCGGTCTATGAGCTCGATGACCTGCTCAATCAGATGACCCCGGAGACCTTCCACGAGGAGGTCGATTTCGGGCAGCCTGTCGGCGACGAGGCCTGGTAGTGGCGGCCTATGTCCCGGAGGCCGGCGACATCGTCTGGCTTCAATTCGATCCGCAAGCCGGCGATGAGCAGGCTGGCCACCGTCCGGCGCTCATCCTCTCGCCGATGCGCTACAACCGTGCGCGCGGCATGATGATCTGCTGTCCGATGACCTCGAAGATCAAAGGCTATGTCTTCGAGGTGGTGGTGACGAACACGCCTCCGAGCGTCGTCTTGGCCGATCAGCTCAAATGCCTGGACTGGCGCGTCAGAAAGGCCAGCCACAGGGGCGCCGTGGCGCCGGCTGTCCTCGCGGACGTTCGGGCGAAAATCAAAGCACTATTGCAGCTCTGATTTCGCCGAACGCGCCGCCCCCTAATCCACGATCGACGAATAGATGATGTTCTTCAGCTGGCCCCTGAAATTGAACGCCCCCGACGGCATCAGCTGGGTCATGAACACCACCGTCAGGTCCTCCTTGGGATCGACCCAGAAGATGGTCGAGGCCGCGCCGCCCCAGTAGTAGTCGCCCTCGCCGAGGGCGCCCGTGGTGACCTCGCTTAAGGTCATGGCGAAGCCGAGGCCGAAGCCGACGCCCTGGTTGGCGGTCTCGGAGAAGCCGCCGATGGCCATCTGGGTCAGGTCCTGGCCGCCGGCGAGGTGGTTCTTGCGCATCAGGCCGATGGTGCGGGGGCCGAGGATGCGGGCGCCGTCCAGCTCGCCGCCCCGGCGCAGCATGTCGCAGAAGCGCAGGTAGTCGGCGGTGGTGCTGACCAGGCCGCCGCCGCCGGAGAGGAAGCTCGGCTGTTTCAGATAGTCGGAGGTCTCCGGATCATCAATCAGCCGCAGGGTCTTGTTGGGCTGGCGCTGATAGTTGGCGGCGAAACGGCCGACCTTGTCCGCCGGCACCACGAAGCCGGTGTCCTTCATGCGCAGGGGGCCGAAGATGTGCTCCTGCAGATAGTGGTCGAACCGCTGGCCGGAAATGGCCTCGACCAGATAGCCGCAGACGTCGGTGGACAGGGAATACATCCACCGCTCGCCGGGATGGTAGCGCAGGGGGACCTTGGCCAGCTTCATGGCGAAGTCGTGCAGGGTCTCGCCGTGGCCCCGGCGCACCTTGTGCTCGGCATAGGCCTTGTCCACCGGATGGCCGTCGTCGGGGGCGCCCAGGGCCGCCAGCAGGGAGCCGTAGGTCAGGCCGCCGGAATGGCTGAGCACATGGCGGAAGGTCATCGGCTGGTTGGGGGCCACCAGCTCCATCTTGTCGCCGTCGCCGCTGACCCAGACCTTGTGGTCGCGCCATTCGGGGATGTAGCGGCTGACCGGGTCGTCGAGCTGGAAATAGCCCTGCTCGTACAGCATCATCAGCGCCACCGAGGTGATCGGCTTGGACATCGAATAGATGCGGAAGATGGTGTCGTCGGCCATGGGCTTGCCGCGCTCGCGGTCCATCTGGCCGAAGGAGCGGAAGTAGGCCATGTGGCCGTGACGGGTGACCGCCACCTGGCAGCCGGCGATCTTGCCGGGGTCGATATAGTTGCGGTTCAGGTGGGCGGTGATCCGCTCCAGCCGCTCGGTCGAAAGGCCGGTGCGCGTCGCCGACTGGTCCATCAAATCCATTGAAATCTCTCCCTGGGGTCCCTGGCGCTTTTAGAATTTGCCGTATGATGGCGCGTTCGGCGGGGCCGGCCAAGGGCGATCTGCCGTCGCCTCGCCTGCGCAGCTCTCTTGCGCGGGAGCCCCGATCGCGGTCAGACTTGGCCTTGAGCGCGCGGCCCCACGCACGGCGGCGCGCGACCGGGGGTGCGTCCGATGGCAGAGCCGAGCCGACCGCGTGGAGCGCTGCGCAGTCTCGCCGCCGCCGCGCCCGCGATCCTGGCCGCGGCCTGCGTGCTGTTCCCCATCGCCGGCGCCCTGTCGGCGGCGCCGATCGACCCCGCCGGATCCGCCGCGGGGGGCGATGTCACGACCGGGGCCCGGCTCTACGACCAGCACTGCGCCCGCTGTCACGAGGACGGCGGCGAGGACGGCCGCGCGCCGCTGAAGGCGGAGATCGCCGCCCGCTCCCCCAACGAGGTCTACGCCAGCCTGACCACCGGGGCGATGAAGACCATGGCCAAGGGCCTGTCGCCGGACGACCTGCGCGCCCTGACCGTCTATCTGACCGGCAAGTCCCCCTGGGTCGCCACCCCGGCGGCGGCGAACGTCGACGCCAACCCCTGCGCCGCCAATCCGCCGATCCGCCCCGCCGCCGGCGACTGGAACGGCTGGGGCCGGGACGCGCAGAGCAGTCGCTACCAGCCCGCCCCGGGGATCGCGGCGGCGGACGTGCCGCGGCTGAAGGTGAAATGGGCCTTCGTCTATCCGGGGGTGCGCGATGGCCAGCCGACGGTGATCGGAGACCGCGCGTTCCTGTCCAGCTACGGCGGCCGGATCTATTCCCTGGGCGCGGCCAGCGGCTGCGTCCACTGGCGCCACGACCTGGACGCCGGGGTGCGCACGGCCCTGGTGATCGTCCCCCTGGCCGCGGCGCCCAGCGGCTATGCGGCGGTGTTCGGCGACACCCACGCCACGGTGCACCTGCTGGACGCGGGCTCCGGGCGCGAACTCTGGTCGCGGCGGATCGACGATCATCCCCGCGCGGTGATCACCGGCTCGCCGGTAGTGCACGAGGGGCGGATCTACGTCCCCGTGTCTTCCCTGGAGGAGACCATCGCCTCGGACGCCCACTACGGCTGCTGCACCTTCCGCGGCAGCGTGGCGGCCCTGGACCTGGCCAGCGGCCGGATGATCTGGAAGACCTATGCGATCAAGGCGGCGCCCAAACCCACGACGGTGAACTCCGCGGGCAACCCAATGTTCGGCCCCGCGGGGGCGGCGATCTGGTCGGCCCCGACCATCGACGCCAGGCGGGGGCTGCTCTACGTCGGCACGGGGGATTCCTACACCGACGCGGACACCGACGGGGCGGATGCGATCATCGCCCTGGACCTGACCACCGGCTCTATGCGCTGGACCCGGCAGATGACCCGGGGCGACAACTTCCTGATCGGCTGCGGCCGCAATCCCAAGCCGACCAACTGTCCCGCCACCGTCGGGCCGGACTATGACTTCGGCGCCTCTCCCATCCTGCACACCCTGGCGGGCGGCCGGCAAATCTTGCTGGTGGGGCAGAAGTCCGGCGTCGCCTTCGGCCTCGATCCGGATCGCCAGGGCCGCATGGTCTGGCAGACCCGCCTCGGCGCGGGCAGCGCCCTGGGCGGCATCCAGTGGGGAATGGCCGACGACGGCTCGGCCCTCTACGCTGCAGTGTCCGACGTGGCGGCGAACCCGGCGGCCGCCAAGCCCGGCCTCAGCGCCCTCGACCCCGCCACCGGCAAGGTGCTGTGGACGACACCGTCGCCGGACGTGGCCTGCGCCTGGGGCCGCACCCGCTGCAGCCGGGCGCAGTCGGCGGCGGTGAGCGCCATGCCCGGGGTGGTGTTCTCGGGGGCGATGAACGGCCATCTGCGCGCCTACGCCGCGGCGACCGGAGCCATCGTCTGGGATTTCGACACCGCCGCCCAGACCTACGCGCCGGTGAATGGCGGGACGGCGCAGGGCGGCTTCATCGACGCCGGCGGACCGGTGCTGGCCCACGGCATGCTGTTCCAGCACACCGGCTATGGGACCACCAACGCCGGCTCCAACCTCCTGCTGGCCTTTTCGGTGGACGGTCGGTGACCCCGCATAAAGGCCTGCCCCGCGGCGCGGCACAAAAGCCGCACCGCCGCATTTCATGCAGGGCCCCCGCGCATTCGGCGGGGATTTCTTGTAATTGTGGAACGGCGTTCATAGGTCCGGCGGCGCCCGGCCTTGGCGCTGGGGGCGATCGATCGTGGGTGTAGTGCGGATGCAGCGAGTTTTCGGCCGCGTGGCCAAGGCAGCCGGGGCGGTCGCCCCAGCGTTCGCCGTCCTTTTGACCAGCGCCGCGCCCTCGGCCCTCGCCCAGCCCAGGCCGCTGGTCGA
>PLSW01000349.1 GCA_003165275.1 Caulobacteraceae bacterium
GTGGATTTGCCGTGGTCGATGTGGGCCACGATGGAGAAGTTGCGGATGTGGGAAAGCTCAGTCGTCATGGGCGCAGCGTCTAGCACGAAACGCGGCCCGCGCGAGGCCGTGGGCGGAATCATGCTAGGGGCGGACACGGAACCGCCCCATCGTCGTCGCAATATGCCGGCAGGGTGAAAGCTTCACCGTTTCTGGAGATTCGCCATGGATCGACGCCTGCTCATCGCCTCCGGTCTGGCCGCCCTCGGCTCCGCCGCGGCCTCGGGCGCCGCCCGCGCCCAGGACGCCGGGCAGCCGGACATGGCGCCGTCGAGCCCGCCGCCGCCCCCGCCCTATGGCGGCCCGCGAGGCGATGGCCCGCAGGACGCCGAGCACATGCCGCCCCCGGGGGGGCGCGGCCCGGACTATCCGACCTCCAACAAGGCCGAGACCTACGACCGCGACGAGATGGTCGGCAGTGTGTCGAACTTCTTCGGCGTCACCGCGGAGAGCGCCGCCGGGGTGATCGAGCGGGCCTTCCGCGACAACGGCCGGCCCACCGGCTACATCGCCGGCACCGAGGGGGCGGGCGCCATCGGCGTCGGCCTGCGCTACGGCTCGGGCCTGCTCTATATGAAGCACCGGCCGCCGCAGAAGGTGTTCTGGCAAGGGCCGTCCATCGGCTGGGACCTGGGCGGCAACGCCAGCCGGGTGTTCACCCTCTGCTATAATCTCCAGTATCCGGACATGATCTACCGCCGCTTCCCCGGGGTGGAGGGCTCGGCCTATTTCATCGGCGGCCTGGGCGCCAACTACCAGCGCGCGGAGGACGTCACCCTGGCCCCCATCCGCGCCGGCGTCGGCCTGCGCCTGGGCGCCAATGTCGGGTATCTGGCGTATACGCGGACGCGGCATCTGCTGCCGCTGTAGGTAGCGGAGGAATAACGAAATCGTAGAACGCGTCCGGAGGCCTTCTCCCCTTGGGGGAGAAGACCATCCCGCCGAAGGCGGACGGATGAAGGGTCGCGCCGGCCCATCCGCGCGATGTCGAAAATGCAGCTGATCGGCCGGTGCGACCCCGGCCCTTCGGGCCACCTTCTCCCCCAAGGGGAGAAGGCCTCTTACCCCATCCTCGCCGCCGCCTCCCTAACCTGCGCCAGCCGCCCCGGCAGCAGGCGGCCCATGTTGGCCTGCACGGCCGCCAGAACCGCCGGGGGCGCGGTCTCGGGACGACCGGCGTCGAAGGGCGGAGCGGGGGCGTATTCCAGGCCCAGCTGCAGGCCCTGGGCGAATTCGGCTCCGGCCAACTCCGCGGCGACGGTCAGGGCGAAGTCGATCCCCGCGGTCACCCCGCCGCCGGTGATGATGTCGCCGTCGCGCACGACCCGGCCGGCGTCGGGGACGGCGCCGAACAGGGCCAGCATGTCCCGCCACGCCCAGTGGCAGGCCGCCCGCCGGCCCTTCAGCAGCCCCGCCGCCCCCAGCACCAGGGATCCGGTGCAGACCGAGGTCAGGTAGCGCGCCGTGGGCGCCAGCCGGGCCACCTCGGCCATGAAGGCCGGATCGTTGATGACCTCGGTCACCGCGAAGCCGCCGGGGAAGAACAAGAGGTCGCAGCGGTCGATGTCGGCGAGCCGGCGCGTCCCCGCGAAGGTCAGGCCGCCGTCGCTTTCCACCGCGCCGCCGTCGAGGGAGGCGACGATCGTCTCCACCCCCGGCAGCCGGCTGAAGATCGTATGCGGGCCGGTGAAATCCAGCTGGGTCATGCCCGGGTAGATCACTTCGAGGATGCGGAACTTGGCGTCGGTCATGGGGTGGCTCCTGGTTGACGCCGCCAGCTTGGCCGGTCTAGCGTCTGGCCGAAATGACAATGTTCCCTCGAAAGCCGCCATGCCCCGCACCATCGGCTTCCTGATCTTCCCGGACTTCCAGATCCTCGACGCCACCGGCCCCATCGCCGCCTTCGAGATCGCGTCCCGCTTTACCCATGGCGGCTACGACCTGAAGGTCCTGGCCGCGCAGGCCGGGCCGGTGGCCTCCAGCGCCGGCCCCAACCTCTACGCCGAGGCGATGGCGGGCGCCCCGCCCCTGGACACCCTGATCGTGGCCGGCGGCGACGGGACGCGCCGGTCGGCCTATGACCCGGCCCTGATCGACTATGTCCGCGCGACCGCGGCCACGGCCCGCCGGGTGACCAGCGTCTGTTCCGGCGCCTTCCTGCTGGCCGCCGCCGGCCTGCTGGAGGGACGCCGGGCCACCACCCACTGGTCGCGGACCAAGGATTTCGCCCGCCGCTTTCCCGGGGTCCGCCTGGAGGCGGACCGGATCTTCATCAAGGACGGTCCGATCTGGACCTCCGCCGGCATCACCGCCGGCATCGACCTGTGCCTGGCCCTGATCGCCGAGGACCACGGCGAGGCGGTCGCCCGGGCCACGGCCCAGCAGCTGGTGGTCTACTATCGTCGCCCGGGGGGCCAGTCGCAGTTCTCCGCCCTGCTGGAGATCGAGCGGCCGGAGGGGCGGTTCGGCGGGCTGCTGACCTGGGCGCGGGAGCGGCTGGGCGAGCCGCTGACCGTGGAGCGCCTGGCCGGCCAGGCGGCCATGAGTCCGCGCAACTTCGCCCGCGCCTTCGTCCAGGAGACCGGCCTGACCCCCGCCCGGGCGGTGGAGCGGCTGCGGGTTGAGGCGGCGCGGGAGCGGGTGGAGGCCGGCCCCGAGCCCATCGACCACATCGCCCTGGCCGCCGGCTTCGGCGATCCGGAGCGCATGCGCCGGGCCTTCGTGCGCGCCTTCGGCCAGCCGCCTCAGGCGTTGAGGCGCGCGGCGCGGGCGTGAGCCGACGGTCGTGCGGCGGACCGACGCCCCCTCCGTCAGCGCTTCGCGCCGCCACCTCCCCCGCTACGCGGTGGAGGACAATGATCGATTTGCTCCACCGTGAAACGGGGGAGCTGTCAGCGAAGCTGACTGAGGGGGCGTCGGTCCGCCGAAATCCCGATTCCGACTAAACCCAACCGTCTTCACGACGTCGGCGCGCCCTTGGTCGCGGCCGCGTCGGCCGCCTTGGCCGGCTGAACCGAGGCGGGCGGGGCCGCGCTCGGCGCCGTCGGCTTGGCCTGGGACGTCGGGGCGGGAGCCGCGGTGGAGACCATGGCGTTGGCCAGGGTCAGTTGGCCCGCCTGCCGACCGTCCGCCGTCTCGCCGCCGATGGGCAGCATGCTGGCGTAGACGGGCCGCGCGGCCATGTCGGAGCCGGGGGCGGAGGGGTGGGCCTTGGCGGTGAAGCTGTCGGGCGCCCCGGCGTGGCCGCCGAAGCGGTAGAAGACGTGCAGGCCGATCTGGGCGACGCGCATCAGCGACGGTCCCCATCCCGGCTGCAGGCCCGCCACGTGGAAGTGGGTGGCGTTGCCCACCGAGGGCATGACGAAGCCGGACAGGGCCCGGGCGGCCACGGTGCGCGCCTGGCGCCAGGCGGCGGGCTCCCGCGGGCGGTCCATGGAGCCGTCGCAGGCGAAGCTGAACTGGCAGGTGTCGCTGGCGTGGGTGCCCTGGAAGACGACGCCGCAGACGGTCTTGGGGAAGGCAGGGTGGCGCACGCGGTTCAGCACCACCTGGGCCACNNTCTCGCCGCGGGCCTCGTAATAGACGGCGTCGGCCAGGCAATCGAGGTCCCGGGCCGACTGCAGCACGCTGGCGGCGCGGAACGGCTGGGCCGCCGGGCTTTCGGGTCCGGCGAAGCTGGCGCGCAGCAGCAGGGCGCGGCCGTCCTGGGGCAGGGCGGGGGCGAGACCGGCGGGGACGGCGGCGTGGCCCTGTTCGAGCCGGCTGGCCACCAGCACGGCCGCGCGCTCGCGCCGCGGATCG
>PLSW01000168.1 GCA_003165275.1 Caulobacteraceae bacterium
CGAGGCGGTGCTGAAGAAGTGCATCAAGAAGGCCGTCCTCACCGGCGCCTACTATCCGGTGCTCGCGGGCTCGGCGTTCAAGAACAAGGGCGTCCAGCCCCTGCTTGACGCGGTGGTGGACTACCTGCCGTCGCCGAACGAAGTTCCCCCGACCCCCGGCATCGACTACAAGACCGACCTGCCCGTCGAGCGCCATGCGTCCGAC
Source organism: Caulobacteraceae bacterium (assembly GCA_003165275.1). Taxonomy (GTDB): domain Bacteria; phylum Pseudomonadota; class Alphaproteobacteria; order Caulobacterales; family Caulobacteraceae; genus Poindextera. The sequence goes on from PLSW01000168.1 coordinate 206, forward strand.
GAAGAGCCCCTGGCCATGCTGGCCTTCAAGATCATGGACGACCCCTTCGTCGGCTCCCTGACCTTCTGCCGCATCTATTCCGGCAAGCTGGAAACCGGCATGGGCCTGCTGAACTCGACGCGCGACAAGCGCGAGCGCGTGGGCCGCATGCTGCTGATGCACTCGAACAATCGCGAGGACATCAAGGAAGCCTTCGCCGGCGACATCATCGCCCTGGCCGGCCTGAAGGACACCCGCACCGGGGACACCCTGTGCGATCCCGTCAAGTCGCCGGTGATCCTGGAGCGGATGACCTTCCCCGAGCCGGTGATCGAGATCGCCATCGAGCCGAAGTCCAAGGCCGACCAGGAAAAGCTGGGCGTCGCCCTTGGCAAGATGGTGGCCGAGGATCCCTCCTTCACCGTTTTCACCGACCAGGAGTCGGGCCAGACGATCATGAAGGGGATGGGCGAGCTGCACCTGGATATCAAGGTCGACATCCTCAAGCGCACCTACAAGGTCGAGGCCAATATCGGCGCGCCGCAGGTGGCCTATCGCGAAAGCCTCGGCCGCTCGGTCGAGATCGACTACACCCACAAGAAGCAGACCGGCGGCACCGGCCAGTTCGCGCGGATCAAGGTCCAGTTCGCCCCCGGCGAGCCGGGTTCCGGCTTCGTGTTCGAAAGCAAGGTCGTCGGCGGCTCGGTGCCGAAGGAGTTCATCCCCGGCGTCCAAAAGGGGATCGAAAATTCGAAGGAAAATGGCCTGCTGGCCGGCTTCCCGCTGATCGACTTCAAGGCGACCCTGGTCGACGGGGCTTACCACGACGTCGACTCCTCGGTGCTCGCCTTTGAAATCGCCGCCCGCGCGGCGTTCAGGGAACTGCGCGAAAAGGGCGCCCCCAAACTGCTCGAGCCGATCATGAAGGTCGAGGTGCTGACCCCGGACGAATATCTGGGCGACGTCATCGGCGACCTGAACTCGCGGCGCGGCCAGATCCAGGGCACCGACCAGCGCGGCAACGCCCAGGTCATCACCGCCTTCGTGCCGCTGGCCAACATGTTCGGCTATATCGGCAACCTGCGCGGCATGTCCCAGGGACGCGCCCAGTTCACCATGCAATACGACCACTACGATCCGGTGCCGCCCGCCGTCGCCGACGAAGTGATCAAGAAGTACGCCTAACCCCTATCCCGCAAACCCGTTTGAGGCCCAAGGGCCGGAGCTTGAGACATGGCCAAGGAAAAGTTTCAACGTAACAAGCCGCATTGCAACATCGGCACGATTGGTCACGTGGACCATGGCAAGACAACGCTGACGGCGGCGATCACGATGGTCCTGGCGAAATCCGGCGGGGCGACGGCGAAGAAGTACGAGGAGATCGACGCGGCGCCGGAGGAGAAGGCCCGCGGCATCACCATCAACACGGCGCACGTGGAATACGAGACGGCCAACCGTCACTACGCCCACGTCGACTGCCCCGGCCNNCCCGCGAGCACATCCTGCTCGCCCGTCAGGTCGGCGTGCCGGCCCTGGTGGTCTATATGAACAAGGTCGACCTGGTCGACGACGAGGAGCTCCTGGAGCTCGTCGAGATGGAAGTGCGCGAGCTGCTTTCGTCCTACGACTTCCCGGGGGATGACATTCCCATCGTCAAGGGCTCGGCCAAGGTGGCCCTGGACAACGGCGACCCGATCATCGGCGAGAACTCGATCCTCGAGCTGATGACCCAGGTCGACGCCTACATCCCGCAGCCGGAGCGGCCGATCAACCTGCCGTTCCTGATGCCGGTGGAAGACGTGTTCTCCATCTCCGGCCGCGGCACCGTGGTCACCGGCCGTATCGAGCGCGGCATCGTCAAGGTGGGCGAGGAAGTCGAGATCGTCGGCATCCGTCCGGTTCAGAAGACCGTCTGCACCGGCGTGGAAATGTTCCGCAAGCTGCTCGACCAGGGCCAGGCCGGCGACAACGTCGGCGTGCTGCTGCGCGGCACTAAGCGCGAAGACGTGGAACGCGGCCAGGTGCTCTGCAAGCCGGGCAGTATCACCCCGCACACCAAGTTCACCGCCGAGGCCTATATCCTCACCAAGGACGAAGGCGGCCGCCACACCCCGTTCTTCACCAACTACCGTCCGCANNACCGTCGGCTCGGGCGTCGTGACCAAGATCATCGAATAGTCGCTGCTTAGGCGGTGTGAGATTGGAAGCGGCCGTCGGGGGAACCCGGCGGCCGTTTTCTTTTGTCCGCGCCCCTTGCCCCTCCGACCCCTCGCGTTGCTCGGGGCCACCTCCCCGCACGCGGGGAGGTGGCGCTGAGCGCCGCGAAGCGACGGAGGGGCAAGTCAGGGGGCGATGCGAGCTCTCGCGGCGTCCATGATCCCGTTGGCGATTCCGTCCGGATCGGCCATCACCTCTGACGCCGGATATCGCACCGTGCGTATGCCCTCCCGAGCGAGATAGGCGTCGCGGGCCATGTCCCTCGCGGGCCGATCACCCATGCCGTGACCCTGACCGTCGATCTCGACCGCCAGGTGGGCGCGGAAGCAGAAGAAATCCAGGATGTACGGGCCGACCGGGTGCTGGCGGCGGAAGATCGGCTGACCCGGTTGGCGAAGGCGCAGGCATTCCCACAGGAGGAACTCCGGCCGCGTCAGGGCGCGACGCAGCGCCTTGGCGCGATTTCGGGTTGTACGTTCGATCGGCATGCTTGAAATCTAGCCCCAGACTTGCCCTCCGTCCCCTCGCGTTGCTCGGGGCCACCTCCCCGCACGCGGGGAGGACTCAGCGCGCGGAAATCGAAGGTGGCCCTGTGACCGACCCTACACTGCACTTGGTGTTCTCTCCATCAGCGCCGGCAGCCTGAGGAAGGCGCTGGGGACGCTGGGACGTCCTGATCAGGTCGTCGCGCTCTTTGACGACCTAAGCTTTGGCCCCATCAACCCATCCGATCCGGATCTCCGCGCCGCGTGGGTTGAAGAAGAGCTTGGCTGGACGGAATGGGACGAGGTGGCGCTAGAAGACCAGCCGTTCTGGGCAGCCGCACTGTCGGACAATGTCCGACGCGTCGTTTGGGTATCGCGCCGATCTTCGTGCGAATTCGCTGGATTCCTCGAATTGATTTGGCGGCTTGGCGATCTGCCCTGCGATATCGTTGACCTGACGGATCGCTGTTACGTCAGCCGGAGATTAGGCGTCGCGAGTGAGCCTATCATTGGGTTTGGGCAATTGACCGCCGAGGAGATTGTCGAGAACCAATTCATTTCCGAGGCTCACCGGCTCTCGGAAGAAGCGCGCCTTGCTTATCGAGATCGTTGGAGTGGGCTACAAGTGGAGAATAGCGCGTTGAGGGTTGTCGGCGCAGATATGGAACTTCACTCCGCCCCGATCACGTTTTTCGATGAGATTCTTGTCTCCCTAATCAAATTTCAGGGGCGTTCCCCAGCCGCCCAGATCGTTGGAGAAGTCCTTGCATCATTCATTGACCTGAAACGCCGAGTGACCAGCGATCTGGTTCTTGCCGGTCGCTTGGCGGCGCTTGCGGACGACGGACGCATTGAAGCCACTGGCGATCTTCCACAACTCCAGGGCAGCCAGGTAAGATTGCCTGCTGACTGATCGCCGCCCCCTACAGCGGCAGCCCCACCCCCAGCTCCCCCGCGAGGTCCCGGATGAACTGCCAGGCCACCCGCCCTGACCGCGCCCCCCGCAGCTGCGACCACTGCAGGGCCCGCCGGTCCAGGTCGTCGGCCACCAGCCCGAACCGCGCCGCGTAGCCGCGTACGGCGTCCAGGTAGGCGGCCTGGTCCATGGGGGAGAAGCCAATCCACAGGCCGAAGCGGTCGGAGACGGAGACCTCCTCCTCGGCGTCCTCGGCGGTGGCGATCAGGCCTCTCGCCTCGTCGCTGGTGCGGGGCATCAGGTGGCGGCGGTTGGAGGTGGCGACGAAGAGCAGGTTCTCCGGCGGGCCGCCGACGCCGCCCTCCAGGGCCGATTTGAGCGACTTGGCCGCCGCGGCGCCCTCCTCGAAGGACAGGTCGTCGCAAAGGACCACGAACCGCTCCGCCAGGGGGCGCAGCTGTTCGAACAGGCGGGGCAGGGCGGCGATCTCGTCCCGGTCCACCTCGATCATGCGCAGGGCCGGTGTGACCGCCGCCACGGTCATGAAGGCCGCCTTGGCCATGGAGCTCTTGCCGGCGCCCCGGGAGCCCCAGAGCAGGGCGTGGTTGCAGGGCAGGGCGGCGGCGAAGCGGGTGAGGTTCTCCACGAACCGCGCCTTCTGCCGCTCCACCCCCACCAGGAGGTCCAGGGGCAGGCCGTAGTCCGGCGCGGGGGTGAAGGCGCCGGGGCCGGCCTCATAGCGAAAGAGGCGGGCGGCGTTGAAATCCGGCGCGGCCTGGGGCGGCGGGGCCAGGCGTTCCAGGGCCGCGGCGATGCGGGCGAGTTGGGCTGCGACATCAGGGGTCATGCCTCGTTACCTACTCATTGGACCAGCGCATTGCAAAAGTGGGTTGCAGCGCATAGCTTCCGCCAACTTTCGGCCGCCCCCGGAGCGTGGGCGGCCCTTTCTGAGTTTGGAGACTCTATGTTCGCGACCCCAGCCTTGACGATGCTCGCCGGAGCGCCCGCCGGCGCCGGCGGACCGATGGACATGTTGACCCAACTGGCGCCGTTCCTGCTGATCGGCCTCGTCGGCTATTTCATGCTCTGGCGCCCGCAACAGGCGCGGGCCAAGGCCCATCGCGAGGCCCTGGCGGCGGTGAAGCGGGGCGACACGGTGGTGCTGTCCAGCGGCATGATCGGCAAGGTGGTGCGGGTCGAGGACGCGGAACTGGGCCTGGAGATCGCCCAGGGCGTCACCGTCAAGGTGGTCAAGACCATGGTCGCCGAGGTCCGCACCCGCGGCGCCCCCGCCGCCGCCAACGACGCAAAGTCCTGACCGGCGCCATCGGAGGCTGATCGGCCATGCTTGCACTTCCCCGTTGGCGCATTGTCGTCTGCGCTTTGGCCGTCTTCCTCGGTCTTCTGTTCACCCTGCCGAACTTCCTGCCGGCCAACGTGTCGATCCCGGGCCTGCCCAGCCAAAGGCTGAGCCTGGGCCTCGACCTGCAGGGCGGCTCATACCTCCTGCTGGAGGTCGACCAGGCGGCGCTGAAGGCCGAACGGCTGAACAACCTCGTCGAGGATGTGCGCACGACGCTGAAGGACGCGCAGATCGTGTTCTCCAACCCCGGCGTGGTGGGCGGCGACGTGAGCGTGCGGATCACCGATCCGAGCCAGCTCGACGCCGCCCGCGCCGCCCTGGGCAAGCTCGGGACCCTTTCCCAGACCGGGGTGCGGGACGTGCTAGTCACTACCGGCCCCGACCAGCAGATCGTCCTGTCGCTGTCGAACCAGGCCCTGGCGGCGGACGCCTCCAAGGCGGTGGAGCAGTCCATCGAGATCCTGCGCAAGCGGATCGACGCCCTGGGCACCAAGGAGCCGACCATCCAGCGGCAGGGTACCGACCGCATCGTCATCGAGGTGCCCGGCGAGAGCGATCCGGAGCGGCTGAAGGCCGTCATCGGCCAGACCGCCAAGCTGACCTTCCAGATGGTGGACGAGACCGTGGCCCCGGGCGACATCCTTCAGGGCAGGGTTCCGCCCGAGGACGTGGTGGTGCCCAATGGCGAGACCGGCAGTCCGACCCCGGCCTACGCCCTGCAGCGGCGCTCGGTGGTGACCGGCGAGATGCTGACTGACGCCTCGGCCGGCTTCGACCAGAGCGGGCGGCCCGACATCAATTTCCGCTTCAACGGCAAGGGCGCCCAGCGGTTCGGGGACGCCACCACCCAGAACATCGGTCGGCGGTTCGCCATCGTCCTCGACGGCAAGGTGCTGTCGGCGCCGGTCATCCAAGGCGCCATCACCGGCGGCTCCGGCGAGATCACCGGCGCCTTCTCTCAGCAGCAGGTGACCGAACTGGCCCTGAACCTGCGCTCCGGCGCGCTTCCGGCCAAGCTGGACGTTCAGGAACAGCGCACCGTCGGCGCCCAGCTGGGCGCGGACTCGGTGCGCGCGGGCGCCCTGGCGGGGATCATCGCGGTGATCCTGATCGCCCTGTTCATGTTCCTCGCCTACGGGGCGGTGTTCGGCGGCATCGCCGTCGCCGGCCTGCTGGCCAACATGATGATGATCTTCGGGGCCATGTCGATGACCGGGGCGGCCCTGACGCTGCCGGGCATCGCCGGCCTGATCCTGACCATCGCCATGGCGGTGGACGCCAATGTGCTGATCTACGAGCGGATCCGCGACGAGGAGCGGGGCGGGCGCAAGCCGGCCATGGCCATCGACACCGGTTTCAACCGGGCGTCGGTGTCGATCTGGGACGCCAACATCACCACCATGATCTCGGCCCTGATCCTGTTCGCCTTCGGCGCGGGACCGGTGCGGGGATTCGCCTGGACCCTGTCCATCGGCGTGCTGACCTCGGTGTTCTCGGCGCTGATGATCACCCGCCTGCTCGTTGTGCTGTGGTTCCGCGCGAACCGCAAAAAGTCGCTTCCGATCTGAGGTCCTGAACATGCATTGGCCACTGATCAAGAATCTGCCCGCCCACACCCACTTCAACTTCGTGCGGTGGGCGCCGGTCGCCGCCGGCCTCTCGGCCCTGCTGGTGGTCGCCTCGATCGCCTTCTTCGCCATGCAGGGGCTGAACCTCGGCACCGACTTCAAGGGCGGCACGCTGGTGGAGATCACCACCCCCGGCCCCGCGCCCCTCGGCCAGCTGCGCGCCAGCCTGGGCCAGATGGGGGTCAAGGACGCCGAGGTGCAGGGCTTCGGCTCCCCGAACTCCGCCTCCCTTCGGTTCGAGCCGAACCCCGCGGTTCCGCCGGCCGTCGCCATCACCCAGATCGAGGCCAAGCTGTCGGCCGCCTTTCCGGGGATCAAGTACAACAGCGTCGAGGTGTTCGGGCCCAAGGTGTCGGGCGAGCTCTTCAGCGGCGGCCTGGAGGCGCTGGCCGTCGCCATCCTGCTGATGCTCGCCTACATCTGGTTCCGCTTCCAGCTGCAGTTCGGCCTGGGGGCGGTGATCGCCCTGGTGCACGACATCATCCTGACCATGGGGGTGCTGTCGGCCTTCCACATCGAATTCTCGATGCCCTCCATCGCCGCCCTGCTGACCATCATCGGCTATTCGATGAACGAGAAGGTCATCGCCTTCGACCGGTTGCGGGAGAACCTGCGCAAGTTCAAGCGCATGCCCCTAGCCGAGATCATCAACCTGTCGGAAAACGAGCGACTGTCGCGAACCCTGATCACCGGCTCCACCGCGCTGCTGGCCCTCAGCGGCATGCTGTTCCTAGGCGGGCCGACGGTGTTTCCCTTTGTCTTCGCCATGGTGTTCGGCATTTTCGTGGGCACCTATTCGTCGATCTACGTCGCCCTGCCGGTGATCCTGCTCTGGGGGGTCAACCGTGACGCGGGAGAGGCTGAGCCGATGAAGCCCACGGGCGCGCGGCCGTAGTCGGAGAGCCGGCTTTACTTCTCTGGTCGTCATCCCGGCCGGAGCGCCCTTGCGCGGAGAGCCGGGACCCAGCCGCCGGCGTCAGTCACCTGGGTCCCGGCTCTCCGCTGCGCTCCGGCCGGGATGACGAAGAGGGGAGCGGGGTCAAATCTAGTCGGCCAGGGCCGGATCGTGTCCAAGAATAGCCAAATCATCGCCGAACAAGGCTTGCTCCGTCCGCCCTTAGACTGCAACGATCCGCCTAACCGGCCGTGAGTCCGGAAACAACCAAGGGGCATGGGTCATGACGGCGTTGCTGTCCAATTTTCGAAACACCATCATCGTCAGCGTCATTCTCGCGCTGATCATGGTGGCCGGCTATTACGTCCATCGCACCAGCGATGGGGCCTTCTACGAAGCGGTGTTCCGCTGGATGCACGTCTTCTTCGGCATCCTGTGGATCGGGTTGCTCTACTATTTCAACTTCGTACAGATCCGGGTGATGCCGCAGATCCCCGCCGAGCTGAAGCCGGCGATTTCCAAATACATCGCCCCCGAGGCCCTGTTCTGGTTCCGCTGGGCGGCCCTGGCGACCTGGGTGATGGGGGTGATCCTGGCGATTTCCCGCGGCTACCTGCTGCAGGCCATCACCCTGGGCTTCACCGAGCACCCGATCAATCCGCAGCACACCTTCATCGGCGTCGGCATGTGGCTGGCGACGATCATGTTCCTCAACGTCTGGGGGGTGATCTGGCCGAACCAGAAGATCGCCCTTGGCATCAAGGAGGCCGACGCTGACGCCAAGGCCAAGGCGGCGAAGATGGCGATGCTGTTCTCGCGCATCAACACCCTGCTTTCGATCCCGATGCTGGTCACCATGACCATGAACCAGACGATTTTCGGCTGAACGCCGAGACCTTCAGACGAAACGGCCAGGGGCGGCGGATCAAACCGCCGCCCCTGTGCTATCAGCGGCCATGGATTCACCGGAAGACCTCGACGCCGCCGTGGAGCGCGGCGATCCCGACCGCTGGCTGGCCAGCCGGTTCATCGCCGATCCGGGCCTCCGCGCCGATGTGATCGCCCTCTACGCCTTCGACAACGAACTTCGCCGCATTCCGCAGTTGGTCACCGAGCCGCTGATGGCGGAAATCCGGCTGACCTGGTGGCGGGAGGGGATTGAGGCGATCGCCGCCGGCCGCGCGGCGCCGGGACATCCAGTGCTGGTCGCCCTGGCCGGGGTGGTGGCGCGGCGTGGGGTGGCGACCGCGATCCTTGAGGAAATGGTGGAGGCGCGGCTCGCGGCCCTGGACGGGGTTCGCCTCGACGACTCCGCCGCGGTTGAGCGTCATGTCGCCGGGACCGCCGGCGCGGTGGTGGACTTGACGGCGGCTATGCTGGGGGCGGACGTGGGCGGCTCGCTGCAGCCTCTGGCCAAGGCCTGGTGGATCGCCGAACAGGCCCGGGATGGCGCCGCCGACGCCGAGTTGGTCGCCCTGGGCTGGGCCGCGCTGGATGCGGCGCGACCGGCCGTCAACGCGCTGCCGCCGACGGCCTTTCCGGCGGTGGCCTATATGGCCTTGGCGAGGCCGTATTTTACCAGCCGCAAGCCGGGGCCGCTAGAGACGCGGCTGCGGCTGCTGGGGGCGGTGCTCAGCGGGCGGGTGTGAGGTGAGTTTCGGTGGAGTTTCGGTGACAGTTTACTTAACTCGCGCCGCAACGCTGCCGCTGCGAGGCTGGTGGAATGAGTTAAGTAAACTGTCACCAAAACTCGCCGCCACCGCGCGCGGTGTGCGTCCTATTCCGCTGCGGCCTTCACGCCGTCTTCCAGCCAGGCCTCCAGGTCCGCCAGCGCCCGCAGGCTCATCAGCCGCTTCTTGGCGCGGCCCCGTTCCGGCGGGCTCAGCTTCTTGCCGGCCTCGTCCTTGCGCGGGCCTTCCATGGGCGGCAGCAGGCCGTAGTTGATGTTCATCGGCTGGAAGGAGCCGCCCTCCAGGTGGCCACCGGTGATGTGGGCGACGAGGGCGCCCAGGGCGGTGGTGGTCGGCGGCGTCTCCAGGGGGCGGCCCAAACGCTCGGCGGCGGCGAGTCGCCCCGCCAGCAGGCCGATGGCGGCGCTCTCCACATAGCCCTCGACCCCGGTGACCTGGCCGGCGAAGCGCAGGCGCGGGTCGGCCTTCAGGCGCAGGGCTCCGTCCAGCAGCCGGGGGCTGTTGAGGAAGGTGTTGCGGTGCAGGCCGCCGAGGCGGGCGAACACCGCCTTCTCCAGGCCGGGAATGGTGCGGAAGACCTCGGTCTGGGCGCCGTGCTTTAGCTTGGTCTGGAAGCCGACCATGTTCCACAGCGTGCCCAGGGCGTTATCCTGGCGCAGCTGCACCACCGCCCAGGACTTCTCCTCCGGCTTGTGCGGATTGGTCAGGCCCACCGGCTTCATCGGCCCGTGGCGCGGGGTCTCGCGGCCGCGCTCGGCCATCACCTCGATGGGCAGGCAGCCGTCGAAATAGGGGACCTGTTCCCAGTCCTTGAACTCCGCCTTGGGTCCGGCCAGCAGGGCGTCGACGAACGCCTCGTACTGGGGCTGGTCCATCGGGCAGTTGATATAGGCGGCGGTGTCGCCGCCGGGGCCGGCCTTGTCGTAGCGCGACTGGCGCCAGGCCACGTCCATGTCGATGGAGTCCAGGTGGACGATGGGGGCGATGGCGTCGAAGAAGGACAGGGCGCCTTCACCGGTGAGATCCAGGATCGCCTGGGCCAGGGCCGGGGACGTCAGGGGGCCGGTGGCGATGATCACGCTGTCCCAGTCGGCGGGGGGCAGGCCGGTCACCTCCTCCCGGGCGATGGTGACCAGGGGGTGGGCCTCCAGGCGCGCGGTGACCTGGGCGGAGAACCCGCCGCGGTCCACGGCCAGAGCCGACCCCGCCGGCACCTGATGCGCGTCTCCCGCCGACAGGATCAGCGAGCCGCACCGGCGCATCTCGGCGTGCAGCAGCCCCACCGCATTGTGCTCCCAGTCGTCGGAGCGGAAGGAGTTGGAGCAGACCAGTTCGGCGAGATCGCCGCCCTGGTGCGCGGCCGTTCGCTGGTGAGGGCGCATTTCGTGCAGCACCACCGGCACGCCGGCTTGGGCGACCTGCCAGGCGGCCTCGGAGCCGGCTAGGCCTCCGCCGACGATGTGAATGGGTTTGAGGGTCATCGGGGTGTCTTATGCGCTCGACGCGCGCGGGAAAAGGCTCGGATGTTCCATCCGGTCGGTCGCGCCCGGCGCGGACCCGCATGACAAGACGTTAATGGGGCCGGGGTAGCGCCGTTCGGAAAAAGGCGCCTATGGTGGCGCTTACGCTTGGGCAACTGCAGCGTGGGGTGGGGACCTTATGGCAAACTTTTCAGTCAGCGACGCCGTCGGCGCCGGATTCAATTTGATCGGCCGGCGGCCGGTTTCTGTATTCGCCTGGGGACTGTTCACGATCCTCTTTGGCGTTCTGCCGGCCCTGGCCATGATCGGACCAATGATGGGGCCGATGATCGACATGGCGCGGGAAGCCAAGCTGCACCCCGACGCCCCGCCGTCGCCGGAGATGTTCACCCACTCCTACATGCACATGATGATGATGAACCCGCTGCTGCGGCTGTTGTCGCTGGTGGTGAAGACGATGGTGGTGGCGGCGGTGTTCCGCGCCGTCCTGGAGCCGAAACGCAGGGCCTTCGCCTATCTGCGCCTGGGCATGCAGGAGGTCTGGATCGTGCTGGTCCGGATCGTCGAGGGCATTCTGATCTTCGTCGGGGTTCTCGCCGCCGCGTTGGTTGTCGGCCTCGTCGCCGCGACGGTGGCGCATTTCGTCTCCAAGCCCGCCGCAGCCATCGTCGCGGTCATTGGAGCAATCATTGGCGTCGTCGGGCTCTTCTGGGTGCTGCTGCGCTGGTCGATGGCGGCGGTGATGAGCTTTGAGGAACGCGGATTTCGGCTGTTCGAATCCTGGCGGGTGACCAAGGGCCACGCCTTCAGCCTGCTGCTGCTGGCCCTGCTGCTGGTCGTCGTCCTCATGCTGCTGGAGATGGCGGCGTTTGCGGTGATCGGCGTGCCGATGATGATCTTCGTGAAGCCGCATCTGGCCGACCACGCGGCCAATCAGGCGGCCTTCCTGGCCTTCGTGAAGCAGTCGCCGGAGGTGATGTTGCAGTCGGTCGGGCCGGTCCTGATCATCGGGGTGCTGATCGGCTCCTTCGTCATCGGCGCGGTCTCGGCGATCTTCTACGCCCCCTGGGCCGCCGCCTATCGGATGCTGAAGCCGGAACCCTCGGCCGATTGATCTCAAGGGGCCCTCGCCAGATCGGGGAGGGGCCTGCGGTCAAAAGCCGCGTGGAAATCCCGCGGATAGGGCATAGTCGCGACTCGTACGGCTGAGCCGGGTGAGGGCGACTATGGCGAGTTTCTCGGTGATCGACGCGGCCTTGGAAGGCATCCGCCTGACCCGGGAGAAGCCGCGGATCGTCTTGCTGTGGGGGCTGTTCTACATCGGCTTCATCGTGGTCCTCGGGCTGATCGCTTATGCCACCCTCGGCGCTCACATGTCGGAGCTGGTGACCAGCATGCGCAAGCCGCCGACAGACCCGGTGGCCGCGGAAAAGCTGATCACCACCGCCTTGCCCTTCATGAGCGTCGCCGGTCCGGTGAGCTGGGTGTTCATGGCCATGTTCACCGCCGCCATCTATCGCCGCGTCCTTCGCCCGGAGGATGGGCCCGCGGGTCTGCGCCTTGGCATGGACGAGCTGCGCCTGCTGGCGGTGTTCGCCCTGCTGTGTCTGGTGCTGATGGCCATGCTGTCTGTGCTGACACTGGTGGACTTCGTCACCGCGGGCCTGCCAGACAATCAGGTGTCCGTGGTGTTCAGCGCCATGCTGCGGGCGGCCAGCCTGTGCGCCACCATCGCTGTGCTGACACGTCTGTCCCTGGTGGGCGCGGCGAGCATCGCCCAGCGACGCATCGCGATCGTGGAAGGATGGCGGCTGAGCGCGGGCCACGTCTTGCGGCTGCTGGCCACCTATCTGTTGGCGACAGCACTGGCGCTGGTGGTGCTGATCCTGATGCAGTTCGTCCTGGGCGCGGTGTTCATGGTGCTGGGCGGCGCGACCGGGATCGTTGTCGGCGCCCCCAATGGTGGCCCGGCGGCGATGGCGGCGTTCCTGGTGCTTCAGGCCTTCGCCGCCCTGATCGCCACCTGCGCCTATGTGATCCTCCAGGCGCCGCCGGCGGCGGCCTACTCCGCCCTGGCGGGCGAGGCGGCGCGGGCGGCGGCCTAGGGGCCGCCCCAAGGGTCAGGCGGTCGCGGTCGGACGCGCGGAAACGCGCTCGTGCCAGGCCTTCAGGTGCGGCACGTCGGCCGGCGTCTCCAGGCCGATCCAATGGCCGAAGTCGATGGTGGTCAGCAGGCAGATGTCGGCCATGGTGAAGGTTTCGCCGGCCAGGAAGGCCTTGCCGTCCAGCTCCCGGTCGAACCAGCGCATGGCGCCCATCACCGTCTCGCGGTTGGACTCGCCGAAGTCCTTGAACTGGGTCAGCAGCGACGCCGTGTAGGGGTGGGCGTGGCGCCAGAACATGCCCACGGGGTTCATCATGATGAACTCCGACCGGCGCACCCATTGGTCCACATGCGCCATCTCCAGGGGCGTGGTCCCGAACAGGGGCGGGTTGGGCTGCAACTCGTCGAAATAGCGACAGATGGCGACGGTTTCGGAAATGGTGGTCCCGTCGTCGAGCTCGAGGGTCGGGATCTGTCCGGCCGAGTTTTTAGCGCGGAATTCCGGCGACTTGTGCTCGCGCTTGCGCATGTCGACCAGGGTCTCGGTCAGGTCGATCCCCTTCTCCGCCAGGAAGATGCGCACGCGGCGCGGATTGGGGGCGGGGCTGGGCGCGCCGTACAGGATCATGGGGGTCCTCCAAGGGCCGGTCGGAGCGCCGGCTTCGATGCGTTCCTAAAGGAAACCCGGTTGAGGGGCCAGATGGGGCTTCGTCAGGATTGCAGGGCGCGCCTGCGTCCTTCGACACGGTCGCGTAGCTCCCTACTCAGGATGACGTCGTTGAGTGGGCTGCAAAGAAAGACGTCATGCTGAGTAGCGCGCCCTTCGCGCGCGTGTCGAAGCACGCACTCACGCCGTCTGCTTGAGCTTCAGCGCCTTCACCCGGGTCCGCCGGCGCTCTTCCTGCCGCTGCAGCACCTCGGCGAGGTAGCGGCCGGTCCAGCTTTCCTTGTCGGCCGCCACCTGTTCGGGGGTTCCGGAGGCCACGATCATGCCGCCGCCGTCGCCGCCCTCGGGGCCGAAGTCGAGGAGCCAGTCGGCGGTCTTCACCACGTCGAGATTGTGTTCGATCACCACCACGGTGTTGCCCTGGTCGACCAGTTCGTGGAGCACTTCCAGGAGCTTGCGGGTGTCTTCGAAGTGCAGGCCGGTGGTCGGCTCGTCGAGGATGTAGAGCGTGCGGCCGGTGGCCCGGCGGGCCAATTCCTTGGCCAGCTTGACCCGCTGG
>PLSW01000116.1 GCA_003165275.1 Caulobacteraceae bacterium
ACGACGGCAAGTCGACCCTGATCGGCCGGCTGCTCTATGATTCCAAGCTGATCCTCGACGACCAGCTCGCCGCCCTGACCCGCGACAGCGCCCGCCACGGCACCACCGGCGACGACCTGGATCTCGCCCTCCTCGTCGACGGCCTGGAGGCCGAGCGGCAGCAGGGGATCACCATCGACGTCGCCTACCGGTTCTTCTCCACCCACCGGCGGGCCTTCATTGTCGCCGACACCCCGGGGCACGAACAGTACACCCGCAACATGGCCACCGGCGCCTCCAACGCCGACCTAGCCGTGATCCTGATCGACGCGCGCAAGGGGGTGCTGACCCAGACCAAGCGGCACAGCTACATCTGCTCCCTGCTCGGCGTGCGGCACGTGGTGCTGGCGGTGAACAAGATCGACCTGGCCGCCTATGACCAGGGGGTGTTCGACGCCATCGTCGCCGAATACCGCGCCTTCGCCGAGACCCTGGGCTTCGCCACCATCACCCCCATCCCCCTGTCGGCGCGGCATGGGGACAACGTCACCCTGCGCTCGGCCCACACCCCCTGGTACGACGGCCCGACCCTGGTCGAGCACCTGGAGACCATCGACGTCGACTCGGACGCGGCTGAAAAGCCGTTCCGGTTCCCCGTGCAGTGGGTGAACCGGCCGAACCTGGATTTCCGCGGCTTTTCCGGCACCGTCGCCTCCGGGGTGATCCGGCCGGGGGATCCGGTGACCGTGGCCGCTTCCGGAAAGGCCAGCCGCATCGCCCGCATCGTCACCTATGACGGCGACCTGGCCGAGGCCCGCGCCGGGGCGGCGGTGACCCTGACCCTCACCGACGAGGTCGACATCGCCCGCGGCGACCTTTTGACCCCGCCCACGGAGCGGCCCGAGGTCGCCGACCAGTTCGCGGCTCACCTGCTGTGGATGGGGGACGAACCGCTGCTGCCCGGCCGGCCCTATCTGATGAAGATCGGGACCCGCTATGTGCCGGCCAAGGTCACCCACCTGAAGCACCGCATCGACGTGGACACCCTGGAGCACCTGGCCGGCCGCACCCTGGCGCTGAACGAGATCGGAGTGTGTAACCTGTCGACCACCAGCCCGGTGGCCTTTGATCCGTATACAGAGAACCGGGAGACCGGCGCCTTCATCCTCATAGACCGCTACACCAACGCCACGGTGGGCGCGGGAATGGTCGACTTCGGCCTGCGCCGGGCGGCCAACATCCACCGCCAAGCCCTGCTGGTCAGCCGCGCCGACCACGAGCGGCTGCACGGCCACAAGCCGGCGGTGCTGTGGTTTACCGGCCTGTCGGGGTCCGGCAAATCGACCATCGCCAACCTGGTCGAGCGCCAGCTGCACGAACGTGGGGTGCGAACGTTCCTCCTCGACGGCGACAATGTGCGGCACGGCCTGAACCGCGATCTCGGCTTCTCCGACGCCGAGCGGGTGGAGAACATCCGCCGGGTGGGCGAGGTGGCCAAGCTGTTTGTGGAGGCCGGAACCATCGTCCTCTGCTCGTTCATCTCCCCGTTCCGCGCCGAGCGGCGGATGGTGCGCGAGTTGTTCGCCGAAGACGAGTTCTTGGAGATCTTCGTCGACACCCCCCTGGACGACTGCGTCCAGCGCGACCCCAAGGGCCTCTACGCCAAGGCCCTGGCCGGCCAGATCGCCAACTTCACCGGAGTGTCGTCCCCTTACGAGGCGCCTGAGGCCGCCGAACTGATCCTCGACGCCGGCGCCCTGGCGCCGGAGGAGTCCGCCGCGCGGGTGGTCGAGGCCCTGGAGGCGCGCGGGCGGATCTGAGGCGGGGGCGTCGGGCCGCCGCACGCCGTTCTCCCACTCACGACTCGGTGTGCTCCCCGGATGGTGATCGCGCGAACATTTAGCCGCCGCTATAACTCGCCCGTAACGCGAGTGACCGTCCCGCGTGCAGGGCGCGGAGGCCAAGATTTGATGCAAGCAACCGACATCAGGGGCGTCCAGACGCCCCCTGCCCCCACCCTGCCCACCGCCCTGCTGGTCGAGGACGAGGCCCTGGTGGCCGTGCTCGCCGAGGAGGATCTGCGCGACCTGGGCTTTGAGCCCATATGGGTCACCTCGGCGGCGGCAGCCCTGGCGCGCCTAGCCGAGGGACCGGCCCTGGCCCTGGCGGTGATCGACGTGGGCCTGCCCGACCGGCGGGGCGATGATCTGGCCCAGGCCATCCGCCGCGATCACCCGGACCTGGGAATTATCGTCGCAACCGGCCACGAGACCGGCGCCCTCACCGCCCGCTTCCGGGACGACCGTCGCACCGTGATCCTGGGCAAGCCCTATCTGGCCGCCGACCTCGCCCGCTGCGCCCGGGCGGTCATCTCGGGCGAGCATCGAACCGCCGACCCTTTCCGGTCTGAAATCATTCCGAACCGGGAGGAGAACCAAGCGCGACCTTGGCGAGTTACGTAGGAACCCGTCGCAGAGAGACCGTTGTGAACGCGTCAGATCCCCCACCACCAACACCGGCCCCATCGTCCTCGCCACCCCCGGAAATCGATCCGGCCCAGGCGCCCGAGGAGATGCCGCCGACCGACCCGCTGCCGCCGGACCCCGCCGATGATCGCCCCCGCGATCAGGACTCGCCCTTGGACCGATAGGGCCTCCCCTCCCCGCCCGTCCCCCGACGGTCGGGTCCCCAAACCCCGCATCAGGAAAGACGCCATGACCACCGAGGAAAGCCGCACCAAGAAGCCCGCCCGACGGGGTTTCGCCGCCATGGACAAGGAGCGCCAGCGCGAAATCGCCCGCAAGGGCGGCGCCAGCGTGCCCGATGAAAAACGCAGCTTCTCCCAGGACCGCGACCTGGCCGCCACCGCCGGCCGCAAGGGCGGCGAAGCCTCCCACGGCGGCGGCCGCCGCCGGGCGGGCGAGGTGGTGGTCGCCGCGCGGAGCTGAGCGACTGCAGCACGGCTGTTGAAGCAGATCGCCCGCCGGCGGGAGCCGGCGGGCGATTTGCGTGTGGGGGGCGATGGTTTCGCGGGAGTACTCGCTTGATGTCTTCGGAGAGCTTAGGCGCTGAGCTCAATCGCTGCGCTAGCCCCCCGTCAGCCGAATTGGTTATTGTGCATCCAGCGGCGGCTACCGATGTCAGAAGACCGGACCGATTTGAACGACCACGTCCGCTCCTGGCGCTACCCCGCCGGCTCAAGCACCACGTCGACCATGATTTCCGCTGATATGTCCTCCAATGTGGCTTGGACGCGGGCTGCGCCGAGGTCCGGCGGAAGCCGAAGGCGCGCTTCCACATGAAACAGCGGGGCGCCGGAATGGGGTTCCTCGCTGATCCAGGACTTGAACGTTTCGATATTCGCGCCGAGGCCGCTCAGGGCCGCCGTGACCTGATTCACGATTCCCGGCTGATCCTGGCCGACCAAACTGAAATTCAGCGCTTCGCCGTCCGGGCTGCCCCCTTCGACGGCCGGCGCAATTCTGACCTCAAGGCCATGGGCGTCCACGGCGCCAATGGCCGAACGCAATCTTTCAACGGCGTCCGCGTCCAGCTCGACGAGCACCGAGCCGACATAAAGGCCCCCTAACCGGCTAAGATGGCTCTCTAGCCAATTGCCGCCGGCCGAGAGGACCGCCGCCGCCAGCGCCTGCGTCAGGCCAGGTCGGTCGCTGCCAACCACGCTTAGAACTATCGATGCCATCGGTGACTTTCAGAGGGGCCTTGGCCATGGCCGGTGTGGGTTGGGCGCTGATGTTATTACGATGCGGAACGCGGCGCCATGATGGGGCGCCGAGCACAGCCTATCGTTTCCCGCGCCTGCGGAGGCCAAAACCTCGTTCCAAAGGTCTCGTCGCGGCGCTGGCGGACCCATCGAATTGGGTTGCCATCGGACGCCCCCGGCGGGACCATAGGCGCCAATCTGCGGCATGCGAAGGACAAACCGATGGCCCGCGTCGAAGTCGTTGAATACACCGACGCCGTCTGCTCGACCGCCTGGGGGGCGGAGCCGTTGCTGCGCCGGCTCGACTGGCGCCACGGCCATCGCCTCGCCTGGCGCAAGGTGATGGGCGGGCTGGTGGGCGATGCGAAGGCGAGTTCCGGCCGCGCCGACTGGGATCGGGTTGGCGCCGCCGAGCCCATGCGCGCCTACTGGAAGCGGGTCACCGCGCTGACCGGGATGCCCTATCCCAACCCCATGCGGCTGATGCTTCAGTCCACAGATCCGTTGGGCGCGGCGGTGAAGGCGGCCGAGCGGCAGGGCCTGGATGTCGCCGAACGCGTGCTGCGGCGGTTCCGCGAGCAGATCTTCGTCTTCGGCGTCGGCCCGCAGACGCCGGAGGAGTTCGCCGCCGCCACGCAAGGCGTCGTCGGGCTCGATCAGGCCCGCTGGCGCGCCGATCAGGTCAGGCCCGACGTGGCGGCCGCCTACAAGGCCGACTGGACGGAGACGCGGACGCCCAACGACTATGTGCGCAACCTCAAACACGAGGGGCCGATGAACGGCGAGTTGAAGCACTCCGAAGGCCATGATCGCTACGCCCTGCCGACGTTGATCTTCAGGGGCCCTGCGGGCGAGGCCACGGTGGCGGGCTGGGTCCCCTATGAGGACTACGTGGCCGGGCTGGAAGCGGCGGCGCCGGGCGCCACGTCGGATCCCAGGCCTGACCCGACGCCCGCTGCGGCCTTCGCCCGCTGGGGCATGCTCACCGCCCAGGAGTTGGCGTTCCTCTGCGGCGAGGATGCGAAGCCGCCCGCGGATGCTGTGGCGTACGACTGGGGCGACGGCCTTGTCTGGTTCTCGGCCGCCGAAGCTCGGGTGCGCCGACTGGCTGTGGCCGCGGCCTGATTGTGCAGGCCGCTATGGTCGACCTTACGCTTCGATCACGCGCCCAGAGAGCATTGGAGGCTCTCGGCGCGGGGGTAGCTGTGAGTGGTGGGCTTGGATCCTGGGAACATCGTATTCCTATAGCGGTCGCAGGTTTCGCCTATGACGCAAGACGGAACCGGCGCTGAGCGCGCCCCTACCCCACCCGATCCTGCAGCAGGAACACCGCGAACGCCGGATCCTCGCTGATCCAGCGATCCCCGATCCGCCAGCCAGCCCGCCCCGCCAAGACCGCAAACCCCGTCTCGGTGAACTTGTAGGAGTTTTCCGTGTGGATGGTCTCGCCTTCGCGGATGCGGAAGCGGCGGTCCGCGACGATCAGGTCCTGATCGCGGCGGCTGACCAGATGCATTTCCATCCGGCTTTCCTCGGCGTTCCAGATGGCGCGGTGGGTGAATTGATCCAGGTCGATGCGGCCGCCGAGTTCGCGGTTGATCCTCGCCAGGACGTTGAGGTTGAAGGCGGCGGTGACCCCCTTGGCGTCGTCGTAGGCGGCGACCAGCACCGCCGGGTCCTTGACCAGGTCGGCGCCGACCAGGAACTGGGCGCCGGCGCCCAGGAGTCGGCGGGCCTGCTTTAGGAAATCGACCGCCTCGTCCGGGGGGAAGTTGCCGATGGTGGAGCCGGGGAAGAAGCCGGTGCGGGGGCGGCCGTGGGCGGCGTCCGGCAGGGCGATCGGCTGGGTGAAGTCGCCGACCAGGGGGGCGACCTCAAGGGCCGGGAAGGCCTGGCGGATGGCCTCAGCGGCGGGCGCCAGGGCGTCGGCGCTGATGTCCATGGGGATGTAGACCGCCACCTGTGGGGCGGCGGCCAGGAGCAGGCGGGTCTTGGTGCTGGCGCCGCTGCCAAACTCGATCAGGGCCGCGCCGGCGGAGATGTGCCGGGCCATGGCCGGGGCGGCGCCCCGCAGCAGGGCCGTCTCGGTGCGGGTGGGGTAGTATTCGGCCAGCTCGCAGATGTCCTCGAACAGGGCCGAGCCGCGCTCGTCGTAGAAGTACTTGCTGGGCAGACGTTTCTGGGTCGCCGAGAGGCCCGCGATCACGTCCGCGCGGAAGGCCGCGACGCCGGGATCCTCCGCCACCGTCGCCGGCGCGCCGTCGGCGGCCAGGCGCACGCCGGCGAACATCCAGCGCTGATGCGGGTAGAAGAAGTTGCGATAGGTCGCGCGGGCGTGGCCGGCGGGGGTGGCGTGGCAACCGCCGCGCAGCACCATCTGGTTGACCATGAACTTGCCGTTGTACTCCCCCACCGCCCCGGCGCCGGGGGCGAAACCGGGATAGGCGGCGTAGGCGCTGGCGGTCCATTGCCAGAGCACGTCGCTCATCTGGCGGGGGCCGGCGTCAGCGCCGGACTGCGCCAGGGCCTGCGCCGCATGCTCCCATTCCGCCTCGGTGGGCAGGCGGGCGCCGACCCAGCGGGCGTAGGCGTCGGCCTCGTAGTAGCTGACGTGGGCGACGGGAGCGCATTCGTCCAGGGGGCCAGGGCCGGCCAGGGTCATCTCATCCCAGCCGCCGTCGTCACGGGAGATCCAGTAGGCGGGATGGGCCCAGCCCTCGGCCTGCACCCGCGCCCAGCCGTCAGAGAGCCAGAGGTCGGCCCGGCCATAGCCGCCGGCGTCGATGAAGCCGCCCCATTCACCGTTGGTGACCAGGCGGTCGGCGAGGCGGAAGGGCGCCAGGTAGGCCTTGTGGCGGGGCTGTTCGTTGTCGAAGGCGAAGGCCGCCCCGTCCCAGCCGATCCCGACCAGGCCGCCGGCGTGGGGGGTGAAGGTGAGCGCGGCGGCGTCCCCGGCGGGCTGGGGCCGGGAGGCGGTGTAGGCCGGGCGCGCGGGCATCTGGGCGAAGAGGTGCAGCACATCCATCAGGATCAGTTCCTGGTGCTGCTCCTCGTGCGCCAGGCCGAGGTCCATCAGGGCGACGATGTCGGGCTCCGCGGCCCGGGGCGAGGCGAGAAAGTCCAGCATCGCCTCGTCGACGTGGCGGCGGTAGGCGCGCACCTCGCTCAGCGCCGGGCGAGTGACGAGGCCGCGGGCGGGGCGCGGGCGGCGGGGGCCGGCGGCCTCGTAGTAGGAGTTGAACAGATAGCCGAACTGGGGGTCGAAGACCGCATAGTCCGGATGGTGGGGGACGAGGAGGAAGGTCTCGAAAAACCAGCTGACGTGCGCCAGGTGCCATTTGACCGGGCTGGCGTCGGGCATGGACTGGACCGTCTGGTCCTCGGCGGACAGGGGGGTGGTCAGGCCGAGGGTTGCGGCGCGCACGGCGCGGTAGCGTTCGGCGAGGTCAGTCTGGGGCTCGGCGCCGGCCCAGGCGGCGACGTCAAGGGCACCATCGGAGGGGGTCATGAGGGTGGCTCCGATCCTATGGCCGAGGGGCCGGATGCACGCGCGAGACGCGTAAGCAGAAACGGCAACGGTAGAGATGGGTTCCACAGGGCGTGGGCGCAATGGCTGCGGGGATAGATATCGGCGATATCCACAGGGTGGATGGGGTTGTTGGGGCTAATGGTGATCGGACGGCCGTGAACGAGGCCTTCTGCCCTCGGGGTGCGCCGCGAAATCGTGCGTGGTTCGAAGCGCGCGCAAATGGACCGCTGCTCACCATGAGGATTAGTATTGCAGTCCAATACCTAAGTCATGGTGAGGGCGACCGAAGGGAGCGTCTCGAACCACGCACTGGCCGTATTGCAACCCGCCCCTTGCGGGACCAGGCCTAGGCGCCAAGCGCCCAAACTACGGATGCGAGGCGGCCCTACGCCAGGCCGCGCCGGAACCCCCGTCGGGGCGGGAGGGCGGTCGCGGGCCGCGGCATGCTGGGATGAACGGGATCGTGGGACGGAGACTGGCGCTCCAGCTGGTCGACCAGGGCCCGGAAGACCGGCGGCGGCGGCCGGCTTTCCAGAGCCTCGAACAGGGCCTTGAGGGCGGCATCGATCTGCGCCTCCCTCGACGGATCGGCGTCCGCCTTCGCTTTCGATGTCATCGAAACGTCCCCACCACGCCACTTTTCTGAGGCCACCTTAAACGGCGACGGTCAAGAACGGCGGGCGACGAATCAGCGCAGCCGGCCGCGGGCGTTGCCCGCGGCCGTAACATTGCTATGAATCAATCCGGATCTGGTTCGGGCAGGCCGGCCATGCCGGCGACTTCGGCGGCGAAGTCCTCGGTCTTCTTCTCGACGCCTTCGCCCAGGGCTAGACGGGAGAAACCCTTCACCGTCACCGGCGAGCCGAGTTCCTTGGCGGTCTCGGCGACCAGCTGTTCGATGGTCAGGTCCGGGTTCATCACGAAGGCCTGCTTGAGCAGCACGACCTCCTCGAAGAACTTGCGGATGCGGCCTTCGACCATCTTCTCGACCACGCCGGCGGGCTTGCCGCTGTCCAGGGCCTGTTCGGTGAAGATGGCGCGTTCGTGCTCTACCGCCGCCGGATCAAGATCCGTGGTGTTCAGCGACATCGGCGCGGTGGCGGCAACGTGCATGGCGATCTTGCGGCCCAGCTCGGCGAGCTTGGCCTGGTCGCCGGCGCCTTCGATGGCCACCAGCACGCCGATGCGGCCGAGTTCCGGGGCCACGGCGTTATGGACGTAACTGGCGACGGCGCCCTCGGCCACGTCGAAGCGGGCCGCGCGGCGCACGAGCATGTTCTCGCCGATGGTCGCGATCAGGTGGGTGATCACCTCGCCCACGGTCTGGCCGTCTTCGGACTTGGCGCCGGTGATGGCGTCAATGGAGCCGTCGGTGTCGAGGGCGGCCTTGGCGGTCAGGCGGGCGGCGTTTTGGAACAGTTCGTTGCGGGCGACGAAGTCGGTTTCCGCGTTGAGCTCGACCACGGCCGCGGTCATGCCGACGCCGTTGGGGCGCACGGCGACGGCGACCAAGCCCTCGGCGGCGATACGGTCGGCCTTTTTGGCGGCCTTGGACAGGCCCTTGGCGCGCAGCCAGTCGATGGCCGCGTCCACGTCACCGTTCGTTTCCTGCAAGGCCTTCTTGCAGTCCATCATGCCGACGCCCGACTTGTCGCGCAGTTCCTTGACCAAGCCGGCTGTGATCTCCGCCATGGTATCCTCCAGATCTGAAAAATAGCGTGCTGCGGCCGGGGTTCAGCCCGGCCGCGATTGCGGTTTTGCGACGTCGCCTACGTGGCGGCGGGTTCGTCCGCGACGGCGTCCAGGGCCGCGTCCGTCGCGGCCTGGGCCTCGGCGGGGGCGGCGGGTTGGTCGACCTCGACGTCGGCCATGGTCACGGCCGTCGCATCCGAAGCCGCCTTGGGCTCCTCGGCGGCGATCATCTTCAGCACCGGCTCGGAGGGCTCTTCGGAGGCGCCGATGTCGACGCCCGAGGCCACCTGGCCCTGGGCCAGACCGTCGAGCACCGCGTCGGCGATCAGGTCGCAATAGAGTTGCAGGGCGCGGGCGGCGTCGTCGTTGCCGGGGATCGGATAGGAGATGCCGTTGGGGTCGCAGTTGGTGTCGAGGATGGCGACGACGGGGATGTTCAGCTTGCGCGCCTCAAGGATGGCGATGGCCTCCTTGTTGGTGTCGATCACGAACATCAGGTCGGGGATGCCGCCCATGTTCTTGATGCCGCCCAGGCTCAGTTCCAGCTTGTCCCGCTCACGGGTCAGTTGCAGCAGCTCCTTCTTGGTGCGGCCTTCGCCTTCGCCGGCGAGCACGCCTTCCAGTTCGCGCAGGCGCGCGATGGAGATGGAGATGGTGCGCCAGTTGGTCAGGGTGCCGCCGAGCCAGCGGTGGTTGACGTAGTACTGGGCGCAGCGGCGGGCGGCCGCGGCCACGGGATCGGAGGCCTGGCGCTTGGTGCCGACGAACAGCACCCGGCCGCCGGCGGCGGAGACGTCGCGGACCTTGACCAGGGCTTGGTGCAGCAGCGGAATCGTCTGCGACAGGTCGATGATGTGGATGTTGGAGCGGCTGCCGAAGATGTAGCGTTCCATCTTCGGGTTCCACCGGTGCGTCTGGTGGCCGAAGTGGGCGCCGGCTTCGAGAAGCTGCCGCATGGAGAATTCAGGTAGCGCCATAGGATCTTTTCCTTCTTCCGGTGCGCCTCCGCAAACAAACCCTTGGCTGGACCTTTCCAACCGCGGGACCGGAACGGAAGCCGAAACGGGATTGACCGCCTAGCCGCCGAACGTCTGCGTGTGTGATGGCGCGCTACCTAGGGTGCGCGGGGGAAAAACGCAAGGGGGAAGCCCGACTTCGGGGCTATGGCGGGGGCGCGGGCGGCGGCGGCTCCCCCACGTCCCGCCGGGCCCAGTCTCGCCGCAGAGCCGGAAACACAAGCGCCCATAAACCTTGGCGGCGGGTCTGCTCCGGCGTTTGCCGCCGCGGATGACGCTGCGAACCGGGCTCGTCAATGCAGCTGGTTCTTGAAGATTTGGCCGTCGCGCATGATCAGGTCAATGGTCTCGCCCTGTCCGCACAAGACCTCGATCGTCGCCAGAGGGTCACCATCGATCAGCAGCAGGTCGGCGAAGGCGCCGGGCTTCAGGACGCCAAGTTCGCCCGGCTTGCGCAGAAGTTCAGCGTTTGTGACCGTCGCCGATTGAAGGACCTCGAGGTTGCTGAGCACGGCTGCGCGGAGGATGAACTCCTTCGACTGGGCCGGATGGGTCTCACCAAGAAGGTCGGTTCCGAAGCCAATCTTGACCCCCGCGCGCTTGGCGATCTCGATCGCGCCAACGCCGGCGTGCAGGACGTCTCCGAGCTTTTTGAGGCTCTCGGCGGGGAAGCGCAGAGATTTCCCCACCTCGGCGATCTGATCGTAGGTCACAAGCGTGGGGACCAGGTAGCAGCCACGCTCGGCCATAAGCCGGGCGGACGCGTCGTCAATCAGGTTGCCGTGCTCAATCGATCGCACGCCAGCGCGCACCGCGCGTTCGATCGCCTCCGGAATATAGGCATGGGCGAAGGCGTAGGTTCGCCGGGCCTCGGCCTCCTCGACCGCCGCCCGTATCTCGGCCTCGGTATACTGCAGCATGTCGATGGGGTCGGATGGGGTGGCGACGCCGCCGCCGGCCATCACCTTGATCTGATGAGCGCCGGCCTTGAGTTCTTCGCGAGCGGCGCGCCGAACCGCGTCGACGCCGTCGGCGACATGGCTGAAGGCGCTGCTGCGGATCGAACAGGCGCACAGCTGGGGGTGTTGGCTGACAGGAGCGCTGTCGCCATGACCGCCAGTCTGGCTGAGCACGCGTCCCGAACGAAAGACGCGAGGTCCCTTCACCAGGCCGCGGTCTAGGGCGTTGGTGATCCCCGGATCCAAACCGCCGGCGTCGCGGACGGTCGTGAAGCCCCGCTGAAGCATGCCCTCCAGGATGAACTTCGTCTCAATGGCGATCCACGAGGCTTGCCGGCGCCCCATGGCCGCCAGGTCCATGGTCGTGATGGCGGCGTGGACATGGGCGTCGATCAGGCCCGGCATGAGCGTACGCCCGGCCGCGTCAAGCACCAGGAGGTCGCCCCCTGCCGCAAGATTTCGTCCGTCTTCGGCGATCTCCATGATCCGGGCCCCTTCGATCCGGATGGAGGCGCCCGGCCGAAGCTCGCCGGCCTCAACGTCAAGAAGGCGGGCGTTGCGAATGATGACGTCGGGCATGGATTCCCCTGAACGAAGCAGCGGAGAGTGTGGCGGAGACCCTATGGGGACTACAAATCATAGAGCCACTCATTGGAACGTCGATCTTGCGTCGGACTCGGTCATTCACGCGTGGTCAGCCATCAGACCTTCCGCCCGCTTGGGCCTGACGGTCCGCCAATTCCCTGTGGGACTCAGGGGTCAGATATTGACCGCCAGGCTCACCCCTCGACGACGGGTGATCGCCAGCGCGGCCCCGCATCCCGCGCTCTCGACCCAGCGAGGGGCGAAGGCCTCAGTCCTAACCACCTCGGCCCCTATACCTCCTCCAGAAACGCCACCCCCGGCGCGGTCTTCAGCGCCCCGCGCACGGCGGGATCCAGCGCAAACCGCCCCGGTAGCTTGACCTCCACCTCGCGGCCCGCGCCGAGGCCGGCGACGAGCACCACCTCGCCCCCCTGCCCGCTTCCCGCCGGCGGCAGGCGGCTTTTCAGGGCGGTCAGGTCGGTGGCGCTGGGGGAGAGGTGCACCCGCAGGCTCATGGCCACGCTGGCCACGGCCCGGTCCAGGGGCTCGGCGTCGTCGCCGAAGAAACGCACCTCCCCGTCGGCGGCCTTGCAGCGGACCTTGATCATCACCGCCGCCCCGGGCTCCAGCGCCTCGCGGCATTTGCGCAGCTGTTCGGGGGGGAACAGCACCTCGTATTCGCCGGTGGGATCGGAGAGGGAGACGAAGGCGAACTTCTCGCCGCTGCGGGCCGAGGCCCGTTCCTGCCGGCGGCGGACCATGCCAACCATGCGAAAGGCCTCGGCGCCCGCCTCGGCCTGGGCCAGGGCGTCGGTGAGCAGGGTTACCCGCTTGCGGCGCAGGGTCTCGATCAGCCCCTCCAGGGGATGGCCGGTGAGGTAGAAGCCGACGGCGGCCAGTTCCTCATCCAGCTGGTCGGTGTCGATCCAGGGCTCGGTGCGGGTCAGGCGCGGGCGGGCGGCCTCGGCGGAATCGCCGCCGAAGAGACTGGCCTGGGCCGACGCGCGCTCGGCGGCGATGCTCTGGCCATAGGCGGTGAGCTGGTCGGCGCAGGCGACGATCTGGGCGCGGTTTTTGTGGAGGGAGTCGAAGGCCCCGGCCCGGGCGAGGTTTTCCAGGGCGCGCCGGTTGACGAAGCGCGGATCCACCCGTTCGACGAAGTCAAAGAGGTCGCGGAAGCGGCCGCCCTCTTCGCGCACGGCCACCAGATGCTCCATGGCCGCCAGGCCGACGTTGCGCACCGCGCCCAGGGCGTAGAGCACCTGGCCGTCCTCGACGGTGAAGTCGGCGCCGGAGCGGTTCACGTCAGGGGCCCGCACGGGGACGCCCAGGCGGCGGGCGTCCTGGTAGAAGACCGCCAGCTTGTCGGTGTTGGAGATGTCGAGGCTCATCGACGCCGCGTAGAACTCCACCGGCCGGTTGGCCTTCATCCAGCCGGTCTGGTAGGCGATCAGGGCGTAGGGTGCGGCGTGGCACTTGTTGAAGCCGTAGCCGGCGAACTTGGCCATCAGGTCGAAGACCGTGTTGGCCAGGGCCGTTTCGATATTGCGTTCCGCGGCGCCGGAGAGGAAGCGGGCCCGCTGCTGGTCCATCTCCTCCTTCTTCTTCTTGCCCATGGCCCGGCGCAGAAGGTCGGCCTCGCCCAGGGAGTAGCCCGCCATGATCTGGGCGATCTTCATCACCTGTTCCTGGTAGACGATGATACCATAGGTCTCGCGCAACACCGGCTCAAGGGACGGATGCAGGGTGTCGATGGGTTTGCGGCCCAGCTTGCCGTCCACATAGGCGTCGATGGAGTCCATCGGGCCGGGGCGGTAGAGGGAGATCAGGGCGGTGATGTCCTCCAGGGACTCCGGGCGCAGCTTGCGCAGGGTGTCGCGCATGCCCTGGCCTTCCAGCTGGAACATGCCCACCGTCTGGCCCGCGGCCATCAGCTCGTAGGTGACGGAATCGTCCAGGGGCAGCTGCTCCAGGTCGAGGCCCGCCCCGCGCCGCTCCAGGTGGCGCACGGCGCGGTCGACCACGGTGAGGGTCTTCAGGCCGAGGAAGTCGAACTTCACCAGGCCGGCGCTCTCCACCCACTTCATGTTGAACTGGGTCGCCGGCAAGGGCGAGCGCGGGTCCTTATAAAGCGGCACCAGCTCGGTGAGTGGACGGTCGGAGATGACGATGCCGGCGGCGTGGGTGGAGGCGTTGCGGTAGAGGCCCTCCAGGCGCAGGGCGACCGACAGGAGCCGCTTGACGCCATCGTCGTCGTCCCGGGCCTGTTTCAGCCGCGGCTCGATCTCGATGGCCTGGGCCAGGGTCGTGGGGCTGGCCGGGTTGTTCGGCACCATCTTGGCCAGGCGGTCGACCATCCCTAAGGGCAGTTGCATGGCCCGGCCCACGTCGCGCAGCACGGCCCGGGCCTGCAGGGTGCCGAAGGTGATGATCTGAGCCACCCGGTCGCGGCCGTATTTCTCCTGCACATAGGCGATCACCCGTTCGCGGCCTTCCTGGCAGAAGTCCACGTCGAAGTCGGGCATCGAGATCCGCTCGATGTTCAGGAAGCGCTCGAAGATCAGCCCGTAGCGCAAGGGATCGAGGTTGGTGATGGTGAGGGAATAGGCGACCAGGGAGCCGGCGCCCGAGCCCCGCCCCGGCCCCACCGGCACCCCGTGGGTCTTGGCCCATTTGATGAAGTCCGAGACGATGAGGAAGTAGCCGGGGAAGCCCATCTTGGTGATGACCCCCAGCTCGTACTCCAGCCGCGCCTCATAGTCGGCGACAGGGGCGGCGGGGGGATGGGCGGCCAAGCGCGCGGCGAGGCCCTCCCGCGCCTGGAAGGCCAGCTCATCCGCCTCCGAGCGGCCCCCCACGGTGGGAAACCGCGGCAGGATCGGATCGCGCTTCTTGACCATGAAGGCGCAGCGGCGGGCGATGTCGAGGGTGTTGTCGCAGGCCTCCGGCAGGTCGGCGAAGAGGGCGCGCATCTCGGCGGCGGGGCGGAACCAGTGGTCGGCGGTGACCCGCCGGCGATCTTCCTCGCCGACGAACCCCTGGTCGCCGATGCAGAGCAGCACGTCGTGGGCGGCGTGCATGTCCCGGGTGGCGAAATAGACGTCGTTGGTGGCCACCAGTGGCGCGTCGGTCTCGTAGGCCCAGGCCACCAGCCCGGGTTCCGCCGCGGCCTCGGCGGCGGTCTCGTGGCGCTGCAGCTCCACATAGAGCCGGTCGCCGAACACCCCGCGCATGGTCTCCAGGGCCGCCCCACCTTCCGCCGTGCGGCCGGCGGCGAACAGGGGATCGACCGGCCCGTCGGGGCCGCCGGAGAGCAGGATCAGCCCCTCCGAATGTTCGGCCACCTGGCTCCAGGGCACCCCCGGCGCCTCGGCGTCGCCGCTGTCCAGGTAGGCGGCGGACGAGAGCACCGAGAGATTGAGGTAGCCGGTCTCGTTCTGAGCCAGCAGGACAATGGTCGGGACCCGCGCCCAGCGCTGGGGCGGCCCCTCCCCTATGCCGGTCACCGGCAGGGCGCAGCCGACGATGGGCTGCACCCCCGCATCCTTGGTGATGACGGAAAATTCCAGGGCGCCGAAGAGGTTGGCCCGGTCGGTCAGGGCGACGGCGGGCATGTCCGCCTTGGCCGCCAGGGCGCCGATGGCGTCGGCCTTGATGGCCCCCTCCAGCAGGGAATAGGCGGAGCGGACCCGCAGGTGGACGAAGCCCTGATCCCCGGTCTCGCCCATGCCGTCCGCCTCCACGCCTAGATCGCCCGACTCACGCCACCAGATGCGCCGCCGAACATACCATCCACACGAACCCCGCCACCGAGGCAAACGCCATTCCGTCGCGCACCAACCGAACCATGACCCGTCTCCATTGCCCTGTACCGGGTTTGTTCTTATTCCGGTTTTGTTCTCATCGTCAAGGGCCCTTTTTGGGCGCGGGTTCACCGATGCGAACCGCGATAAGCAAGGTGAATCATCAGCCGCGGAATCCCGCCGGGCAAGGGACGCGACCTGCGGCATCGGGTAGCAGCCGCGGTGTTCGGTGGGCGCGGTCTGGCGAAACGGGGGCGTTGCGGCCCGCCTCCCTTGCTCCCCCGGACTACCC
Organism: Caulobacteraceae bacterium; assembly: GCA_003165275.1. GTDB lineage: Bacteria > Pseudomonadota > Alphaproteobacteria > Caulobacterales > Caulobacteraceae > Poindextera. Next base: position 15,580 of record PLSW01000116.1, read on the forward strand.
GTGTACGTTGAACCTTCATTTCGGCGGGTGGCGCCTTGGTCGATGCATCGCAACAGATGACTGTCACCGGCGCGGGCGCCGCGGCCGCGCAGGTGGTCGGCGACCAAAACACGGTAACCATCATCGTCGGCGGCGCGCGGCTGGCCCTCGACAAGCTCCACGCCCGCAAAGCCGAACCCCAGAGCATCATCGAACTGCTGCGGGTGGACGTGCGCGCGACGACCCTGGTCGGGCGGGCGGACGAGCTCGCCATGCTCGCCCGCTGGCGTGACGATCCGGCGCCGATCGCGGTCAAATGCGTCACCGGCCGGGCGGGGGCGGGCAAGACCCGGCTGGCGATCGAGGCTTGTGAAGCCGCCGAGGCGCAGGACTGGGCCGCGGCGTTTGTCAGAAGCGACGAACTGCTGCGTTTCCACCAGACGCAGAACCTGGTGCATTGGGGGCTGGACCGGGACACGCTCATCGTCCTCGACTATGCGGCCGCCTCGCTGCCCATCCTGAAGACCTGGTTCGAGCTGCTGGCCCCGCATCGCCGCGCGCCGGCGGAACATCGGCTGCGCATCCTGCTGCTGGAACGGCATGCGGATCCCGATTTGGGTTGGTGGGCCGATCTCAGGCGGCGGGAGTCGCTGAGCGCTTGCGCCGCCGATCTGATCGACGGCGAGGAGCCCTATGCCCTGGCCGCCCTCGCCGCGACGGAGGACCGGCGCAACCTGTTGGCGCAGGCGATGCGGCTGGCCGCGCCGCTGCTCGATCCACCCGCCGTCGTGCGCGCGCCGCCGGAGGCGCGCGCAGATCCCGGGTTCGACGCCCGCCTCGCCGACCCCCGGATCGAGAACGAGCCGCTCTATCTGCTGATGGCCGGCGTCCACGCCGCCCGGCACGGGGTGTCGACCGCGCTTTCCCTCGACCAGGGCAAGCTAGCGTTTGAAATGGCCGGGATTGAATTGGGCCGGATCAAGCGTTTTGCATTGCGCCGTGGTTTCAACGATGGCGGCGATTTGCTTCGTCATCTGGCGGCCTGCGTGACGCTTCAGAACGGCTGTGGGTTTGACGCCCTGTCGGCGCTGGTGACCGAGGAGGCGCGGGAGATGGGTCTCAATGCGCGCCTGGGGCCCGAGGCCATCGCGGCAGCCCTGTGCGACTGCATGGCGGAGACCACGAGCGGGCTCGACGCGGTCCGCCCCGACCTGATCGGCGAGGCGTTGGTGCTCTTGGAGGTCGAAGCCAGCCCGCTTCGCCCTCACGAAGCACGCCTTGGGATCGTCCGGCGCGCGCACCGTCGCGACCCGGGCGGGGTCGTTCAAACGCTGATCCGTTGCGCGCGGGACCATGCCGATGGCCGCGCCGATCATGCCGTGGTCGCATGGCTCGGCGAGCTGGCCGCCGCCTCCGACGACATCGGGGAACTGTTGCGGATCGCGGATGGCCTGCCTGAACAAACCCTGGCGCTCTCGGAATTTGCCGCCGCGATAAGCGGCGCGCATCGTCGCGTTCCTGCGGCCAGCCGTCAGACAGAAGCCGGACCTGCAGCCAATTTTCGCCGGATCGCTCAACAATCTCGCCAGTCGCCTGAGCGAACTTGGTCTGCGCGAGGAAGCCCTCGACACAGCGCGCGAGGCGGTGGACCTCTTCCGCCCGCTCGCAGCCGCGAGGCCGGACGCCTTCACGCCCGATCTCGCCATGTCGCTCAACAACATTTCCAATCGCCTGAGCAACCTTGGTCAGCGCGAGGAAGCCCTCGACAGGGCGCGCGAGGCGTCGGACCTCTACCGTGCGCTCGCGGCCGCGAGGCCGGACGCCTTCACGCCCAATTTCGCCGGGTCGCTCAACAATCTCGCCGGTCGCCTGAGCGAGCTGGGTCAGCGTGAGGAAGCCCTCGATACGGCGCGCGAGGCGGTGGCGCTTCGACGCACGCTCGCGGCTGCGAGGCCGGACGGCTTCACACCCGATCTCGCCGGATCGCTCAACAACCTTGCCAGTTTCCTGCGCGACCTTGGTCAGCGCGAGGAAGCCCTCGACACGGCGCGCGAGGCGGTTGCGCTTCGACGTACGCTCGCGGCCGCGAGTGCGGACGCCTTCGCGCCCAGTCTTGCCAAGTCGCTTTCGGTGCTTGGCGACATGCTCGAAGCTGTTGGCGCGCTCACGGAGGCCGTGGCGCATGATCGCGAGGCGGTGGCGGCCTTGCAGCCCTATTTTTTGAAGCAACCCCGCGTCCACGCGAGAAACATGGCCATGTTCGTGCGCGACTATTTGCGCCGCGCAGAGGCGGCGAGCATCGAGCCGAGCATCGAACTGTTGGGCCCGATTTTAGAACAATTGTCGGCGCTGGCCGGCGACCCATCGGAGGAATAGAGCCCATGTCCGTCGACCCTCTCGCCGTCAGCGCCGTCGCCCTCGTCGCGCCCTATCTCGCCGATCTGGCCAAGGGGGCGGCCGAGGCGGTGGGCGGGGATGCCGCCAAGGCGGTGCTGGCCTGGATGCGCGCGAAGCTGGGCGGGACGGCCAAGGAGGCGCTGGAGGACCTCGAACAGGATCCCGGCCTTGAGGAGAATCTGGCCGATCTGCGCAAGCGGTTGAGGAAGGCGCTGGAGGCCGAGCCGGCGCTGGCGGACGAGCTGCGGGCCTTGCTGCCGTCGGGCGTGGCCGCCCAGCCGGTCCAGGTGATTCAGGGCGACATCGGCGCGGGCGCCGCGGTGGTGCAGAGCGTCGGCTCCGGGAACACGATCGGGATCCGCACCGGCCGAGACTAGTCGGGGCTGTTCGGGGCCGTCGCCGCGAGGTGCGTGCTTCGACACGCGCGCGAAGGGCGCGCTGCTCAGCATGACGTCTTTCTTTGCAACCCACCCCTCTGCGTCATCCTGAGTAGGGAGCGGAGCGACCGTGTCGAAGGACGCAGGGGCGCGGTGCGAGCGGCCGCGTAGCCCCCCAATCTTGACAATCGCCTCGATACGTGTTCTTCCTTTGTTCCCTGCGATTGAGCCGGCTTCTCGATCCGCGCCGGTTGGCGGCGGAGCTAAGCGACGATCCCGACAGTCCCGAGGAGGACGGGGACGGGGGCGCCGAGGGCGCGTGGCTGGAAGCGGCGGCCGCGCGGTGGGCGGCGGAGGATGCGGCGGCCCTGTCGGCGCAGATCGCCGACATGGAGGCGCTGCGGGACCTGGCCATGGGGCTGGCCCGGGCGGCGGCCGCGGCGGAGATGGCCGGGCTGGAGGCGGTCGCGGCGGCGGATGACCGGAGTGGGGAGGCTGATGAGACGTCGCCCCCTGCCTCGCGGGCCGGCGCGAAGAAGGCCGACACCCTGTTCGGGCGGTATGCGCGCATGGCGCGGCTGACGGCGATGCTGGAGACGCGGCTGCGCGGGGAGCGGCGGGGGCTGGCGACCGGGGCGGCAGCGACCAAGGCGGCGGCCAAGACGCCGGGCCCGGACCCGATCGGCGACTGGCGGCCGGATCCGGCGATGAAGGCCAAGGTGCTGGCGCGGCTGATGCTGCTGGTTTCGCGCAAGAAGACCATCGTCGGCGTGGTCCAGGAGGTGCTGGCGGACGCCGGGCACGACGACGAGACCATCGAGGACGTGGGCCAGGTGCTCGGTGAGCAGCTGCTCGACTATGAGCCGTCGGACATGGCGGAATATTCCGTCGGCCGGATGGTGGCCCGGGTCTGCCGGCGGCTGGGGGTGACCCCGGCGGACTGGTCGAAGTTCAAGGATCGCGACTGGGCGATCGAGGAGGCCGAGACCATGGCCCAGGGCTCGCCCTTCGGCGATCCCTACGTGGAGCCGCTCAGCTGGCAGTGCGGCGTTCCGAATTTGCATCCGGATGATCCGGCCGCGTGGGGCAAGGCGGCCGACCCGCCGACAGATCCGCCGGCGGGGGGATCGCCGTGAGGTTCCTTTTTTATCCACTCACCCCGGCGAAGGCCGGGGCCCAGATCCTATGGAGCGGCTTCAATCGCTGAGCCGAAATCCCGCGTTCTCAATGAGATACGGGCATCGCGCCTTATGATCTGGGCCCCGGCCTTCGCCGGGGTGAGCGGCTAAAATTAAGGCTCAATTCGCATTAGGTAGGC
>PLSW01000154.1 GCA_003165275.1 Caulobacteraceae bacterium
AAGTATTTCGCCATCATCCCGGCGATGTTCGTGGTCGCCCTGCCGGCCCTGGGCGCGATCAACATCATGCATCTGCACAATCCGCAGAGCGCGATCCTGTCGGCGGTGATCTTCAACGCCCTGATCATCGTCGCCCTGATCCCCTTGGCGCTGAAGGGGGTGAAGTACCGGGCCATCGGCGCGGCCAAGCTGTTGTCGCGCAACCTGATGATCTACGGCCTGGGCGGCGTCGTCGCCCCCTTCGTGGGGATCAAGCTCATCGACATGCTCATCAGCGCCGTTCACCTCGCCTAACGCTCAGGAAAGCCAGGAGTTTTCCCCATGTTCGACCATATCCGTCCCGCCATTGTGATGATGTTGTTCTTCACCGCCCTCCTCGGCCTCGGCTATCCCTTGGCCATGACCGAGATCGCCGGCGCGGCGTTCCCCGACCAGGCCGAGGGCAGTCTGCTCCATGACGCCAAGGGCCATGTGATCGGCTCGTCCCTGATCGCCCAGGGCTTCGTGCGGCCCGAATACCTGCACCCGCGCCCGTCGGCGGCGGGGAACGGCTATGACCCGATGAACTCCAGCGGCTCCAACCTCGGGCCCATGGACCAGAAGCTGATCGACCGGGTGAAGGGCGACGCCGCCGCCCTCCGCAAGGAGAACCCCGGCGCGGTCATTCCCGCCGACGCCCTGACCACCTCCGGCAGCGGCCTGGATCCGGACGTGTCGCCGGAAAACGCCGCCATGCAGGCTCCGCGCATCGCCAAGGCCCGGGGGGTGACCCTCTCCGAGGCCCTGGCCGTGATCGGCGCGCACACCGACCAGCCCTTCCTGGGTTTCATCGGCCAGCCGCACGTGAATGTGCTGGCGGTGAATCGCGCCCTCGACGGGCTCTATCCCCTGGGCCACTCTAAGACCCCATGAGCCCTGACGAGCCGTCCCGCCCCGATCCCGACGCGCTGCTGGCTCAGGCCCGGCGCCAGGGACGTGGACGGCTCAAGGTCTACCTCGGCATGGCGCCCGGGGTGGGCAAGACCTTCGAGATGCTGACCGCCGGCAAGCGGCGCAAGGCCGAGGGCGTGGACGTGGTGGTCGGGGTAGTCGAAACCCACGGCCGCAAGGACACCGAGGCCATGCTCGAGGGCCTGGACGTCCTGCCGCGCAAGCCCATCGAATACCGCGGCCGCCAGCTGATGGAGTTCGACATCGACGCGGCCCTGGCGCGCAGGCCCAAGCTGCTGCTGGTGGACGAATACGCCCACACCAACGCCCACGGCTCGCGCCATCCCAAGCGCTGGCAGGACGTNNGTGCGGGTGCGCGAGACGGTGCCGGATTCGGCCCTCTCCGCCGCCGACGAGATCGAGGTGGTGGACGTCACCCCGGAGGAGCTGCGCGAGCGGCTGACCGCCGGCAAGGTCTATGTGCCGGAGACCGCCCGCGCCGCCTCCGCCAACTTCTTCAAGATCGAGAACCTGACCGCCCTGCGCGAAATGGCCCTGCGCCGGGCCGCGCAGACGGTGGACGACCAGCTGGTCGGGGCCATGCGCCGGGGGGGCATCGAGGGCCCCTGGGCGGCGGGGGAGCGGATCCTGGTGCTCATCGCCGGCGATCCCATGGCCTCGTCCCTGGTGCGGGCCGCCCGGCGACTGGCCGACCTGATGATGGACGCCCCCTGGACCGTCGCCCATGTGGAGCGGCCCAACCGCCCAGACCGCGACCCGGCCTCGGCGCGGCGGGTGACCGAGGCGATCAAGCTGGCCGAACAGCTGGGCGCCCGATCGGTGGTGCTCACCGGTGACGACGTGCCGGGCAGCGTGCTGGACTTCGCCCGGCGCAACAACGTCACGCAAATCGTCATGGGCAAGTCCCGGGACAGCTGGTGGCGCGTGCTCGCCGGCCGATCCCTGGCCCTGGCCCTGTTGCGGCGCTCCGGCGGCGCGGCCCTGCACTTCGTCAGCGGCGGGGCGCCGGATACGGTCGCCCCCGTGGACGCGGCGGCGGGGCGCCGCCGGCTCGGGTGGCGCCGGCCGCTGGAGTATGTCGGCGGCCTCGCCCTGGTGGCGGCGGCCAACGGACTGTCCTTCGTGCTGGACAGCTTCTCCACCGGCGCGGACCTGGCGATGATCTTCCTGGCCAGCGTGCTGGTCTCGGGCCTCGCCTTCGGCCTGCGCCCGGCCCTGGCGGCCAGCGCCCTGGCGATCCTGACCTACAACTTCTTCTTCCTGGAACCGCGCTTCAGCCTGCAGATCGGCCATGCGGCGGACGTGATCACCTTCGTGATCTTCCTGGCCGTGGCCGCCGCCACCGGCTGGCTCTCTGGCCGGGTGCGCGACCAGGCGCGGCTGTCCTCCCGCCGGGCCTCGGCGGTGACCGCCCTGCTGGCCGCCAGCCGCCGCCTCTCCGCCGCCTCCACCGAGGCCGAGACCGCCCAGGTGCTGGCCGAACAGGCCTCGGCGGCCTCCGGCGGCCGGGCGGTGGTGCTGCTGCCCAAGGACGGCGAGCTGATGCAGGTCGCCGGCGCGCCGACCACCGCCCTGCTCACCGCCGGGGCCATGGCCGCGGCGCGGTGGGCCTGGGACAAGGGCGAGGCGGCCGGTGCAGGCACCGGCACCCTGCCGCAAGTGGGCTGGCTGTTCAGGCCCCTGGTGGGGGTGCGCGGCCGGGCCGGGGTAGCCGGGGTGGAGACGGGGGATACCATAGGCCCCGAGGACGACCGGCTGGTCGCGGCCATGCTCGACCAGGGCGCCGTGGCCCTGGAGCGGGCGGAGCTGGCCTCCGCCACGGTGGAAAACGAGGCCCTGCGCCGCTCGGACAAACTGCGCGCGGCATTGCTGAATTCCATCAGTCATGACCTGCGCACGCCCCTTTCCACCGTGCTGGGCGCGGCGACCACCCTGATCGACTATGGCGAGACCCTGAAGCCGGAGGTCCGCGCCGACCTGCTGATCAGCATCCGCGAGGAGGCCGAGCGGCTGAACCGCTATGTGGGCGACCTGCTGGACATGACCCGGCTGGAGGGGGGCGCCCTCGACACCCGCTCGGACTGGACCGACGTGCGCGACATCCTCGCCGCCGCCATCGGCCGGGTGGAGCGCCGCCTGGGCGAGCGGACCCTGACCCGGGACTTTCCGGGCCAGCTCAGCCTGGTGCGCACGGACCCGGGCCTGCTGGAGCAGGCTATCGTCAACATCCTGGAGAACGCCATCGCCTACAGCCCCGAGACCTCGCGGATCGAGGTGGCGGCCTATGAGGACCGCGGCAATGTGGTGATCTCCATCGAGGACGAGGGGCCCGGCATCCCCCAGGCGGAGCTGGAGCGCATCTTCGAGAAGTTCCGCCGCCTGGACGAGCCCTCCGACCGCGGCCAGCGCAACAAGGGCGCGGGCCTGGGCCTGTCCATCGCCAAGGGCTTCATCGAGGCCATGGGCGGGCGTATCGCGGCGGCCAGCCCGCTGGTGGGCGGCCGGGGCACTCGGATCCTGATCAGCCTGCCGAAGACGGTGGCGACGCACCGGTTGCTGCTGTGAGGACGCTTGGTTTAGGGCGGTGGGCCGGCGCGACCCCTCATCCGTCCGCCTTCGGCGGCCACCTTCTCCCGCAAGGGGAGAAGGCCTCACGCGTTTCAGAATGGCGCTTGGCGTCGTACCTAGCGAAATCGTGCTGCCCATGACCGCCCATCGCCCCCGCATCCTGGTCATCGACGACGAGCCGCAGATCCACCGTTTCCTGGGTCCGGCCCTGGAGGCCGCGGGCTATGAGCCGGTGCGGGCCGACACGGCCGCGCAGGGGCTCGCGGCCATCGCCGGGCGCGCGCCGGACGCGGTGATCCTCGATCTCGGCCTGCCGGACATGGACGGCAAGGACGCCCTGGTGCGCGCCAGGGCCTTCTACGACGGCCCGATCCTGGTGCTCTCGGCCCGGGACATGGAGACCGAGAAGATCGACGCCCTCGACCAGGGCGCCGACGACTATGTGGAAAAGCCGTTCCATGTGGGCGAACTCCTCGCCCGCCTGAGAGTGGCCATGCGCCATCGCCTGAGCCGGGCCGGCGCCGCGCCGATCATCAAGGCCGGCGATATCGAGATCGACCTGATCAAGCGCCTGGTCACCCGGGGCGGCGTTCCGGTCCGGCTGTCGCCCCGGGAATACGACCTGCTGGCCCGGCTTGCGGAGGGCGGCGGCAAGGTGCTGACCCACCGGCAGCTGCTCACCGCGGTCTGGGGCCCGGCCAATGTGGACGACGTGCAGTACCTGCGCGTCTTCGTCGGCCACCTTCGCCAGAAGCTGGAGGCCGATCCCGCGGCGCCGCGCTGGATCGTCACCGAGCCGGGGGTGGGCTACCGCTTCGTGGGGGACTGAACGGCGGCCTTGGCGGGCGGAGCGGGCTGGACGGGTCTCGGCGCCGGGCGAATGTGTCGCCCGGTGATCACGGACAGCGGCACCGGCACGGCGCAGATCCGGTCCTGGTCGTCCCACCACTGGCCGCGTTCCTCGCAGGCCTTCACCGGCCAGACGAAGAAGACGTCATAGGCCAGCAGGCCGCCGCTGATCAGGAAGAAGGCGATCAGGAAGCCGAGGCCGATGCGGTTGATGTTGCTCTTCATGGTCGCTCTATGGAATCGGCTGGGGGCGGCGGCAAGAGCGGGACGACGGGCGTTACCTCAAACTCTTTCCGCCGTCATGGCCGGGCTTGTCCCGGCCACCCAGGATCACAGACCTTCGAAAGTTGAAACCGAGTGCTCGCCACGGGCTAGAAAAGCCGCCGCCAGCATTCGAGCGCGACTTCCACCGTTGGTGTTCCTGGGTGGCCGGGACAAGCCCGGCCATGACGGTGGCGAGGGCCGCGCCTTGTAACGTGAGATCGTTTCCCTTAACGGCAACCCCAATAATTCGTTCGCTCGCGTCGTTGACAGGCCGGGGCTGCATTGTCAGTTTGCCGCGCTTTTCGCAGTCGCGGCGCCAAATGGGGCGCGCGGTCGACAAAATCATGAACGAGGCTGACCACCGATGAAGGTTCTGGTCCCGGTGAAACGGGTGATCGACTCCAACGTCAAGGCTCGGGTGAAGCCCGACCAGACCGGCGTGGACCTCGCCAATGTGAAGATGTCCATGAACCCCTTCTGCGAGATCGCCGTGGAAGAGGCGGTGCGGCTGAAGGAAAAGGGGATCGCCACCGAGGTGGTCGCCGTCTCCATCGGCCCGGTCCAGGCCCAGGAGACCATCCGCACGGCCCTGGCCATGGGCGCCGACCGCGGCCTGCTGATCCAGAGCGACGTCGATGTCTCGCCCCTGGAAGTGGCCAAGCTGCTCAAGGCGGTGGTCGACGAGGAAAAGCCCGAGCTGGTGCTCATGGGCAAGCAGGCCATCGACGGGGACAACAACGCGGTGGGCCAGATGCTGGCCGCCCTGCTTGACTGGCCCCAGGCGACCTTCGCCTCCAAGATCGAGATCGTCGGCGGCAAGGCCGTGGTGACCCGGGAGGTCGACGGCGGGCTGCAGACCCTGGAGCTGACCCTGCCGGCGGTGGTCACCGCCGACCTGCGCCTCAACGAGCCGCGCTACGCCAGCCTTCCCAACATCATGAAGGCCAAGAAGAAGACCATCGACGCCAAGGCCGTCGCCGACTACGGCGTCGATATCGCCAGCCACCTGAAGGTGCTGAAGGTCACCGAGCCGCCCAAGCGCACAGCGGGCGTGAAGGTCGAATCCGCCGCCGAACTGGTGAGCAAACTCAAGACTGAAGCGGGGGTTATCTGATGGCCGTTCTCGTCATCGCCGATCACGACAATGCGTCGCTGAAGGATTCCACCAACAAGACCGTCACCGCCGCCAAGGCGATTTCCGGCGACGTGGACATCCTGGTCGCCGGCCAGGGCGTCTCCGCCGTCGCCGCCGAGGCCGCCAAGATCGAGGGCGTGCGCAAGGTGCTGGTCGCCGAGAGCGACGCCCTGGGCAAGCAGATCGCCGAGGCGGTCACCGCCGCGGTGCTGCCCCTGGCCGGCGGCTACGACGCGATCCTCATCCCGGCCACCGCCTCGGGCAAGAACTACGCCCCGCGCATCGCCGCCAAGCTGGACGCGGCCCCGATCTCCGAGATCGTCGAGGTGGTCTCTCCTGACACCTTCGTGCGGCCGATCTACGCCGGCAACGCCCTCGAGACGATCCAGTCCTCGGACGCCAAGAAGGTGATCACCGTCCGCGCCACCGCCTTCAAGGCGGCGGGCGAAGGCGGTTCGGCGGCGATCGAAAAGGTCGACGCCGGCGCGGGCGCGCCGGGGACCAAGTTCATCTCCGACGAGATCGTCAAGTCGGACCGGCCGGAACTGGCCGGGGCCAAGATCGTCGTCTCCGGCGGCCGCGCCCTGGGCTCGGCCGAGGAATTCCACAAGGTGATCGAGCCCCTGGCCGACAAGCTGGGCGCCGCCGTGGGCGCCAGCCGCGCCGCCGTGGACGCGGGCTACGCCCCCAACGACTACCAGGTCGGCCAGACCGGCAAGGTGGTCGCGCCCGACCTCTATATCGCGGTCGGCATCTCCGGCGCGATCCAGCATCTGNNATCAACAAGGACGCCGACGCGCCGATCTTCCAGGTGGCCGACTATGGCTGGGTGGCCGACTACAAGGTCGCCGTGCCGGAATTGATGGCCGCGCTTCCGTAAGGGATAGGGCTCCGCCGCCACACCGCGTCAGGATTCGCTGCGTTGCAGCAAAGACTTTTCGCGGTTGCGGCGGAGCGTGCTAAAAGGGACGACCGCGGGGGCGTCGCGGGTGCGACCGAAGCGAGAACTGCATGGTGGATATCAGGACGGTCGGCGTCATCGGCGCGGGTCAGATGGGAACGGGGATCGCGCATGTGTGCGCCCTGGCCGGCTACGACGTGAAGCTGAACGACATAAGCCGCGAGCGCATCGACGCCGGCGTCAAGCTGATCGAGCGCAACATGTCCCGCCAAGTCAGCCGCGGCATCATCGACGAGGCGGCGATGAAGGCGGGCCTGGCCCACATCTTCCCCGCCGAGACCCTGACCGAGATCGGCCAGACCGATCTGGCCATCGAGGCCGCCACCGAGGACGAGACGCTGAAGAAGGCGATCTTCAAGTCCCTCGAGCCCTTCCTGACCGAAAACACCCTGCTGGCCTCAAACACCTCATCGATCTCGATCACCCGGCTGGCGTCCAACACCGACCGGCCGGAGCGGTTCATCGGCCTGCATTTCATGAACCCGGCGCCGCTGATGAAGCTCGTCGAGATCATCCGCGGCATCGCCACGGACGTGGCCACCTACGAGACCGCGGTCAATTTCGCCAAGTCCCTGGGCAAGACCACCGCCAACGCCGAGGACTTCCCCGCCTTCATCGTCAACCGCGTGCTGGTGCCGATGATCAACGAGGCGATCTACACCCTCTATGAAGGCGTCGGCACGGTGGACGCCATCGACACCGCCCTGCGCCTGGGCGCCAACCACCCGATGGGCCCGCTGGAACTGGGCGACTTCATCGGCCTGGATACGGTGCTGGCGATCATGAATGTGCTGCACGAAGGGCTGGCGGATTCCAAGTACCGCCCCTGTCCGCTGCTGGTGAAGTACGTCGAGGCCGGCTGGCTGGGCAAGAAGACCGGCCGCGGGTTCTATGATTACCGCGGCGAGCACCCGGTTCCGACGCGCTGATAACCGCGCCACCTCCCCCATTCATGGGGGAGGTGGCGCGGAGCGCAGCGACGCGACGGAGGGGGCAAGTGGAGGGTCGCGCACTTGCCCCCTCCGACCCCTCGCAGTGCTCGGGGCCACCTCCCCCATAAATGGGGGAGGAGCGGATGCCTGCAGCCGGCCCTCGGAGGGTAAACAAATCAAGGGGTTGCGGAGCAGTCGCCGCCGCCGCGCCCCCAGCGACCCCACGCCGCGCATTTTTTCCAACCGTGGCCCGTTAAACACCTGATAATCCCCTGATTCGAACGGGCGGGACGATGCGCAAGGTCACTTTGGCGCTCATGGCGGGGGGCTATCTCAGCCTGGCGGCGCTGCTGTCGCTCGAGGTCTGGCGCAGCGCCGGCTGGGGGGCGGGGGTGACGGCGCTGATCGGCGGCCTGGGCCTGGCCCTGGCCATCCACGGCGCGATCGGCCGCCTGCGCGACACCGGCTCCAACAGCCGCGATTTCGCCGCCCTGCGCGAGGCCCAGCTGATCCTGGCCGAACAGCTGCGCGAGCTGCACCACCGCATCGGCGATCTCTCCGAGACCGTCCGCGAGGAATCCATCCGCCGCTCCGACGAGCTGACCAGCGAGGTGCGGATGCTGGAGGACCTGGTCCAGCGGATGACCGACGGCCTGCAGGACAGCCTCTCCAGCCGGACGCAGTTCGCGCCGTCCCACGTCCACAATCACCAGCATGTGGCCCTGCTGGAGACCGTGCGCGAGGCCCTGGCCGAAAACCGGGTCGATCTCTACCTGCAGCCGGTGGTCAGCCTGCCCCAGCGGCGCACGGTCTTCTACGAAAGCTTCTCGCGCCTGCGCGACGCCTCCGGCCGGGTGATGATGCCGGCGGAATATCTCAGCGTCGCCGAGCCCGAGGGTCTGTTGTCGGTGATCGACAACCTGCTGCTGTTCCGCTGCGTGCAGATCGTCCGCCGCCTGGCCAAGAACGACCGCAAGGTGGGCATCTTCTGCAACATCGCCCTCGGCTCCCTGGCCGACGAGACCTTCTTCCCGCAGTTCCTGGAATTCCTGTCGCAGAACAAGGACCTTTCCGGCGCCCTGATCTTCGAACTGGGCCAGCAGGCCTTCGACATGCGCGGCTCGGTGGAGGCCCGCAACATGGCCAAGCTGGCCGACCTGGGCTTCCGCTTCTCCCTGGACAAGGTCAGCGACCTCGATCTGGACTTCCAGGATCTGGCCCGCGCGGACGTGAAGTTCCTCAAGATCAGCGCCGAGGTGATGCTGAACCAGCTGTTGGAAGTTGACGGCCAGATCGCCCTGAAGTCCCTCAAGGACCTCGCCGCCGCCGACTTCGCCGACCTCACCCGCCGCTACGGGGTCGAGGTGATCGCCGAGAAGGTGGAGTCCGAGCGGCAGGTGGTGGACATCCTGGAGCTGAACATCGGCTACGGCCAGGGCAACCTGTTCGGCGAACCCCGCGCGATCCGCGACGCGGTGCTGGCGGAGACGGACCCGCCGGCGGACTTCATGCGCAGCACGCTAAGGCGGCGGGCGGGGCGGTAGGGGGCGGGCGTCTCAATGCTTCAACGGCGGGGGCTGGCTGATACTGCCCCATCCGTCGTTCTTGCCGCCTAGCGGTGCGGCGATTCGTTCCAACTCATCTTCGAACGCGGTGATCGCCGCATGTGTCGGGACCATATGGTTCACGACCGGCGTGTCCCAAGGGTAGGCCGGACTGTAGCTTGGGCTCTTGATTTTCGAGACAAAGCCACGCTTCGAGAAATAGTTGCAGAATTGTTCAGCTCCCTCCCGCGACTTAAATAGGACGGAAAAATCAATGTCGCGAGGTAGTGTCAGGTCGTCGCCGTGACTTTGCATGCGGCGCAGCACCTCGCCATTGTCGTCGTCCGGGAAGTTATTGGTCATTGAACGTGCGCCTAATTCTCGCGTGGGTAGCGGGTCTAGCGCCTTGTGGCGCGGGCCGGGTCTGAACGCGATAACCCTTAACCTCTTGGCGGCGATTGTGCGCTTGGTCCAAGGCGCGTCAAGGACCGGCCCGTCGGGCCGGCCGCGGAGCGGCGAGGCCAAGCGGCCTCGTCCTTGACCCGCCCTGGGCCGAGCGCGAGCATCAACCAAGAGGTTCAGGGACGGTCCCCATCCGGGACGGATGCGGGGCTCGCACACTCCGCTTCGTGTTGAGGCTTGGGTCGAATTGGCCCCAATGCTCCTCCCCCATTTTTCGCTAGTCGACGCACATATCTCCAGAAGCCTCGGCCCAACGGCGGT
>PLSW01000355.1 GCA_003165275.1 Caulobacteraceae bacterium
CCGTCCTTGCGGATGTAGGTCAGCTCATAGATGTCCTCGATCCCGCGCGAGGCCTTGAACACCAGGGCCTCAAAGCCGGGGGTGATCGGCGTCGACAGCTCGGCGCTGAGGGTCTGGGCGCGGGCGATCAGTTCCTGCGGATCGGAGATGTCGGCGGGCGTGATCGTGTTCATCACCTCGGCCGCCGTGTAGCCCAGCATCCGCTCGGNNATCACGCCCTTGGCGTCGGTGGCGATGCAGGAAAAGTTGGCGCTGTTGAAGATGGCGCTCTGCAGCGCGCCGGCCTTGACGATCGATTCTTCCGTCCGGTGATGGGCAGCGGCGCCGTGATCACGGGCCGGGCCGTCGCTCGGGCCGCCGGCGGAATGGGAACTGGAAATGGTGTTTCCTGACGCTAACGTTCGGCGCGAGGCGCCGAACTGAAACTAGGGGTGGGCCGGCTTGAGCAGTTCGGCCAGGGCGGTGTCGAGATGAGCTTCGGAATAGGGCTTCTGCAGAAACTGGCCGCCGGCCACGAAACGCCCGGTCATTTCGCCGGTCAGGGCGCTGCCCGACGTATAGAGCACCCTCAGCCCTGGGCGCAGCCGGATGGCTTCATCGGCGACGGCGTATCCCCCATCCGCCATGCTCCCCAGTCGGATGTCGACGAACAGGGCGTCGATCGCGCCGTTGGCGGAGAGATGGGCCAGGGCTTCGGCCTGATCGTTGGCGAGCAGGGTGTTGTGACCGAGATCCTCAATCGTCCAGACAGCATTCTGCCGGATGAACACTTCGTCCTCGACGACGAGGACCACGGCCATCAGAGCGCCATCGGCGCTGAACGCGGCATCTGGCGGATAACCTCTTGTGCGCCCGCGAGATTCCGCGGCGCATCCGAAGTTAAGGCGCGGGGGTTAATATGGTTCCAGATAGGGGCGCCCCTATTGTGTGGGGTGAAGGCGTCCTTGTAGAGCCAGGTCCGCTCCGGCCCCCAGGCCATGACCATCGGCTGGCTGGCGCTCGGCATGACGGCCACGAGGGCTTTCAAGGACGCCGGCCAGGTCTGCGGCGGTCCAAGCGGCGTCTGGTACCACGCGAAGCCGCGCATCGCGGCGCCGATCGCGCCGCCGCCTTGCGGAAACAGCGGATCATCGGCGAACCGTTCGTCGCTTACGCCCATCGCATCCCCCCCCGCGGCCGCCCTGACGCAACTCAACCTAACCAGCAAACGCGCCAGGGGGGCCAAGGTTCCGCCGGGCCTCGCGGCCGGCGGCGGGTTGTGGTTAGACGGAGCCGGCGCGGTGAGACGGATCGCGACCCTGCGTCATCGCCAGCGGAATGCAACATGGACCTGATCGCCCACGCCGCCCGGCTCGAGCCGCACCTCACGGTCGTCCGGCCCGCGACGGAGGGCCGCCTGCCGGTTGTCATCCAGCTCCACGGCTGCGGGGGCGTCCAGCCCATGCAGTTCCGCTACGCCGAGGCGGCCCGGGATGCGGGGGTGGCCGCCGTGGTCCTCGACTCCCTGGCTCCCCGGGGCATCGGCCGGCGCGAGGCGCAGGCGACCGT
Organism: Caulobacteraceae bacterium; assembly: GCA_003165275.1. Taxonomy (GTDB): domain Bacteria; phylum Pseudomonadota; class Alphaproteobacteria; order Caulobacterales; family Caulobacteraceae; genus Poindextera. The sequence continues at coordinate 1,549 of PLSW01000355.1, forward strand.
GTGCAGCGGCCTTCGCCTGCGCGGGGCGGAGCGGGCGGCGGACCTGCTGGCCGCCCTGCGCTGGCTGAAACATCAGCCCTGGGCGGACGAGGGCCGTATCGCCGTCGCCGGCTGGAGCCACGGCGCTTGGGCGATCATGGAGGCCCTGACCCAGGCCTCCCCCGCCGCAGCGGCCGAGGCCCAGACCCTGTCGCGGCTCAAGGCCGCCATCCTGTTCTACCCCTATGCCGGCCCGCTTTCGCGCACCCGCAGCCGCGGCTGGGGCGCCAACCGGCCCCGGGTCTTCGCCTGCCTGGGGGGCCGCGACGCCGTTGTCGGCCAGGTCCTGCCGGCCCGCGCCCTGCAGCGCCTCGAGGACGACGGCCTGGACGTGCGCCGCCTGCTGCTCCCGGAAGCCACCCACTGCTTCGACGACGCCGACGCCAGCGACCCCCGCACGCGCTACCGCCCGGACCTCGCCGAACAGGCGAGGGGATTTTACACGGAAGCCCTGATCGAGGCCCTGGCCTAGGCGCTAGCCGCCGACAGGGCGCGGCCGGCCGGGCACGCCGATGGCGCACTCCAGCGCCGCCCGGTCCCAGCCCCCGCCGTCCGCCGCGGCGGCGTAGGTCGACGCCAGGAAGGCCAGCAGCGTCGCGTCCGGGTCGGCGGACGCGCGCATCGCCGCGTAGGGCAGAACGAACTCCCCGAACGCCGCATCGTACCGCGCCTCGCCCGGCGCCACGGCGGCCTCGCGGAACCCCGGCGGCTCCGGATAGGCGTAGGCGTAGAACACCGGCTCCTCCATCCCCGGGCCGCCCGGCCAGAAGCCGGCGCTGGAGACCTCGTGCGAATAGGCCTCGCGGGTGACGCTGTCGGGCAGGTTGGGCACGCCCCCCGGATGCAGGGGCGCGCGCCGCCCCGAAAACCGGGTGACCGCCAGATCGAAGCTGCCCCAGAAGAAATGCACCGGGCTGGCCTTGCCCAGGAATCCGGTGCGGAAGGCCTTCAGCACCCGGTCGGCCTGGAGCAGGACCCGCCAGAACCGCTCGGCGGCGTCGCCGTCATAGGCCCGGGGCGCGCGGTCCTGCGCGAAGGGGATCGCCTCGGGCAGCTCGTTCGGCGCCGCGTGGATGGCGACGGGGGTTCCCAGGGCCTGCAGCGCCGCCATCACCGCGCCGTAGAAGGCTGCCACCGACATCGGCCGCAGCGCGACCCGCCGCTCCGCGCGGTCGGTGCGCAGGCGCAGCACCCGGTCCAGGAAGTCGAACTCCAGATCGAGGCCGGTGGCGCCGTGGGCGATCAGCCCCGTCCCCAGTCCGCGGGCGGTCACATAGAGCGGCGTCTGCCAGGAATGGTTCAGCCACGGCGTCTGCGCCAGCCGCACCTTGCCCACCACCTGGGTCCACAGGTGCAGGGTGTGGCAGGTGTCCGCCCAGTCGGCGTAGGGCAGGGCGGGCCAGGCGGCGGGCGATGGGGATTCGCGCATGGAAGCGGCCTCAGGAGATGGCGGGGCAACGCCCCATATAGAGCGCCGCGACCGCCTGCGCCCGCTGTCTCAGCGCGTGGCGCAATCAGCCCCGCACCTCCAGCACGATCTTGCCGAAATGCTCCCCGGCCTGCATGGCGGCGAAGGCGGCGCGGGCCTCGGTCCAGGGATAGACCTTGTCCACCACCGGGCCGATCTGGTGCAGCACCAGGGCCCGGTTCATCGCCTCGAACATGTCCCGCGAGCCCACCGACAGGCCCTGCAGCCGCGCGGCGGTGGACAGCATGGTCCCGAAGTTGATCGCCTGTTCGAACCCGCCCAGCACTCCGATGATGGCGATATGGCCGCCGATGCGGATCGCCTTCAGGCTCTCGGCCACGGTGGCGGCGCCGCCCACCTCCATGACGAAGTCCGCGCCCCGGCCGCCGGTGGCCTCGCGCACGGCCTTCGACCACTCCGGCGTGGTCCGGTAGTTGACCGTGTGGTCCGCGCCCATGGCCCTGGCCCGCTCCAGCTTCTCGTCCGACGACGAGGTGATCACCGTGCGCAGGCCCGCCGCCTTGGCGAACTGCAGGCCGAAGATCGACACCCCGCCGGTGCCCTGCAGCACCACCGTGTCCCCCGGCTCCAGGCTGCCGTCGACGAACAGGCCCCGCCAGGCGGTGAGGCCGGCGCAGGCCAGGGTGGCCACCTGGTTGTCGGTGAGGTGGGCGGGCGCCTTGATCACCCCGTCCTGGCTCAGGGCCACGAGTTCGGCCCCCGCGCCGCGTCCGCCGCCGCCCAGGGCGGTGACCAGCTTCTCGATCGTCGGCGGCCCGCCGATCCAGTTCTGGAAAAAGAGCGTGGAGACCCGGTCGCCGACGGCGAACTTCGTCACCCCCTCGCCGACGGCCTCGATCATCCCGCAGCCGTCGGAAAACGGCGTGATATGCCGCCCGGCGCCCATCAGCACCGTGAGCAGGTCGCGGTAGTTCAGCGAAAACGCCTTCATCCGCACCAGCACCTCGCCGGGGCCGGCGGCCGGCTCGGGCTTGTCGATCAGCTGCAGGGCCTCAAGGCCGACGCCGTCGCCGATGTCCAGGGCCTTCATGGGGGATCCTCCTCGTTTTGACGCAGCCTAGCGGCGCTGACCCGGCGTCACCAAAGCCCTATCGAGTCCTCCCCGCGTGCGGCTACGCGACTCACACATCTACGAGTGCGACGCTAAATCCGAACCAGGAGGCCCAGAAATCTAGGCCTTCTCCCCTCGCGGGA
>PLSW01000144.1:0-21436 GCA_003165275.1 Caulobacteraceae bacterium
GGAAAGTCCGACAGGCTGCTAGGGGCGCCCGTCGGCCTGGGTGTTGATTCCGACCAGGGACCCCGCCTCGGTGGAGTGGGCCAGGCCGTGGCGCATGGCGATGACGCCGCCGGCGAAGACCACCGCCCCGCCGATCAGCCCGGCCAGAAATCCCGCGTCCGTGCTGAACGAGAGCACCAGGAAGACGATCACCGTCGCCAGGCTGATCGCCACCCATTTCACGCCCAGCATGAACCGGTGGTAGGTGGCCGCGTGATTGAGGATCTCCGCCTGGGGTTCCAGATCTGACGTCATAGGATGCCCTTTCATTGGCCAAGGCGTCGGACGACCGCCCTGCCTCGCGAGCCAGGGGTCGCCACGTGCTAAAGTTCGTGAAGTTTGCTCGCATTCAGCGTCGCCGTAAATAACGCTGATCGCCAGCGTTCCGACCTAGCCCCGGTCGATGCAGTCCGGGCCGATGTCGGCGATGCGGGTCACGCCGGTGAGGGCCATGGCCACCCGCATCTCGGCGGCCATCAGCTGCAGCATGTGGGCCACCCCCGCCTGGCCGCCGCCGGCCAGGGCGAAGGCCCAGGCGCGGCCGAGCATCACCCCCTTGGCGCCCAGGGCCAGCATCCGCACCACGTCCAGCCCCGAGCGCACGCCGCCGTCGGCCAGGACGGTCAGCCGGTCGCCCACCGCCGCGGCGATGGCGGGCAGGCAGGCGGCGCCGGAGCGCACTCCGTCAAGCTGGCGGCCGCCGTGGTTGGAGACCACCAGGCCGTCGGCGCCCAGGTCCGCCGCCCGGACGGCGTCGTCGACGTCGAGCACCCCCTTGATGATCAGCGGCCCGGTCCATTCGGAGCGGATGAAGTCCAGGTCGTCCCAGGTGACCGAGGCGTCGAAGTTGCGGCCCATCCAGGCGAAGAAGTCCTCCAGCCCCGACCTGGGGCCCAGAAGGGGCGCGACGTTGCCGAGGCTGAGGGGCCGGCCGTTGACGGCGACGTCCCAGGCCCAGCCGGGCCGGGCCATCACCTGCCCCGCCCGGCGCAAACTGGCGCCCAGGCCGGGGGCGGCGGCGAGGCCCGAGCGGCGGTCGCGGTAGCGGCTCCCCGGCACCGGCAGGTCGACGGTGAAGACCAGGGTCGAGCAGCCGGCCTCCCGCGCCTTGGCCAGCAGATCGCGCATGAAGGCGCGGTCGCGGATCATGTAGAGCTGGAACCAGAAGGGCTGGCTCGCCGCCGCCTTCACCTCGGCGATCGGACAGGCGGAGACGGTGGAAAGGCAGAAGGGAACCCCGGCGGCCTCGGCGGCGCGGACCGCCTGGGTCTCGCCGCGCCTGGCGAGCAGGCCCGCCAGGCCTACGGGCGCGAGGGCCACGGGCATGGCCAGGGACTGGCCGAAGAGGCTGGTGGACAGGTCGATGCTGGAAACGTCGCGCAGCACCCGCTGGCGCAGGGCCACGGCGCGCAGGTCGTCGATGTTCCGGGCCAGGGTGGTCTCGGCGTAGGAGCCGCCGTCGACATATTCGAACAGGAAGTGGGGCACGCGGCGGCGCGCCGCCTCGCGGTAGTCCTCGATCGACGCCGGCGTCATGCGGCCCTCCCCCGCCCCGCCCCGCAAGCCCAGGCGGCGCGGTCGGCGAAGCGTGGGCAGGATGGAACGCGGCGCCGCGGCCCGGTCAAGCCAAAGCTCTCAAAGCGCCTCAATTCGGGTGATCCGAACCGAAACCCTCGGCGCGCGTTGAACTGGCTGAACGGAGTTCACCATGCAAAAGCGGTTCGAAATCATGCCCCGCCGGCTCACCTGGGAGGTGCGGCACAACTGGGCTCCCGTCTGCCGGTGCAAGGCCAAGTCCGAGGCGATCCGGGCCGCCGTCACCCTCAGTCGGATGCAGCAAAGAATGGGCGACGACTGCGAGATCGTCATCTGCGACGAGGCCGGCGTCTCGCGCACGCGGCGTCTCATTCTGGCGATAGCGCCGGCCGCCGCGGCGGCGGCGCAGGCCTAGCTCGGAGCCCATTGGGTTCAGATGAAACCGGCGCCGCCGGGCTCGTGCGCCCGTTGACTCGTGTGGCGGACCGACGCCCCCTCCGACCCTCCGCTTCGCTCCGGGCCACCTCCCCCGCTACGCGGTGGAGGACAACGTTTGGGCGCTTTGCTCCACCGTGAAACGGGGGAACTGGCGGCGAAGCCGGCTGAGGGGGCGTCGGGCCGTCGCAACCCTGCTTGTTAATTCCAACTAGACCCATCGCGCTCCAATCAGCCCCCCAGGGCCCGCACCAGGGCCACCGAGGCCCGCGCCAGGTCGGCGTCGGCCTGGGCGGCGGCGTCCTGGGTCTGCAGCAGCTGGCGGTCGGCGTCGATCACTTCCAACAGGCTCAGGGTTCCGGCGGCGTAGGCGTCCTGCGAGGCCTGCCGCGAGCGGGCCAGGGCGGCCTGGGCCTCGTGCAGGCGGCTGGCCTGGTCCTGGCGCTGCAGACGCGCGGCGAGGGCGTTCTCGACATCCTCGGCGGCGCGCAGGGCGGCCTGGCGGTAGGCGGCCAGGGCCTCGGCGTCGCGGCCCTTGGCGGAGGCGACCTCCGCGTCGACGCGGCCGAAGTCGAACAGCCGCCATTTGATCCCCAAGGCCGACTGGCTCTCACCGGCGGCGCCAGAGAAGAGATTGCCGGTAGCCGTTGATTCGTAACCCATCAGGCCCTGCAGGCTGATCTTCGGATAGTAGTCGCTGATCGCCGCGCCGATGCGGGCGTTGGCGGCGGCCAGGCGGCGTTCGGCGGCCGTCAGATCGGGCCGGGTCCGGAGCAGGTCCGCCGGCTGGCCGGCCCCGAGGGGCGGCGGGGTCGGGACCGGCGCGGGCGCCTCCAGGGCGCCGCGTTCGGCCTCCGGCGCCTGGCCGGTGAGCACAGCCAGGCGGTTGAGCTGGGCCTCGACAGCGATGCGCAGGGCCGGAACCGTGGCCTGGGCCTGGGCGAGGGAAGCCTCGGCGGAGTCGACCTCCCGACGCGCGGCCTGACCCACCCGGAAGCGCAGCCGCACCAGGTCGATCAGCTGGGCGTCGATGCGGGTCTGGTCGAGGGCGAGGGCCAGGCGCTGCTGGTCGCCGCGCAGCTGGACATAGGCGTCGGCGACATCGGCGCAGACCATCATCCGCGCCGCGGCGGCGTCGGCTTTGGCGGCCTGATAGTCCGCCCGCGCCGCCTCGTTCTGCCGGCGCAGGCCGCCGAAGAGGTCCAGCTCCCACGAGGCGCCGGCGGTGACGTCGTAGAGGGAGGCGTCGCGCTGGTAGCCGGGAAAGTGGCTGAAGGCGCCGTTGGCGCCCACAAGGGACTGGCGGGCGATCGCCGGCTGCACGTCGGCCTGGGCGGCGGGCAGCAGGGCGGCGGTGGCGGCCTGGGCGCCAGCCCTCGCCTGCTTCACCCGGGCCACCGCCTGGGCGAGGTCGAGGTTCTGGGCCAGGGCCCTGGCCTCCAGGGCGTCCAGCACCGGGTCGTTGAAGCCGCGCCACCACTCCGCCGCCGGGCGCGGGGCAGTCGTCGATGGATCAACATTGCGGAAGGTCGCCGCCGGGGTCACGTCGGGGGCGCGATAGTCGGGGCCGACGGCGCAGGCCGCGAGGGCGGGCAGCAGGGCCAGGATGGCGAGATTGCGCCTCATGCCAGGGCCTCCGTCGCCGCAGTCGCCGCCGGCGCCATGACCGGGGCCGGCTCGCCCCGGGAGACCAGCCAGTACATCACCGGCGTGGCGATCCGCGACAGCAGGGTCGAGGAAATCAGCCCGCCGATGATGGCGATGGCCAGGGGCGAATAGAGGCCCGAATGCTCCAGGGCCAGCGGGATCAGGCCGCCGATGGCGGTGACCGAGGTCAGCAGCACCGGCAGGAAGCGCACCTCCCCGGCCCGCTCGATGGCCTCGCGCAGGCAGACCCCTTCCCGGCGCAATTGCTCCGTGAAATCAACCAGCAGGATCGAGTTCTTTATCTCGATTCCGATCAGGGCGATGATGCCGATGGTGGCGGTGAAGGAGAGGGAATTGCCGGTCACCCACAGGGCCGTCACCGCGCCGAAGACTCCGAGGGGAATGATCCCGGCCACCACCAGGGCGCTGCGGAAGCGGCCGAACTCCAGCACCAGCACCGCGAGGATCCCCAGCACGGCGACGAGGATGGCCGCGCCGAGGCCGGCGAAGCTGGAGGACTGGGCCTCGGCCTCGCCGCCGAGGGCGAGCTTGTAGCCCGGCGGCAGCTCAAGCTGGCTGTTCAGCCGGGCCACCGCCGCGGCGTTCACCGCGGAGGTCAGGGCGCCGGTCTGGGTGAAGGCGGTAAGGGTGACCGTGCGCACCCGGTTGTAGCGGTCGATGCGGGCGGGGCTGGACTGCAGCACCGGATCGGCGATGGCCGACAGGGGCGTGGCCTGGCCCTGGTCGGAGGGGACATAGACCGATTTGAGCGCCGACAGGTCGTTGCGATCGCCGTAGACGCCGGGGGTGAGCGGCAGGCGCACCTTGACCGCATAGTCGTCGCCGTCGTCGTCGCGGAAGCGGGCGGCCTCCTCGCCGGAGAGGGCCAGACGCACCACCCGCCGCGCCGCCCCGGCGCTGACGCCGAGGCTGGCGGCCTTGGCCTCGTCCAGGCCGAGGTTGAGGTCGGTGCGGTCCAGGCGCAGGGGGTTGTTCACGTCCCGGGCGCCGGGGGTGGCCTTCAGGATCGCCTCGGTGCGGGCGGCCAGGGCCTTGAGCACGACGAGGTTGTCGCCGGACAGGCGCACGGCGATGGGCGCCTCGATGGGGGGGCCGTTGACGAAGGTCTCGACGGTGATCTTGGAGCCGGGATAGCGGGCGAAGTCGGCGCGCAGGGCGTCGAGCACCGCCTCGCTCCTGCCCGGGATCCATTTCTTCAGGCCGACGAAATCCTCGGCGTAGGTCGGGTCCGACTCGTGCTGGTTCTCGTTGTAGAAGATCTGCGGATTGCCGCGGCCGAGGTTGCCGGCGTACCAGGCCACCTGCGGCGTCGCCGCCAGCCTTTGCTCCACAAGCTTCAGCGCCCGCGCGGTCTCGGCCTGGGCCGCCCCGTCGGGGGTCTCGATCCGCACCAGGAACTGCGGGGTCTCCGCCGCCGGGAAGAGACTGGAGCCGATGGCCTTCAGCATCGGCAGGGTGAGCAGGCACAGGCCCAGGATCAGGAGCAGGGCCAGCCAGGGCCGCGCCAGGCCCCGGGCCAGGATCGGGGAATAGAGCCGGCGGATGCCGTTGTTGATCACCTGCAGCAGGCCATTGCCCTCCGCCGCCTCGTGGCGCGGCAAGAGCCGGCTGGCGAGGAAGGGAATGATGGTCAGGGAGACCAGGAACGACGCGGCGATGGTGCACAGCACGCTCACCGGCAGGGAGCGGATGTAGGCGCCCGACCCCTCCGGCAGGGCCAGCAGCGGCAGGAAGGCCAGCATCAGGCAGCCGGTGCAGCCGGCCACCGCCAGGGCGATCTGCGCCGCGCCGTTGACCGCGGCCGAGGTGCGCTCCTCCCCGCCCCGCAGCCGCCGGGCGATGTTCTCGGTGACCACGATGGAGTCGTCGACCAGCAGGCCCAGGGCCAGGACGAAGCCGGCGATGGACAGCTGGTTGAGACTGAAGCCCAGGGCCTCGATGGCCGACAGGCCGATCAGCAGCGACAGGGGAATGGAGATCATCACCACCAACCCGGCCCGGAGCCCCAGCGGCAGCAGGGTGAGCAGCACCAGGGCCAGGGCGATGGCGAAGTCCCGATAGAGGGCGCCCAGGCGATGGTTCACATTGTCGGACTGGAAGAAGCCCCGTTCCAGCTTCACCCCGGCCGGCAAGGTGCGCTCGAACTCGTCGAGGACCTGGCGGACGTTGGCGGTGATCGCGCTGACGTCGGCGGCGTCCTTTTGCGTGGCGGTGACGAACAGGGCCCGCTGGCCGTTGAACCAGGTCAGGTGGGTGGGCTCGTCCTGAGCCCAGCGGACATCAGCTACGTCGCGGACCCGCACCACCTCGCCGCCCTGGCTGGCCACCGGCACCTCGCCGACGGCCTCGACGGTCTTGAAGGCGCCCCCCGACTTGACGTCGAAGCGCCGGTCGCCGGCGTGGATGGCGCCGATGGGCGCCTCGACCCCGGCGCCGCGCAGGGCGTCGGTGACCGCGCTCGCCGGCAGGTGAAGCTGGGCGAGCTTGGGCAGGTCGAGGGCGACCCGCACCTCGGAATTGGGGGCGCCCCAGTATTTGGCTTCGCGGACGCCGGGGATGCGGTTCAGCCGGTCGCGCAGGCGGTGGGCGACCTTTTCGAGCCGGCGCATGGGCATGTCGCGGCTGACCACGGCGGCCTGGAAGACGGCGACCTCGGTCGTCCGGGCCCGTTGAATCTCCAGCCGGGCCAGGCCCTGGGGCAGGCTGCCGCGCAGGGCGTTCACCTCGCGCACGACCTGATCGTACTTGCGCTCCGGATCGACGTTCCAGGTGAACTCGACCCGGATCACCGCGGCGCCGTCGAGGTTGGAGGAGCGCACCGACTTGACGTCATCGAGGCCGTCGACGGCGTCCTCAATGGGCTTGGCCACCAGTTGCTCCATCTCCGCCGGGGTCGCCCCCGGCAGGACGGCGCGGACGATGACGATGGGGATGGGGAAGTGCGGATCCTCGGACCGGGGGATCGACATCAAGGCGTTGAGGCCCAGCATCACCAGCAGGGCGAAGGCCACCAGGGTGAACTGCCAGCGTCTGACGAAAAAGGCGGCCGGGCTGAAGGTCACCGTCCCGCGCTCCCGGCCCCCGCCGCGATGCGGGCGGGATCGATGACGCTGACGGTCTCGCCGTCGGCGACATAGCCGGCGCCGGCGGTGATCAGCCGGGTCCCTGGCGGCAGGCCGGCCAGCAGGGCGCTGTCACCGTCGAAACCGCCGAAGCGGACCGGGGTGCGCACGGCCGTGCGGGTCGCCGCGTCGTACCTCAGGACGAAGGCGCTGGCGCCGTTGGCCTCCAGCACGGTTTCCGCGGGGGCTCGGGCGTAGCCGGGATGGCCCCCGGCCGCTCCCCCGGATGGGGTGATCGCGGCGCGGGCGATCAGGCCGCTGCGCAGGCCTGGCCGCGCCGGCAGGGTGATCTCGATCTCGATCGCGCCGCTCTGCGGCCCGGCGCGCTGGCCGATGCGGCTGACGGAGCCGGTCAGCACCTGGCCGGGATCGGAATCCAGGGTCACCCGGGCGGCGGCGCCCAGTTTCACCCGGCCGATGTCGCGGTCCGACAGGGGCGCGCGCAGGACCAGGGGGCTGCCGTCGTCGGCCAGGGTGACCACGGCCTGGCCGGGCTGCACCACCTCGCCGACCTGGGCCGTGCGGGTCAGCACCACACCGGAGGCCGGCGCGACCAGCCGCGCCCAGCGGCGGTCGAAGGCGGCCGCGTCGTAGGCCGCCTGGGCGTCGCTGACGGCGGTGTCCTGGGCCTCGGCCTGCTGGCGGCTGATGGCGCCCCGCTCCACCAGCTGGGCGAAGCGGGCCGCGTCGCGCTTGGCCCGCTGCAGGTCGGCGGCGGTCTGGCGCAGCTTGGCCTCCACCGCCGCCGGATCGAGATCGGCGATGGGCTGGCCCTGGCGCACCGTGTCGCCGTCATCCACCCGCAGGGCGGTGATCACCCCGGGGATGCGGAACGAGAGCGTCATCTCGCGGCGGCGCTTCAGGGCGCCGGTGGCGGTGACGTCGCCGTCGCCCTGGGGCGCGGTGATCTCGACCACCTCCACGGCGGGGGGCGGCGGCTTGACGGCGGCGGCCTTGGGACCGCCGCAGCCGGCCAGCAGGGCGCCGGCGGCCAGGAAAAGCAGGGTGGATCGAAGCACGGGGAGGCCTTCGCCTTTTGCCTATCAGTGATTGGCTATCAGTGATAGGAAATCGGCCATTGTCAAGCCGTGACCCATGTGAAGACTGGATGACATGACCCCTGTCACCGACTCCGCCCCTGCACGCCGCAAGCCGAAGGGCGCCGGCCCGGATCGCCGGCGACAGATTCTGGACCAGGCGCTGAGGCTGTTCAGCGAGTTCGGCGTTCACCGGGTCTCCACCCGGCAGATCGCCGCCGCGGTGGGGATTTCCCAGCCCAGCCTCTATGCCCACTTCCCCACCAAACAGGCGATCGTCGACGAGGTGTGCGAGGACGCCTTCGCCCGGCTGACCGCACGGATGGAGGCGGTGCTGCCCGCCGGCCACGGCCCCGAGGTCATGCCGGCCCTGGCGCGGGTCTATATCGACTTCGGCCTGTCGGAGCCCGACGCCTATCGGGTGGCGTTCATGATCGAGTCGCCCCACGAGGCTGCGGGCGACGAACCCGACCCGGCGCTAAAGGCCGGGCTGAAGAGCTACGCCGTCTGCCGCGGCGCCATCGCCCAGGCCTTCGGCGCGGGCCTGGACGAGACGGCGATCGACGTCATGGCCCAGAGCATCTGGGCCTCGCTGCACGGGCTGGTGTCGCTGCTGATCGCCAGGCCGAGCTTTCCCTGGGCCGACAAGCCGCGGCTGATCGAGGCGCATATTGAGCGGCTGCTGGCGCCCACGGGGGGCGGGTAAGTAGGGAAATTGAACCCACACGGTGCGGCGGTCCGACGCCCCCTCCGTCCCCTCGCTGCGCTCGGGTCCACCTCCCCCGCTACGCGGTGGAGGAGATCACTCGAACGCTTTGCTCCACCGTGAAACGGGGGAGCTGTCGGCGAAGCCGACTGAGGGGGCGTCGGGCCGTCGTAGCCCTGCTAGGCGCGGGCGAAAGGCGCCGCCCCTACCCCGCGAACAGGTCCTCGAAATTGCGGCGGTAGAAGCGGTCCTTGGTCTCCTCGTCGAAGCCCGCAAACGTGCTCTCGAAGCGTTCGATGGGGTTCTTGGTGCCCTCGGGGTGCGGGTAGTCGGAGGAGAACAGGAACAGCTCCGCCCCGCCCTCGCGGATGATGGTCCCGGCGTCCTCGGTGGCGAAGGGGGTGAAGCGCACGGCCCGGCGGATGAAGTCGGAGGGGGGCATGGACAGGGAGGCGATCACCGGGTCGGTCTTGCGCCAGCCCTTCCAGGCCTGATCCATGCGCCGCAGGAAGTCCGGCACCCAGCCGGCGCCCAGTTCGACCACCCCGCCGCGCAATTTCGGGAACCGCTCGAAGACCCCGTCGAGGGCCAGGGCGCAAAGGAAGTTCTGTGGGGCGAAGGACAGGGCGAAATAGTCCTTGGCCCGCAGGTTCTCGCCGCCGCCCAGCCAGTCCTTCGGCCGGGGATGGCCGTTCTTGTGATAGGCGGGCTGCAGGCTGGGGGCGGTTGCGCCCACATGCAGGACGAAGGGCGTCCCGGTCTCGCTGAGCCGGCGCCAGACCGGGTCGAGGTCGGGGTGGCCGGGGGAGCGTTCGCCCGCGGGGGCGGCGGGGACCCAGATGGCCCCGCAGCCGGCTTTGATGGCGATCTCGCATTCGGCCAGGGCCCGCTCGGGATCGTCCAGGGGCACGACGCCGACGCCCAGCAGGCGGTTGTCGCCCGAACAGAACTCGGCCATGGCGCGGTTGAGCGCCCGGGCGCCGCCGTATTTTACGTCCATGTCCGGGGACGGCAGGAACTGGGAGCCGGCGAAGGTGGTGAACACCAGCTGGCGAGCAAAACCCAGGTCGTCGAGGGCCTTGCGGCGCTCAGTGGGGCTGATGGCGCCGTAGGCGGCCCAGCCCTTGGGGCCAGCGACGACATTGGTGGCGATCTCGGCGGTGGCGACCGCGTCCTGCTGACGCTCCAGGGCGCGGGTGATGGCCTTGGCGGCGCCGGAGCCGCCGGCCTCCAGGCGCATGCCGATCAGCCGGTCGCGCACGCCGGGGTCGGCGTGGCGCTCCAGGAAGTCGAAGCTTTCCATGATGTGACTGTCGGCGTCATTGATGACGCGCTCGCCTGCATAGGCCACGGCCGCTCTCCCAAGATCTTATCGTTTATCGTTGGGGAAAGCGTACCGCTGCTTCTAAAGTTCGGCAAGCGCCTCCGATCAGGCGGCCTTGGCGAGAAACCAGCGGCGCAGGACGGCGCGGACCGGCCCGTCGTAGACCTTGTCGAGGATGGCCGCGACCGCCACCAGCCCGCCCAGGAACGCCGCCCCATAGGGCAAAGCCCGCCAGTCCGTCGGCACCGCGAACAGGCCGTGCAGGTGCGGCTCGAGCAGGTGACCGATGGGCTGGTGGACGATGTAGATGCCGTAGGACATCAGGCCGATATAGCTGAACACCTTGCTGGTGATGGGCCCCGGCTCGAACCGCGCGCCCACGGCCAACAGCAGGGGGAAGGCGACGAGGACGGCGGCCAGCTCGTAGTAGGAGACGATGTCGTCGCCGGGCTGGCCGGCCAGGATCAGGCCCATGACGGCCACGGCGCCCCAGGCGATGAGGGGCGAGAGCTTCTCGGCCGTCCCCATCAGCTTGAACACCAGCACCCCGGCGAAGAAGGAATAGCCGGCCCGGGCGATGGCGGCCCACTGGTCGGTGGGATTGTAGCCGATGTCGAGGGTGCCGGCGTTGAACTCACCGTGGATCACCAAGGCGCCGCCAACGAGCATGATCGCCAGGATCACCCACAGGTTCATCACCTTGATCAGGGCGGCGTAGACGAAGTTGACCACCAACTCCGGCAGCAGGGTCCAGGTGGGGCCGTCCAGGGCCGAGCCGCTGGCGCCCAGGCCGGGGAACATCGGGATCAGCACCAGGCCCGTGGCGATGGCCTCGACGATCTTGTAGGGCTGCCACCACCCCGTGGGATCGGTGATGACGGCGATCAGGGCGGCGATCAGGCCGAGGCCCAGGCCGAACAGGTAGAGGGGATAGAGGCGGATCAGCCGGGTCTTCATGAAGGTCCAGAGCGAGGCGCCCGACCTCAGCCGCTCGCCATAGGCGTGGGCGACGACGAAGCCCGAGACCAGGTAGAACAGGTCCACCGCCAGGAAGCTTTCCGGCACCCGGATCGGGCCGAAGAAGACCGGCACGTGCCGCATCACCACCAGGAAGGCGCCGACAGCGCGCATGCCGTCCAAGGTCCGATAGGACCGCCGACCCTCAACCGCCGCCATATCGCCCCCTCGTCACTCGACGCGTCGTCTGCAGGCGTGACCATGGGGGGGGAGAGTGATTCAGTTCAATCGGGAAGTTGTGGGCCAACCGTTCGTTCTCCCCGCGCGCGGGGAGTCAGCGAATGGAGCGCTCAGTCGAGCTGAAGGTCGACGTGACCTAGGCCTTCTCCCCTCGNNGCCGGATGAGGGGCCGCGCCGGCGGGTGGTGTTTCAATTCAATGCCTTATACTCAGTCTCAACAAAAAGCCGGATAGGCCGGGGCGGCCCCTCATCCGTCGCGCATTCGCGCGCCACCGTCTCCCCCGAGGGGAGAAGGCCTCCTTCGTATTGGGTTTAGATCGTTGTTTCTTCAGCGTTATTGGGGTGCGCGCATCGCGGTTGAGGGAGCGCTCCTCTACTCCCGCTCCACCAGATCCACGTCCACGGCCACCTTCAGCTCGCACATCGCCTCGCCGAGGATCACCCCGCGCATGGGGTCGGCTTCGCGCCAGGTGCGGGTGGTGGCGACGCGGATGAGGCTGGAGGATTCGACCAGGCCGTTGGTGGGGTCGAACTCCATCCAGCCCAGGTCGGGCAGGAAGACCTCGCACCAGGCGTGGGTGGCGCCGGCGCCGCGGATGGCGCCCCCCGGCGAATAGAGGTAGCCGGTGGCGAAGCGGGCGGCGAAGCCCAGCCGCCGCACGCTCTCGATCATCAGCCAGGCGAAGTCGCGACAGGTTCCCGACCCCAGGCCCAGGGTCTCGCCGGGAGATTGCGTGCCGGGCTCGTCGCGCACCCCGTAGGTGAAGCCTTCGTGGACGGCGCTGTTGAAGCGTCTGAGAAACTCCATCGCCGGCTCGCCGGCGGCGGGGGCGTGGCGTCCCAGCCAGTCCAGATAGGCGGGCTGCTGATCATCGGTGGCCGGGGCGATGAAGGGCTCCAGGATCGGCCGGTCGGTCATGCTGTAGACGATGGGATAGGCCGAACGCGGATTTGCCACGCTGACCGCGGCGTCCGGCGCCGGAAAGCGGTCCACCAGCAGGTTGTTGACCACGCAGAGGCGGGACGCCGGCTCGCGCGGGGTCAGGTGACAGACACAGTTGCCGTAGGCGTCGTAGGTCCACTTGATGTCGGCGGGGGGCGTTTCGAGATAGGCCTCGATCAGCCGGGTGGCGTGGGTGTCCAGGGGCCGCATCATCAGCCGCCAGGCCCCGAACCGCACTGGCCGATCATAGGTGTAGGTGCTCTCGTGACGGATTCTCAGCCGCGGCATGCCTCAAGTCCTTACTGACGCGGCCGAGCCCCGCGTGAAAAATCAGACGGGCTGCTGGCCGCCCATCCCGGCCATCAGCTCGGCCTTGCGGGCCTGCAGCCGCCGGCCCATTTCGTCGAGGTGCTCGTGGCCCTTCTTGGACTTGGCGTTGGCGGGGGTGCGGGGGGGGGCGAAGCGGGGGCGATGGCGGTCCTTGATCGGCTGGAGGGCGGATGGGGTCCGCTCTCAATTCCTCGCCGCCCAATTGAGTTCCCAACGGATTTTTGACCCACGTCAAGGCGCACGAACGCCGTTTGAGAGAAGAGCGGGCGACAATTCACTCACGTCCTCGGGAAGCGCTGTGCTTGACCTCCATGCCCTGGCCAAGGCCCAAGTCGCCCGGGAGCCGTTCCCCTATCTCGCCGTGTCGCACGCCCTGGACGAGGTGTCGCTGGCGCGGGTGTCCCGCGACTTTCCGGCCATCCGCCAGCCGGGGGTCTTTCCCCTCTCCGACCTGCAATACGGCGAGGCGTTCGCGGGACTGATCGAGGAGATCAGGAGCCCGGAGTTCACGGCGCTGGTCGCCGAGAAGTTCGACATCGACCTCGCCGGCCGGCCGATGATGATCACCGTCCGCGGCCAGTGTCAGGCGCGGGACGGGCGCATCCACACCGATTCCAAGGACAAGCTGGTCACCGGCCTGCTCTATCTGAACGACGCCGACTGGCGCCCGCAGGGCGGCCGGCTGCGGCTGCTGCGCGACGGCCGCGACCTGGAGAGCACCATCGCCGAAATTCCCCCGGATGGGGGCAATCTGGTGCTGTTCCGTCGCACGGAAAACTCCTGGCACGGGCATGAGCCGTTCGAGGGGCCGCGCCGGTACATCATGTTCAACTGGCTGCGTTCCGACGCCGCCCTCGCCAAGAATGTCAGCCGCCACAAAATCTCAGCGGCGTTCAAACGCCTCGGAGTCGGCGATGGATACTAGGCCCATGTACGCCCCCGTCCGCCCAACCTCGCCCCGGGCGAGCTTTCTGACCAGCCTCAAGCGCGCCACCCACGTAGCCCATCCCTTCGACTACTGGCTGTTGGACGACATGCTGCCACCGGCCCTGATCGACGATCTGGCCGCCCTGCCCTTCCCAGCCCCGTCCGATCCGGTGTTCGACGGGCGGCGCGAGAGCAACAACGGCACCCGTGCCTATTTCTCGCCCATGAACCAGGCGCGCCATCCGGCGTGCAAGGCGACGGCCCAGTTGTTCAACGACCTTGGCGTCATCGGCGCCCTCGGCGCCGCCACCGGGGCGCGGCTGGAGGACGGGCAGCTGCGCATCGAATACTGCCAGGACGCCGACGGCTTCTGGCTGGAGCCGCATTGCGATATAAAAGTCAAGCGACTGACATTGCTGATCTATCTGTCGCCCGAGCCGGAACTGGCGGACACCGGCACCGACGTCTACGACTGCAGTCCGGAGCACCGGCGCGTGGCCACCGCGCCCTACGGGCCGAACAAGGGCCTGATCTTCGTGCCCGGCGACAACACCTGGCACGGCTTTTCGCAACGGCCGATCCGGGGGCTGCGAAAATCGATCATCGTCAACTATGTGGCGCCCAGCTGGCAGAACCGGCAGGAGCTGGCGTTTCCATAAAGAGGGCCGCAGGTTTTTTAGCCTCGCCAACCGGCCGCTTCCTTGTGAAGGTCGGCCATGTTCTGGAAATCCCCGACTGTCCGCATCCTCGCCGGTCTCCTGATCGGTCTCGCCGCCGGCGCCTATCTCGCCTCGATCAGGGTGGATTGGCTTCCACAGGCCTACGCCGCAACCGACGCCCTCGGCGGGGTCTGGCTGGACGCGCTGAAGATGACCATCATCCCGCTGGTCTTTGCCCTGCTGGTGGTGGGCGTCGCCCAGACCGCCGGGACGGTGAAGGCCGGCGGGCTGGCCGGCATGGCCTTGATCGCCTTCGCCCTGCTGCTACTGCTTTCGGCGACGGTGGCGGCGATCGCCACCCCGCCCCTGCTCGACGCCTGGCCCGCTCCCGCCGCGGCCGCCCAGGCGTTGCGGGCCGCCGGCCACAAGACCGCCTTCGTGCCGCCGCCGAGCCAGTCCATCGGCGACCTGCTCGGCTCCTTCGTGCCGGCCAATCCGGTGAAGGCGGCGGCGGATGGCGCAATGGCCTCCATTGTGGTCTTCGCCTTGGCCGTCGGCCTTGCCGCCAGCCAGCTCCAGGAGGCCCGCCGCCGGATCCTGTTCGACTTTTTCGACGCCCTGCAGGCGGCGATGATGGTCATCGTCGGCTGGGTGCTGTGGGCGGCGCCCGTCGGGGTGATGCTGCTGTCGTTCGGGGTCGGGGCGAAGACCGGCGTCGGGGCGGTGGGGGTGCTCGGCCACTATGTCGCCATCGTCTCGATCATGTGCCTGGCGGGGGGCGTCATCGGCGTCTTCGTGGCCCTCATCGGCGGGCGCGTCCCGATCGGCCGGCTGATCGCCGCCCTGATCCCGGTGGAGGCCATGGCCATCTCCACCCAGTCCTCCCTCGCCTCCCTGCCGGTGATGATCGACGCCTGCGACCGCCTGGGCGTGCCCGAGCGGGCCCGGGACCTAGTGCTGCCGATGGCGGTGGCGGTGATGCGCATCACCAGCCCGGCCGGCAACCTCGCCGTGGTCATCTACATCGCCCACCTCTACGGCATCCCCCTGGATCCGGGGAAACTGGCCATCGGGGTGGTGGTGGCCTGTCTGGTCAGCCTGGCGGCGGTGGGGGTGGCCAGTTCAGTGACCTTCTTCACCACCCTGGTGCCGATCTCCATGGCCATGGGCCTGCCCATGGACCTGTTGCCCCTGTTCCTGGCGGTGGAGACCCTGCCCGACTTCTCCCGCACCATCGGCAACGTCACCGCCGACGTCGGGGTGACGGCCATGGCCGGGCGATGGGCGGGGCAAAAGGCTGCGCCTGGGGGCTCCGAGACTCCCGCTGGCTGAGATAGGCCGCCCACGGCGGCAAAATGTCTGCTATGTAGGAAGCGTGACATAGTAAGCGTGTGTTTGCGAACATGGAATTTTGTGGGCGACCGGCCGTGTTGCTGGTGGAAGACGAGTTCCTCGTCCTTCTCGCTGCCCGCGATTTCCTGGCCGAGGCGGGCTTTTTGGTGCTGGACGCCGAGAACGCCGACGGCGCCCTCGCTCTGCTCGACGACCACCCGGAGACCGGGCTCGTTTTCACCGACATCAACATGCCCGGATCGATGGACGGCGTCGGGCTGGCGCACGTGGTGAGCCGTCGGCGTCCCGACGTCCATGTGGTGCTGACCTCCGGCCGCGCGGCCCCGGCGGCGGCGGACATGCCCCTCGGCGCCCGCTTCGTCGAAAAGCCCTACGGGATGGGCGACATCAGCGAGATGTTCAAAACCCTGCTCGCCTCGGGCGGAGACCGGCTGCTTCTGTAGAGCGGGCTCCCTACGCATAAGCCGGCTTCCAACGCCAACCGACGCCCCGTCGCGATTCCAATTGACTCGCTTACATACGTCAGATATTTCTGACACATGAAAGACGTATCACCCCTTCCGACCGGAGACCAGCTGCTGGCCATGCTGGCCGCCCTGGCCAATCCGCATCGGCTGAGGATCGTCGCGGCGCTGGCGTCCGGGGGGCGCAACTATGTCAGCCGGCTGGCGCGGGACATCGGCATCAGCCGGCCGCTCATGCATCTTCACCTGCAGAAGCTGGAGGACGCCGGCCTGGTGGCCGGCCAGCTGGAACTCTCCGCCGACGGCAAGGCGCTGAACTATTTCGACGTCGCGCCCTTCGCCCTCGACCTCACCCCCGCGGCCATAGCCGAGGCCGCCAAAACCCTTTCCGCAAAATCCGAAAGCTAGAGGCCACCCATGTCCGAACACGTCTACTTCATCACCCTCGCCCTGCCGGCGGCGACCATCCTGATCGTCTTCGGCATGCGCTATTACGCGGCGGTCCAGCAGGCCCGGGCGCGGCTGGCCAATGACGACGCCTACCGCCAGACGGCGGAGAAGGCGGCGGCCGCCGAGACCGCGACCGCCGGCGCCCTGGCCGCCATCCAGGCCTCCATGGCCGACGCCGCGGCGAGACTGGCCGCCATCGAGACCGTGCTCAAGGCCGTCGAATAGCCCGCCGCGGCACGCCCTTCCCTCACCCTCACAAAGGAAACACCCCCATGACCGACGTTCCGCTCTGGCGCCTCTACGCCCTTCGCGCCGGCTACCTGCTGCTGGTCGTCGGCCTCGGCCTGGTGGTCTGGCCCGGCATTCTTCACCACGACAAGCCCTGGTCGCTCATGGGGGGCGTGGTCAAATGCATGCTGGGAGCGATGGGCGCCCTGGCCGTGATCGGCCTGCGCTATCCGCTGAAGATGCTGCCGCTGCTGTTCTTCGAGATGGCCTGGAAGGCGCTCTGGCTGATCGTGGTCGCCCTGCCCCTGTGGCGCGCGGGCGCAATGGACGCGGACACCACGGAAATGGCGTTCGAAGTCTCGGTGGTGGCGGTGATCGTGGCGGTGGTTCCGTGGGGCTACGTGGCGGCGACCTTCCTGGCCGGGCCGGGAGACCGGTGGGGCCGCGCCTTTCCGCAGTCGCAGAGCGACCTTCCGGGCGGCGCCACGGGTATCGCTTCGGCCCCCTGATCTGGGGTGACCACAGGCGCCCGGCGATCGCTGGCGCTGAGCCGCGCCAACTGCCCCGCGTCAGGCGCTGACGCGGGCGGGGGGCTGGGGGTCGACGCGATCGCCCCCGGCGGCTGCGAGATCGGGCCGCGCCGGGACCGCCGCCCTCGCGACCGCAGCTATCAGCTCGGGAATCTGGATCGGCTTGGCGCAATGCTCGGTGAAGCCGAGGCTGAGATAGTGGGGTCGCCCGCCGGAGGTGACGTCCGCCGTCAGGGCGACTACGGCGGCGTGCCGATTGGGTCCCGGCGCCGAGCGCAGGCGCTGCAGCGCCTCGACGCCGGACATGGTCGGCATCTGGATGTCCATCAGGATCAGGTCGAACGGCCGTCCGGCGAGGATTTCAAGGGCGGCGCCGCCGCTGGCCGCCTTGTCCACCCGGTGGCCAAAAGCGATCAGGATCTGCTCGAGCACCATCAGGTTTGTCGGGTTGTCGTCGACGATGAGTACGTCAAGCCGCGCGGTCTGCGCCACCTCGGCGACGGGCTCCACCTCGGCGTATCCCGGCGCCGCGGTCCGGGTGAACGTGGCCTCGATCCGGAAAGACGAGCCCCGACCCACCTCGCTCTCGACCCAGATCCGGCCGCCCATAAGTTCGACCAACTTCTTGGCGATGGCGAGGCCAAGGCCGGTTCCGCCAAATTTTCGCTCCTGGGAATCGTCGACCTGCGAGAACCGCTCGAAGAGAATTGGCAGGTGCTCCACCGGTATGCCCGGCCCGGTATCGACCACGGCGAGGTGCAGCAGCACGGTGTCGTCGCCGTTCTGCGTGGCGCTCACACGGACGAGGACCGAACCGCAGTCGGTGAATTTGAGGGCGTTTCCGATGAGGTTGAACAGCACCTGTCGCATGCGGACCGGATCCATCCAGACAAAGGCCGGGAGGTCTTCGGCCATTTCGAGCCGGAGCGCCAAACCCTTCTCGTCCGCCCGCGCGCCCCAGAAGCCGACGACGCGCTCCAGGAAGCGGGGCAGGTCCTCCGCCTGCGGCGCCAGTTCAAGCTGGCCGGCGTCGACCTTGGAGACGTCCAGGATGTCGTTCAGGATCGTCAGCAGGTGTTCGCCGCAGTCGATCAGGGTGTCCAGTCGCTCGGCCTGGCCAGGATCGGTCTCTTCGCGTTTCAGCAGTTGCGCCATGCCAAGGACGCCGTTCATGGGCGTGCGGATCTCGTGGCTCATGGTCGCCAGGAAGTTCGACTTCGCCCGGTTAGCCTGCCGGGCCTCCTCGCGGGCGATGTCGGCGGCATTGCGCTCGGCGACCGCGCGATCGCGGGCCTCCTCCAGCTCGGCGATCAGAGCGAGGCCGGCTTCGTAGGCGACTTGCCACTCGGTGACCGTCCGGGTGGTGCCGCGGGAGATCATCTCCAGCAGGGCGACGAGGCAAACGAGGCTGATCATCAGCGCCGCGCAGACCATCGGCGGGAACCTGAACAGGGCCACAGCGGCGCTCGCGACGACCGTCGGTCCCGCCAGCGACCAGAAGACCAGTCTCGACAGGGCCCCGCTCCCGGAAGCGACCGCTATCAGCGTCGCGGCGGCGATCCCTAGATAGGCGACCTCCTTGGTCCCGCCTGACGCCGCCAGAAACACCGGGACGCTGAGATAGACGGACACGCGCAAGGCGCAGATCAGGCCCAACCGCTGAAAGCAGCGGCGAGTATCGACGGCGTGGCCGCCGGCGATCCAGCGGGCGATCAGGCGCTGAAAGAGGATATCGACGCCGCAACTGGCGGCGAAGCCGGCGATGGCCAAGAGCGGATGGCCGAGCAGCATGACCGCGGCCATGGCCAGGCTGTTGAACACCGCGTGCAGCCAGACCGGCAGCACAAGGCCGCCAAGGGTGGCCTGCAATGCGCTCGCGCGCGGCGGTTTCCCCAGTGCGTTCAGATGTCCAGTGTCGGCCGGGCCAAACGTGTTCATCATTCCTCCGCCGAACAACAGCAGAGCATACATTCGCTAAATCAATGACAACGGCCGTCGGCGCGTTCGCCATCTACTAAGTCATGCCAGCCCCGGACATCGCCGCG
The DNA here is from genome assembly GCA_003165275.1 of Caulobacteraceae bacterium. GTDB lineage: Bacteria > Pseudomonadota > Alphaproteobacteria > Caulobacterales > Caulobacteraceae > Poindextera. The sequence goes on from PLSW01000144.1 coordinate 18,994, forward strand.
ACGATGCAAGCAAACTGAACCCGTGGGCGAACGCGCGGCTTAACCCGCCCGCTACGCCGCCGCGTCCACCTGCAGCGTCTCGCGCAACTGGCGCTTGAGGAACTTGCCGCTGGCGTTGCGGGGGATGGCCTCGTCCAGGAACCAGATGTAGCGGGGGATCTTGTGCTTCGACATGATCGTGGAGCAGTGCTGACGCAGGGCCTGCGCGGTCAGGGTATGGCCGGGACGCAGCACGACGCCGACGCCGACCTCCTCGCCCAGGCGCGCATCGGGCACGCCGAAGGCGCAGCATTCGGCCACCGCGGGGTGGCGGTGGATGCAGGACTCGACCTCGGCGCAATAGACGTTCTCGCCGCCGCGCAGGACCATGTCCTTCTTGCGATCGACGATGAAGATGAAGCCGTCCTCGTCCACCCGGGCCACGTCGCCGGTGTGCAGCCAGCCGTCGGTGATGGACTCGGCGGTGGCGTCGGGGCGGTTGAGGTAGCCCTTGATCACCGGGGCGCCCTTGACCCAGAGCTCGCCCACCTCGCCCGGGGGCACGGTGTGGCCGGCGTCGTCCACGCACTTGGCCTCGAAGGTGGGCATGGCCGGGCCGACGCTCTCGGGCTTGTCGACGAAGAAGTCGGCGGCGATGGAGGTGATGATGCCGCAGGTCTCGGTCATGCCGTAGCCGGTGTTCGGGCGGGCGGTTTTCACCTGGCTGTCGATCTTGTGCACCAGGTCCGGCTGCAGCTGAGCGCCGCCGCCGCCGAGGGTGGAGAGGGTGGACAGATCGTGGCGGTCGAAGTCCGGGTGGGACAACAGTTCGCGGGACATCACCGGCACGCCGCTCATGGCGGTGATCTTCTCGCGCTCGATCAGCTTCAGGGCGTCGCCGGCGTCCCAGCGGTACATCAGGACGAGCTTGCCCCCCGCCGCGGTGACCAGATAGGCGCCGCAGTTGTTAGCGGTGACGTGGAACAGGGGGGTGGTGATCAGGGCCGCGGGGATCGGAGGGGTCTCCGGCGGCTCGACCCCCGTGGCGCGCTGGGTGGCCAGGCCCTGCACCTGGCCGGAGAACATCATGTTCATCAGGTTGGCGATGCAGCCCCGGTGGGTCAGCTGGGCGCCCTTGGGAGAGCCGGTGGTGCCGGAGGTGTAGAAGATGCAGGCGTCGGCGTCGGGATCGACGACGACGTCGGGCATGGCCCCGCCGTGGGCGATGACCTGGCTCCACGGGATGACATCGGCGGCGGGCTCGGGGGTGCGCACGGCCACCACCTTGATGCCGAGGGTCATGGAAGGCCGCTCGGCGATGCGGCCGAGGCGTTCGGCGTCTGCGAACAGCACCTTGGGCGCGGAGTCCTTGAGGCCGTATTCCATCTCCTCGGGCACCCACCAGGCGTTCATGCCGACCACGGCGACGCCGACGGAAACGCAGGCCCAGTAGATCAGCAACCATTCGGGATAGTTGCGCATGGCGATGGCCACCCGGTCGCCGGGCTTCACCCCCTGGTCGAACAGCCAGGCGGCGATGGCGGCGGTCTGGACGTGGGCTTGGGCGTAGGTGAGCCGCTCGTTTTCGTAGACCAGGTAGTCGCGGTCGCCGTAGGCGGCGGTGGACAGCCACAGGGCCCGGACGTTGGGCGGGGCGTTCTTGAAACTGCGGATGTCGATCCCGCGCACGGTGATCGTCTCGACCTCGAACGGGGCGCCGGGCGCCGTCAGTTCCGCCCAAGCCTGTTTCAGCTCTTTGTAATGCATCGGTTCACTCCCTGCGGCCATTGTATCACCGCCCCTCAGGCTCGCCGCAAGCGCGCAATGCCTTTTGGGGACGGTGTTGGCGCGGATGGGCGGGGTGACGCCGGGGAAGTCCGCAGCGTCAGCAAAGGCGCCTGGGACAGCCGCCGACCGGCCTTCGACCGTCACCGCCGCTGCGCCCTGGCGCGGCAGGGCGCAGGGTTCCGCCGCATCATCCGTGGCCAATTGGCGAATTGGGGCTACAAGCAGCCTCCCGTCGCGCCAAAGTCTCTAGCGAACTCTCGGAAACCGGTTTTTACCTAGCGTCCGGCCAGGACCGCGACCGCAGCTCCGACTCGCAGACCGAACGCCGATGCACAGGCCCAGTTAGGTTCAGGCGAGCACCCCATGGACAATGACATCCGCAAGGACGCCCTGGACTATCACCGCTATCCGCGGCCGGGGAAGCTGGCCATCGAGGCGACCAAGCGGATGGCCACCCAGCGGGACCTGGGGCTGGCCTATTCCCCCGGCGTCGCCGCCCCCTGCGAGGCCATCGCCGCCAATCCGGACGACGCGCGCCTCTACACCGCCCGCGGCAACCTGGTGGGGGTGATCACCAACGGCACCGCGGTGCTGGGTCTGGGCGCCATCGGGCCGCTGGCGGCCAAGCCGGTGATGGAAGGCAAGGCGGTGCTGTTCAAGAAATTCGCCGGCATCG
>PLSW01000144.1:21450-25969 GCA_003165275.1 Caulobacteraceae bacterium
CAGCACGGCACCGCCATCGTCTGCGCCGCCGCCGTGCGCAACGCCCTGCTGCTGCAGGGCAAGCGGCTGGAGAACGTCAAGCTGGTCACCTCCGGCGCCGGCGCCGCGGCCCTGGCCTGCGTGGACCTGCTGGTCTCCATGGGCCTGCCGGTGGACCACGTGACCCTCACCGACATCGACGGGGTGGTGCATTCCAGGCGCGAGGGGCCGATGGCCGCGAACATGGCCCGCTACGCCCGGGTCACCGACGCGCGGATGCTGTCGGAGGTGCTGCCGGGGGCGGACATCTTCCTCGGCCTGTCGGCGCCGCGGGTGTTCCGGCCGGAGTGGCTGCCGCTGCTGGCGCCCAATCCACTGATCCTGGCCATGGCCAATCCGGACCCCGAGATCCTGCCGGAACTGGTGGCGGAGGGCCGGCCGGACGCGATCATGGCCACCGGCCGGTCGGACTATCCGAACCAGGTCAACAACGTCCTGTGCTTTCCCTTCATCTTCCGCGGCGCCCTGGACGTGGGGGCGACGCAGATCAACCAGGCCATGGAGGTGGCCGCGGTGGAGGCCATCGCCGAGCTCGCCCGGGCCGAGGCCAGCGACGTGGTGGCGGCGGCCTATGGCGGGGCGGCGCCCAGCTTCGGGCCCACCTACATCATCCCCAAGCCCTTCGACCCGCGGCTGATCCTGCAGATCGCCCCGGCCGTGGCCCGGGCGGCCATGGATTCCGGCGTCGCCCGCCGGCCGATCGCCGACTTCGACGCCTACCAGCGCGAACTGGAGCGGTTCGTCTATCGCTCCGGCCAGCTGATGCGGCCGGTGTTCGAGCGCGCCCGCGCCGCCCCGGCCCGGGTGGTCTACGCCGAGGGCGAGGACGAGCGGGTGCTGCGCGCCGTGCAGACGGTGCTGGACGAGGGGCTGGCGCGGCCGGTGCTGCTGGGCCGCCGCCAGGTGATCGCCGCCAAGGTGGCCGAGATGGGACTGCGACTGGATCTGGGCGCCCAGGTGCAGGTGATCGATCCGGTGGCCGACACGGCGCTCTTCGCCCCGCTGATCGCCCGCTACCAGGGGATCATGAGCCGGCGCGGCTTTCCGCCGGCCGCCGCGGGCCGCCGGGTCCTCGCCCTGCCGACCATCGCCGCGGCCCTGCTGCTGGACGCCGGCCATGTGGACGCGGCCCTGGTGGGCGGCGGCGGCGAGTGGTGGCGACAGATGACCGACGTGCTGCCGATCATCCCCAAGCGGGCGGCCGTCGGCCGGGTCTACGCCCTCTCGACCCTGATCCTGCAGAACGGGGCCCTGTTTTTCTGCGACACCCACGTCAACGTCGACCCCACCGCCGAGCAGATCGCCGAGATGACCCTGCTGGCCGCCGACGAGGTGCGCCGGTTCGGGGTGACGCCCAAGGTGGCGCTGCTGTCCCACTCCAGCTTCGGCGCCTCCTCCTCGCCCCCGGCGCACAAGATGCGCGACGCCCTGGTGCTGATCCGCCGCCGCGCGCCGGGCCTGGAGGTGGACGGGGAGATGCACGCCGACGCCGCCCTGAGCGAGGCCCTGCGGGGCCGGCTGGTGACGCAGAGCGCCCTCACCGGCTCGGCCAATCTGCTGGTCATGCCCAGCCTGGACGCCGCCAATATCGGACTCACCCTGCTCAGCGCCGCCACCGAGGCGCTGCTGGTGGGGCCGGTGCTGATGGGGATGTCCAAGCCGGTGCATGTGCTGGCGCCCAGCGTCACCGCCCGGGGCATCGTCAACATGACCGCCCTGGCCGTCGCGCCGACTTCGTCGCAAACCGCCTGAATCCAAGGAGCCCGCCCATGCCGATCCGCGGCCTCGACCACATCAATGTCGCCACCGCCAAGCTGGAGGAGACCAAGCGCTTCTTCATGGACGTGCTCGGCCTGACCGAGGGCTGGCGGCCGGACTTTCCGTTTCCCGGCGCCTGGCTCTACCTCGGCGAACAGGCGGTGGTGCATCTGGTGGAGAACGACAACCCCCGCCGGCCCTCGGCGGAAGCAGCCCTGGACCACTTCGCCTTCGCCGCCCACGACTATGACGAGACCGTGGCCCGGCTGACCGAGAAGGGCATCCAGTTCGGCGCCGTGGGGGTGCCGGGGAGCACGATCCGACAGCTGTTCCTGCGGGATCCGAACGGGGTGAACGTGGAGCTGAATTTCCGGGGGGAGTGAGGGGGCGCTCCTCGCCCCTCTATGGGGAGGGAGAAGAGGGCGACACCCTTCCTACTCTGTCCGAGTGACAACGCCCTTTCGCAAGGCCAGGAAACGGTCACGCGCTATTCTGAGCAATCGCGGCGGCAGCATGCCGTAGGCCGTGCTCTCCGGTCCCTGGTTAGGCAGCAGGCGCAGATCCGGCCCGGGCCATTCGAAGACGTTAGCCTCGTTACACATGACCCACGAGGGTTCGCTGTCCAGGCCGAGACGCCGCTTGGTTTCGATCGGTAGCACCACCGCCTCTTCGGGGTTGGCGGGCGGCGTGTGGGTGATCGGCAGGACGTAGACCGTTGTCGCTAACTCGGTCCTGCGCACGGCAAGGACGATCGCACAGGGGCGGTCCTTCACGCCTTCCTCTCGTCCGGCGCGCGCTTCACGCCGCCAGAGGTAAGAATATCGAATGACGAGGCCGGGCGTTGGCTCCGGCCAGCTCACGGCGTCCAGTCTTCAAGTTCGTCGTCGAGGCGGCCATACTCAACCGGCGCTCCAGCCTCGGCGATCAGCGCGACTTCCTCGTCGGTCAGGTCAGCCGGTGATACGACCCGGCGGTCGCGGCGCTTCAGGCGTTCGTATTCAGCGGCGGATACGACCACCAGCCGATCCCGGCCGTGTTTGGTGATCGTGACCGGCTCAGCCAGGGCGCGATCGGTGAGGGCGCTATAGTTTCTGATGAAGTCCGCGGTCGAGACGCGCATACGGCCTCCAAAGTTCTGTGAGTTATACGTATAACTCTTCATTGTGGATTTTGCCAGCGGCAGTCCCCGCCCGCCGCTTTGGGGCGACAGGCCCTACCCGAACGTCGCCTCCAATATCCGCTTCAGTCCCGCCGCGTCCGTCTCGTCGAACGCCGCCGGCTCTGTCGAATCCACATCGAGCACCGCGATCAGCCTGCCCTCCGCGTCCCGTACCGGCACCACGATCTCGCTGACCGAGCGGCTGTCGCAGGCGATGTGGCCGGGGAAGGCGTTCACGTCGTCGACGATCTGGATCTCGCCGGTGGCCGCCGCCGCCCCGCAGACGCCTCGGCCGAAGGCGATGCGCAGGCAGCCGAGGGTTCCCTGATAGGGGCCGACCACCAGTTCGTTCCCCTTGGCCGGATCGACCACATAGAAGCCGGTCCAGAAGAAGGTGTCGAAGGCGGCGGCGACCATCGCGGCGACGGTGGCCATGCGGGCCACCCGGTCCGGCTCGCCATCCAGGACGGCGGCGATCATCTCCGCAACCTCCGCATAGCGGGCGGCCTTGTCCGCGGTCAGGGCGGAGGGATCGAAACTTTCGGCCATGCGGGATCTTTGCTGGTGGCGGCGGCCGGCGATGGTAGAACAGCGCCGCGCCATCGGCCACCGGGGCCGCCCTGTGACGGTTCCCAGAATTTCTGTTCGCGCCGCCCTTTCGCTTCGCGTCGCCCAAGCCTATCTGTCACAGCATCAGTTGCTAATCTCCAGGGACACCTCATGATCACCTTGCTCCGCGCGCCGGCCATCGCAGCCGGTCTTCTCCTCGCCTTCGCCGCCCCCGCCCTCGCCCAGCCCGCCGATCCCAAGCCGGATCAGGTGCAGGCCGGCGCCTATACCGTCGAGCCCAGCCACACCAAGGTGCTGTTCAGCCTGTCGCACCTGGGCTTCACCACCTGGTACGGCGAGTTCGGCAACGCCTCCGGCCGGCTGGACCTGGACCCCAAGAGCCTGACCGCCACCAGCCTGGACGTGAGCGTCCCGGTGGACTCGGTGAACACCAATAACGCCAAGCTCGACGGCGAACTGAAGAGCGCTGACTGGTTCGACGCGGCCAAATACCCGGCCATGACCTTCCATTCGACCAAGATCGTGCGCACCGGCGAGGCCACCGCCGACGTCGAGGGCGACCTGACCATCCATGGGGTGACCCATCACGAGGTGCTGCACGCCAAGTTCAACCGGGCCGGCGTCAACATGATGGACAAGGCCTACACCGCCGGTTTCGAAGTCAGCGGCGTGATCAAGCGCAGCGATTTCGGGGTGAAGCAGTACGTTCCCTACGTCGGCGACGAGGTGACCCTGATCATCAGCGCCGGGTTTGAGAAGAAGTAGGATTTTGTGGAATCTATTCCCCTTCGAAATAGATTCCCCGTCCGATACAAAACAACCGCTCATCCCGGCGAATGCCGGGACCCAGATCATATGGCGCGATGCATGATCAATACCCGGATTAGGATTCCGGCGCTCCAATGAACGGCATTGTGATCTTTGATCTGGGCCCCGGCATTCGCCGGGGTGAGCGGGTTATTAAATAACCTTAGAGTCTGTCCGGGATCATTT
>PLSW01000263.1 GCA_003165275.1 Caulobacteraceae bacterium
GGGAAGAGGAGGTATGGCCCCCTAGATCTCCGTCTTCGTGATCACGCCCTTAGGCGGCCGCCGGTCGGCGTGCCCCGACCACTCGGTGCCGAGATAGGTCGAGCGCGCATGGTCCAGCACCTGCGGGCCGCCGCGCAGGCCGCGTTTCTGGCCGCTCTGGCCGAGGACGTGGGCGGCGAAGGCGGCGGCGAGCTTGGCGGCCGCCGGCTTGGCGTCGGCGGCGTCCGCCGGACGGCGGTGAGTCTCGGCGGGGCCGGCGATAACGGGAAGGTTCGATCGCGGCGTAGCGGCGCCCGCGTCGCCCTGCGCCGGATCACCGGCGCGGCGGGGGCGGCTGGAACGCCTGGAATAGGGCTCGCGGCCCAGGGGATCGGTCGGTTCGGTCATGCGCGCCGTGGCAGCTGGGAACGGACCCCAACCTGCCTTGCGGAGGTTAAGATCGCGTGCGCCCGCTATTCCTTCGACGCCAGCTTGGCGATCTGCTGCTGCATCTCCTCGATGCGCTGCTTCAACTCGTTGAGGGAGTTGTCGACGGGCTTGGCGGCCTCGCCCGAGGGGGGTGCGCCGGCGGGAGCGGCCGCGGCCGGGGCGGCCTCGGCGGCCTGCTGGGCCGCGTCCTCGGCCCGGGCGAAGGCGAAGGGGGAGAACATCTTCATCGCGCGGTCGAAGAGGACGAGGTTCTGGCGGACCTGATCCTCCAGATAGCCCAGGCCGGGGGCGGCGCCGAGGGAGCCGGTGACCTGGCCGCGCATGCGTTCCTGCTGGCGGGTGAAGCTGTCGAGGGACATCTCCAGGAAGCTGGGCACGAAGGCCTGCATGCTGTCGCCGTAGAAGCGGATCAACTGGCGCAGGAACTGGATGGGCAGCAGGTTCTGGCCGCGGCTCTCCTCGTCGAAGATGATCTGGGTCAGGACCGGGCGGGTGATGTCCTCGTTGGTCTTGGCGTCGTAGACCACGAAATCGATGCCCTCCTTGACCATTTCGGACAGGTGCTCGAGCGTGACGTAGGCGCTGGACCTCGTGTTGTAGAGCCGCCGATTGGCGTATTTCTTGATCACGACGCGCTCGCCGGCGCCCGTGCCGCTCGGCTGTTCCAGTTCGGCCATAGATCTCCCCAAACGCCCGTCAGGAGGGCGGATGCTGTGTTTTTCGGCGCCGCAGTATCGCGGATGCGAACGGTCTGCGCCAGCGGTCCTTTCAAGGGGCGCCGATCGGATGGTCCTGCGCGGCATTCGCGCGTGACGAACGCGGGCGAAAGGGGCAAAGGTAAACGCCAAATCTCAAACCGGGGACGGGCGAAGACCCGTCCGGCCTGGAGGATCGATCATGGGTTCAGTCGTCATCGTCTCGGCGGCGCGCACGCCGGTGGGCAGCTTCAACGGCGCCCTGTCGAGCCTGCCCGCGCATGAACTGGGCCGGGTGGCCATCGCCGCCGCCGTCGAGCGGGCGGGGATCTCGCCCTCGGAGGTGGACGAGGTGATCCTCGGCCAGGTGCTGCAGGCGGGAGCGGGCCAGGGGCCGGCCCGGCAGGCTTCGGTGAATGCGGGCATCCCGGTGGAAAGCCCGGCCTGGAGCCTCAACCAGCTCTGCGGCTCCGGCCTGCGCGCCGTGGCCCTGGCCAGCCAGCAGATCCTGCAGGGGGACGCCAAGATCGTCGTCGCCGGGGGCCAGGAAAGCATGAGCCAGTCCCCCCACGCGGCCAACCTGCGCAACGGCCAGAAGATGGGCGACCTTTCCTTCGTCGACACCATGATCAAGGACGGCCTGTGGGACGCCTTCCACGGCTACCACATGGGCCAGACGGCGGAGAACATCGCGGCCCGCTGGCAGATCACCCGGGAAGACCAGGACCGCTTCGCCGTCGCCTCGCAGAACAAGGCCGAGGCCGCCCAGACCTCGGGCCGGTTCGACGCCGAGATCGCGCCGGTCACCATCAAGGGCCGCAAGGGCGACATTGTCGTCGACAAGGACGAATACATCCGCCATGGCGCGACCTACGAAAGCATCGCCGGACTGAGGCCCGCCTTCACCAAGGACGGGTCGGTGACCGCGGCCAACGCCTCCGGCCTCAATGACGGCGCCGCGGCCCTGGTGCTGATGGACGAGGACGAGGCCAAGCGCCGGGGTCTGAAGGTCCTGGGCCGGATCGCCTCCTGGGCCCACGCCGGCGTGGAGCCGGACATCATGGGCACCGGCCCGATCCCCGCCACCCGCAAAGCCCTGGAAAAGGCCGGCTGGTCGGTGGGCGACCTCGACCTGATCGAATCCAACGAGGCCTTCGCCGCCCAATCCATCAGCGTGGTCCGCGAACTGGGTCTCGATCCGGCCAAGGTCAACGTCAACGGCGGCGCCATCGCCATCGGCCACCCCATCGGCGCCTCGGGCGCGCGCATCCTGACCACTCTCCTGTACGAGATGGGCAAGCGCGACGCCAAGAAGGGCCTCGCCACCCTGTGCGTCGGCGGCGGCATGGGCGTTGCGCTCTGCGTGGAACGCGACTGAAGCTTGAACTGATCAGGATCAAGGCGCTGAAGCGCTGAAAACCGCAACTTGGCCGCGCCCCAATCTGGAGCGGCCGGGCGAGCAAAAAAACGGGCGAGGAAACATCATGGGCAGAGTTGCGCTGGTCACCGGCGGAACACGCGGCATCGGCTTGGGCATCGTGGAGCGGCTGAAGGCCGACGGCTTTCGGGTCGCCGCGGGCTACGCCGGGAACGAGGAGGCGGCCAAGGCCTGCGCGGACCGGCTAGGGGTGATGATCGTCAAGGGCAATGTCGGTGATTTCGAGGACTGCCAGCGGGCCGTGGCCGAGGTCGAGGCCAAGCTCGGACCGGTGGACGTGCTGGTCAACAACGCCGGCATCACCCGCGACGCCATGCTGCACAAGATGACGCCGCAGCAGTGGAACGAGGTGATTTTCGTCAACCTGGCCTCGATCTTCAACATGAGCCGGCAGGTGATTGAAGGCATGCGCGAGCGCGGCTATGGCCGCATCATCAACATCTCGTCGATCAACGGCCAGAAGGGCCAGATGGGCCAGACCAACTATTCCGCGGCCAAGGCCGGGGTTATCGGCTTTACGAAAGCCCTCGCCCAGGAGACCGCCGCCAAGGGGATCACCGTCAACTGCGTCGCGCCCGGCTATATCGACACAGAAATGGTGACCGCGGTGCCACAGAACGTGCTCGATCGCATCGTCGCCGGGATTCCCGTGGGACGGCTCGGCAAGGCCGAGGAAATCGCCGCCTGCGTGGCGTTTCTCGCGCGAGAGGACGCCTCGTTCATCACCGGGGCGACCTTGACGGTGAACGGCGGCCAGCACATGGCGGGATGAGGCAGGCTTCGCCGTTATCGCGCGCATCCGCGTCCAAAAACCGCCCCAGTCCGAGCGCATCCGCAAGCCCATGCGACGGTTGATACGGATTTGCATGATCGCCGCTTGCGGCCTGGGGGGCGCGACGCTCGCCGCGCCGGCGGGCGCCCGGCCGCTCAGCCTGCGGGAGATTCTCACCCATCCCTGGGGCGAGGCGCAGCAGCACGCCAGCCCGCCGCCGGTGGCCCGCTACACCCCGGACAAGGGCGAGGCCTTCGTCCTCGACCGCTCGACGGGCACGCCGCTGCTGCGCTTCGAGGACAGCCAGGAGATCTGGGTGCTGCAGCCCCAGCCCGGCCCGCGCGGGGACATCATCTACAAGAACGACCTCGGCGAGCCCGTGCTGCGCTATACGCGCCTGGGCGGGGTGACCCTGTTCACCGACGACCGGCCCGACGGGGAGGCGGCGGCCTTCACCGGCGAGGCTGGGGCGCTGAAACCGGCGCAGATCCTCAGCCCCAGCCAGCTGTTGCAACGCCTGGCCCAGGCCAGCGCTCGATCCTCGCACACGGCCCAGCGGCTGGTGGTCTTCGAAGCGCCCGACGTGACCGGCCAGACCGCCTATCTGTTCGCGGACGCGGCCATGGTCACCGCCGACGCGGTCACCTCCGTCGGTCGCCACGGCGACGGGCGCCACACCCTGGCCAAGCTGGCCAAGGTGCTGCTGGTGCCCGGGCGCCAGGCCAACGCCTCCTACAGCGACGGCGTGCTGCAGGTGATCATCGAGGCCCGCCAGGGCGTGGCCGGGCGCCCATCCTCCCGCCGGATCGCGTTCGTGCTGCTGGGCGGGCAGTAGGGGCGGGGAGTTTCGACCTCAGTTCGAGCCCTGCTCTCTCAACCGTCATGGCCGGGCTTGTCCCCATAGGCGCTAACTCATGGTCCGCGGGGCTCGCCGCCCCTCTGCTCGTCATCCCGGCCGGAGCGAAGCGCAGAGCCGGGACCCAGTCCCGCCCCCGACGATCTTGCGAAACGCCTGGGTCCCGGCTCTCCGCGCAAGGGCGCTCCGGCCGTGACGGTGGAGAGGGGGATCAGCTCAATAGACCCACTTCCCCGTCGCACCCCCTACCCCTTGAAACCGTCCTTGGCCGCGCGCACCGCCGCGAACCTAGTCGCGTCGCCGGCGCGCAGGAAGGGGTTGGTGGCCTTTTCCCGGCCGATGGTGGTCGGCACCGTCGGCTCGCCGCGCTCGCGGGCGGCGAAAACCTCCTTGGCCCGGGCGGCCAGGGCCGGGCTATCGTCGACCGACAGGGCGAAGCGGGCGTTGGAGGCGGTGTATTCGTGGGCGCAGTAGACCGCGGTCTCGTCCGGCAGGGCGGCCAGGCGCGAGAGGCTGGTCCACATCTGCGCGGGCGTGCCCTCGAACAGCCGTCCGCAGCCGAGGGCGAAGAGGGTGTCGCCCACAAAGGCGATCTGGTCCTCGGCGTCGAAATAGCTGATGTGGCCGAGGGTGTGGCCGCCGGTATTCATCACCTCCAGCTTCGTCTCCCCCAGCATCACCACGTCGCCGTCCCCCACCACCCGATCGATGGCGGAGGTCTTCTCCACCTCGGACGGGGCGACGATGGTCGCGCCCGTGGCCGCCTTGACCTCGGCGTTGCCGCCGGCGTGGTCGGCGTGCCAGTGGGTGTTGAGGATGAAGTCCAGGCCCCAGCCCAGGGTCTTCAGCTCGGCGAGGATGGCGCCGGCGTCCGGCGTGTCGATGCAGGCGGTCCTGCCGGTAGCCTCGTCGCGGATGAGGAAGCCGTAGTTGTCGGACAGGCAGGGAAACTGGCGNNCGCGCCCGCTTAACATGGGATGCGAAACGGTACACCAATAGGCGTCCATGCGCCGCGACATCCTTGAGCTCCGCGAATTCTACGCCACACCCCTGGGGGCGGTGGTGCGAACCATGGTGGGCCGCAAGCTGGCCGAGGCCTGGGGCGACGCCTCCGCCCTCGACCTCCTGGGCCTGGGCTACCCCACCCCCTACCTCGAGCGCTTCCGGTCCCGGGCGCGGCGCACGGTGGCGGCGATGCCAGCGGCGCAGGGGGTGGAGGTGTGGCCGGCGGCGGGGCGCACCCTCGCCTGCCTGGCCGACGAATGCGCCCTTCCGTTCCCCAACGCGCTATTCGACCGCATCCTGGTCATCCACGCCCTTGAGGAGGCGGACGACCCCCTGGCCGTGCTCCGCGACGTCTGGCGCGTGCTGGCGCCCGCCGGCCGGGTGATCGTGGTGGCGGCCAACCGCCGCGGGGTCTGGTCGAACGCCGAATCGACCCCCTTCGGCCATGGGCGCCCCTTCACCCGCACCCAGCTGGAGGGCCTGCTGCGAGAAGCGGAGCTGGAGCCCACGGCCTGGTCGAGGGCCCTGTTCGGCCCGCCCCTGCAATGGTCCGCCCGCTGGGCGGAGGGGCTGGAGGCGGTGGGCGCGCGGCTGTGGCCGGGGCTTTCCGGCCTGATCATGCTGGAGGCGGTGAAGCAGACCTTCGCGGTCAGGCCCCGGGGAAAGCGGGCGCGGGTGCGGGTTTTCGTCCCGGGAGTCCTCGCCCCGGCCCCGGTCGGCGCCGTGTCGGGGGTGATAATCGACGCAAAGCCGCCCCTGGCCGCTATTCCTTTGTCCGCGGGACTTGGAGCCGGCGCAACAACGTCCTAGCCTGTGGCGCTTGCGTGGGGCGCGCGCGGCCAAGGAGCCTATTCATGAAAATGATCACCGCGATCATCAAACCCAGCCGTCTGGACGCCGTCCTGGAAGCGGTGACCGAGGTCGGCGCCTCGGGCCTGACCGTCACCGAGGTGCGGGGCTACGGCCGCCAGAAGGGCAAGACGGAAATCTACCGCGGCGCCGAATACGAGGTGAAGCTGCTGCCCAAGGTGAAGCTGGAAATCGCGGTTGGGGCCGACCTGGCCCCGGCCGTCATCGCCGCCATCGCCCGGGCCGCCAACACCGGCAAGATCGGCGACGGCAAGGTCTTTGTCACCGATCTGGAACAGGCCCTGCGCATCCGCACCGGCGAGCGTGACGCGGAAGCTATCGCCGGGTGATCCGGTTTAGGCTATGGACACTTTCGCCCGGTCGGGCGAAGTGCGTCCGGGGCGACATTAAGCCGCCACTTTCGCCGTCGAAAACGCCCGGGCGTGGTTGAGGGGAGTTCGTTGATGAAGCGTCTTTGGGTAGCCGCGGCCATGGCGCCGCTGGTGTTTGCGGCGGCCGCTCACGCGGGGCCGCCGCCGCCGGCGACCCAGATCGCCACCTCGACCACAGCCCCGGTCGACACCTTGACCGCGGGAGATCTGACGATCACCAGCGCTGGCTCGATCAACCTCGGCACGGCCGGGACCGTGGGCGCGCCGATCGCCGCGGTGACCATCGACAGCAACAACATCGCCGCCATCACCGCCGGCGGTGGTGCATCCAACAGCGGAGGGATCAGCGCGACCACCGGCCTCAACAACATGATCGGCATCCTCGGCAAGGGCGGTTTCACCAGTTCCATCACCAACGCCGGCACGATATCCTTCAGCGACACCAGCAGCGGTACCGCCGACGCCAATAGTGACGGCATCACCGACACCTACAACGGCGTTGTGGGTCAGTTCGCCTCGGGGCAGAACCGGGTCGGGATCGAGATCAACGGCGCCGGGACCTTCACCGGCCCCATCACCAATTCGGGCGCGATCACCGTCGTCGGCGACAATTCCGACGGCATCCTGATCACCAGCCCCCTCGCCGGCAGCCTGGTCAGCAGCGGTACGATCACCATCACCGGCGGCAACTACTACGACCTGACCACGCCGACGATCAGGGACCAAACCGCCAGCTACGGCATCCGCTCCACGGCGCTGATCAGCGGCAACGTCACCCTTAGCGGCACGATCACCGCGACCGGGGCCAACGCCGTCGGCGTGTCCCTGGAAAACGGCGTGACCGCTGGTAACGTCGAGGTCTTCGGCACCATCACCGCCACCGGCTATCGCAGCACGACCACGCCCGCGGACACCGGCCTGCTGGGGATCCTGTACGGAGCCACCCCGGCCACGGCGACCTCCACGACCGCCACCTCCGCCAGCGAAATGATGCAGGGCGGCCCGGCGATGCACATCGAAAACGGGGTCTCGGGCGGCATTTCCATCGATGCGGCGGTGGCCGCGGTGGCGGCCAGCGGCTCGACCCTGGCGGTCACCGCCGAACCCGCCGGCGTCCTCTATTCCTACGGCACCGCGCCAGCCCTGCAAATCGACGGCTCCGGCACGGTCGGCGCCTACACGGGCGGCAAGTATGGACTGGTCGTCGGCGGCACGGTCGCCGGCTTCGGAATCTATCCCCTGGTCGCCGACACGACCACGGTCGGAGGCGGCCTCATTGCGGCGAGCACCCAGGGCATCCTGGTCGGCGGGTCGACGACCATCGCCGGCGGGGTCGACATCACCGGAACGGTGAACGCGACGTCGGTCTCGATCAGCACAGTCACCTTAGCCAACGGGATCGGACCGTCCAACGCCACGGGGCTGCATTTCGCCGGCACGGCCTCGACGCCGACCGTGGACGTCGGCTACGGGGGCCTCCTCGAGGCCTCGAGCCAGGCGACGAATGCGCCGAGCGTCACGGCGTTGAAGATCGACCCCACCGCCTCGCTGGGCGCGGTGGTGAACGATGGAACCATCTCCGCCCTCATCGCCGGCTACAACACCACAAGCAGCGGCCTTGCCAACGCCGCCACCGGCGGGGTCGCAGGTGAGGCGACCGCGATCCAGGATCAGCACGGCGCGATCGCCTCGATCACCAACCACGGCGTCATCAACGCCAGCTTCAGCCCCGGGGTCACCGGCGCGACGATCACCGGCTCCGCGGTCGCCTTGGATCTCCGGGCCAACACGGGCGGGGTCACCGTGACCCAGGAACAGATCACCCTCGCCAACAGCGCCACTTTCAACGCCGCGAACACGACCGCGC
>PLSW01000257.1 GCA_003165275.1 Caulobacteraceae bacterium
AAGGCCACGTTCTCGAACACCGTCATGTGGCGGAACAGGGCGTAGTGCTGGAAAACCATGCCGACCCGCCGCTCGCGGGGCGTCAGGGCCAGGAAGTCCGAGCCGTCCAGCAGGACGGACCCGTCCTCGGGGGCGTCGAGGCCGGCGATCATCCGCAGCAGCGTGGTCTTGCCGGAGCCGGAGGGGCCCAGCACCGCCAGGAACTCGCCGGGCTCGACCTTCAGCGACACCCGATCCAGGGCGGCGAACTTGCCGAACCGCTTGGACAGGTTCTGGATCGTCAGGCCCGCGGCGCTCCTGCTGTCAGCCGGTCCGCTGTTCGGCGCCGGCGCGCGCGTCGAGGACCCCGCGCGCGGCGAGGGTGACAAGGCCAAGCCCTGCCAGAAGCGACGCGACGGCGAATGCGGCTGCAACATTGTAGTCATTGTAAAGCACTTCCACGTGGAGCGGCAGGGTGTCGGTCAAGCCCCGGATATGGCCGGAGACCACGGATACGGCGCCGAATTCGCCCATCGCCCGGGCGTTGCAGAGCAGCACGCCGTAGACCAGGGCGCCGGCGATGTTGGGCAGGGTGACGGCGACGAAGGTGCGCAGGCCCCCCGCGCCCAGGGTGACGGCGGCGGCCTCCTCGTCGGTCCCCTGGTCATCCATGAGCGGGATCAGTTCGCGCGCGACGAACGGGAAGGTCACCAGGATGGTGGCCAGGACGATGCCGGTGATGGTGAAGACCACATGGACGCCCAGCCGGTCCAGGGCTGGACCGAACCAGCCGTCCGCGCCGAACAGCAGCACCCAGACCAGGCCCGAGATCACCGGCGAAACCGAGAAGGGCAGGTCGATCAGCGACAGCAGCAAGGCCTTGCCGGCGAAGTCGAACTTGGTGACGGTCCAGGCGGCGATCACGCCGAAGAGGGTGTTCAGCGGCACGCTGATCGCCGCGACCTTGAGGGTCAGGGCGAGGGCGGCGTGGAAGTCCGGGTCGTCGAAGGCGCTTAAGTACGCCCGCCAGCCCTTGGCGAGGGCCTCCGTGAACACCAGGACGAGGGGCGCGCCGATGGTCAGGGTCAGCCACGCCGCCGCGACGCCGATCAGGGCCCAGGCCGCGGGCGTGGGCCGTCTGCGGCTAGCGGCGGCCATCAGGCGCCTCGCCGGGCGAGGACGGCTTGCAGGCCGTTGATGACCAGCAGGATGGCGAAGGAGGCGAGCAGCATCGCCAGCCCCACCGAGGCCGCGCCGGCGTAGTTGAACTGCTCCAGCTTGGTGATGATCAGCAGCGGCGCGATCTCGGAGCGCATGGGCATGTTGCCGGCGATGAAGATCACCGAGCCGTACTCGCCGACGGCCCGGGCGAAGGCCAGGGAGAAGCCGGAGATCAGCGCCGGCGTCACCGCCGGCAGGATCACGCTCAGGGCGCGCCGCCGGGGCGAGGCGCCCAGGGTGAGGGCGGCGGCCTCCACGTCCTGGTCGAACTCCTGCAGCACCGGCTCCACGGAGCGGACGATGAACGGCAGGCCCACCACCAGCAGGGCGACGAAGACCCCCGTCGGCGTATAGGCGATCTTGATACCCAGGGGCGCGAAGAGGCCGCCGATCCACCCATTCACGCCGTAGAGGGTGGCCAGGGCGATGCCCGCCACGGCGGTGGGCAGGGCGAAGGGCAGGTCGACCGCCGCCTCCAGCAACCGCCGGCCTGGGAAATCATAGCGCACCAGCGCCCAGGCGACGATCAGGCCCATCACCGCGTTCACCGCCGAGGCGGCGAGGGCGGCGCCGAACGACAGCTTCAAGGCGGCGAGCACTCGCGCGTCCGTCACCGTCGACCAGAATCCCGCCAGCCCATGTTCCCACGGCCGCGCGACCAGCGCCGCCAGGGGAATCAGGACGATCAGGCTCAGATAGGCGATGGTGAAGGCGAAGCTGGGCGCGAAACCCGGCAGGATGCTGTGTTCGCGCCAGCGCGGCAGGGCCAGCGTCATCGCGGCTTGTAGATCTGGTCGAACACCCCGCCGTCGGCGAAGAACTCCGCCTGGGCCTTTCGCCAGCCGCCGAAGCCCTGGTCGATGGTGACCAGCCGCAGCCTCGGGAAGTGGGCGTCGTACTTGGCCGCCGCGACGGCGGAGCGGGGTCGGTAGTGGTTCGCGCCGATGATGTCCTGCGCCAGGGGGCTGTAGAGGAAATTCAGATAGGCCCCGGCGATGACGCGGGTGCCGCGCGCGTCCACCACCTTGTCGACCAGGGACACCGGCGGCTCCGCCAGCACCGACAGGGACGGGGTGACGATCTCGAACTTGCCGGGGGTTTCGGCGAGGGCCAGATAGGCCTCGTTCTCCCAGGCCAGCAGGACGTCGCCGACGCCCCGTTGCACGAAGGTGTTGGTCGATCCTCGCGCCCCGGTGTCCAGCACCGGGACCTGGCCGTACAGCTTGCCGATGTAGGCCTTGGCCGAGGCCGGCGATCCGCCGGGCTGGCTCAGCGCCCAGGCCCAGCCGGCCAGCAGGTTCCAGCGCGCGCCCCCGGAGGTCTTGGGATTGGGGGTGATCACCTGCAGGCCAGGCTGCAGCAGGTCGCCCCAGTCGCGGATGTTGCGCGGATTGCCCTTCCTGACCAGGAACACGATGGTCGAGGTGTAGGGGCTGGAATTGTCGGGCAACCGGGATTGCCAGTTCTGGGCGATCAGGCCGCGGTCCGCCAGGGCGTCGATGTCGTAGGCCAGGCCCAGGGTGACCACATCGGCGGCCAGGCCGTCGAGCACCGAGCGCGACTGGGCGCCGGAGCCGCCATGGCTCTGGTTGATCGTCACCACCTGGCCGGTGCGCCGCCGCCAGAAGTCGGCGAAGGCCGTGTTGACCGCCTTGTAGAGTTCCCGCGTCGGGTCGTAGCTCACATTCAGCAGGGTGACCGGCTCCGCCGCCTTGGCGGACAAGGGCAGCAGGGTCGCCGCGGCCGCCGCGGCGGCGCCGGCGGTCAGGAGGCGGCGGCGGGCCGGGCTTTCGGGGGACTGGGTCATGAGGGCTCCTTCGCTCGACGCGCGCGGACGCGACATCGGCCTTTTAAAGCATACCAAGCCAATGTGCTTTAAGAGAAAACCTTACGGCGGTGATGGAACACCTAAACGCCGGGGTTGTCGCCCATGATCGAGTGGGCCTAGGGCCTGGGTTGGAGGCGGAGGCTCGGACTTGTCTAGATCGCGTCAGTGAGGTCCGCCGGATCCGCGCCCGCCAACGCGTCGGCCAAGGTAGTGCGATCGAGCACCTCGGACACCTCGTTGCGCACCTGGGCGATGATCCGGCGCAGGGCGCAGGCGGCCTCGTCCGGGCAGTCTTCGCAACGTTTGTAGAAGTTCTGGCTGGCGCACGGGATCAGGGCCAGGGCCCCGTCGGTGACGCGGATGATCTGGGCGAAGGTGATCAGGTCGGCGGGTCGGGCCAGGCGATAGCCGCCGAGCTTGCCCCGGGCGCTGTCCACCAGCCCCGCCTTGCGCAGTTCGCTCATGATCGCCTCGAGGAACTTGCGCGGAATAGTCTCTTCGGCGGCGATGGCGCTGACCTGACGGGGCCCGCCCACGTGCCGCGCGAGATGGATCATCGCCTTGAGCGCGTAGCGGCCCCGCTGCGACAGCATTCGACCTCCCGGAGTTCCTGGCGTCCGCCCCCGCAGACTCACCGCCGCCGCTACAGATAGGCCATTGGTCGCTCAAGGGCGAGGCGTCTGGGCGACGGCCCCCCATATCAGCCAAGGGCGAAGCCAGATGGAGCGAGCGCGTGTCGAACGTCTTCACCCCAACGACCGGCCGTGAATTCGACGATCCCGACGTCGTGGCGGCCTATGTCCATCGGGCGGACTACCCCGCCGCCCTCTACGATCGGCTGCTGGCCCTGGGGACGGGACGGACGCATCTGGTCGATCTGGGCTGCGGGCCCGGCAAGCTGGCGCGCAGGCTGGCGCCCCATTTCGCTACGGTGGAGGCGATCGACCCCTCGGCCGGGATGTTGGCGCTCGGTCGGCGGCTCGACGGCGGGGCGAACCCCAATATTCGCTGGACCAAGGCCACGGCGGAGGCGGCGTCGTTGGGGACGGGGGTCGATTTGGTGGTGGCGGGCGCCAGTCTCCACTGGATGGATCCGGCGATCGTCATGCCCAAACTCGCCGGCGCGCTCACCGCCAGCGGCCGCATGGCGATCATCGATGGAGACGCGCCGGTCGCGGCGCCCTGGATCGAGGCGTGGAGAGCCGTGATCGTCGATTGGGTGGGACGGCTCGGCGACGTCTGGAACGGCGGGGCTCATCGGGCGCGAGCCACCGCGCACGAGGCCTGGTTCGACCTTGAGGCGCGCGAGCGCTTTGAAGAGGTGACCGGCCGGGCCGTCGAAGACCTTATCGCCGGAGAGCATTCCCGCGCGACGTGGGCCCGGGCGCGGATGGCCGGGATGGCCGACGCGTTCGACGCCGACTTGAGGCGCGTTTTGGAGCCGTTTGCGGTGGACGGCCGCGTGACCTTCGTCGTGCAGTCCACCCTGGCCTGGGGCCGGCCGCGGGCCGGGGCGCGCTGACATTAGACCCTGGCGACCCTGGCCGCGGGCGGGCCTCAGCAGTTGTGCATGTTCTGGCCGATCTTGTGGCCGGCGTAGGCGCCGACCCCGGCGCCGATCAGGGTGCCGCCGAGCTTGCCGCCGCCGCCCGACAGCGCGTTGCCGGCCAGGGCGCCGCCGATTCCGCCGACGATCGTTCCGGTGGTTCCCGAGCGCCGCTCGGCGCGCTGGCAGCCGCTGCCGTAGCCGTGGCGGGCGTAGTGATGATGGCGCCCGTGCGCCTGGGCGGCGCCGGGCGCGGCGGCGATCGCCAGGACGGCGGCGACGGCGCTGACGGTGATCGCGATCTTAGCCATGTTGAAATCCTCGTGCACGGTGCGGGCAAACGGCCCGGCGGACGGCCAAGCACATGGCAAATGCCGACGTTCGGCGAAGGTTCCTGATCCGGCCCAGGACCGGCGGGCGCTCAGCTTTCGATGAGGTGACACGGTCACAGTCCATATGTAGCGTAGCTACATAACGATTGGCCCGCGCCTTACCCCCCGCGCCTTACCCCGGAGACACGCCATGCTGGTTCGCCGACTGAGAATCCCTTGGCTGTGCCTGGCGCTTGTGGCGACGGCGGCGGTCGCCGGCCCGGCGCTGGCGGACGATGTCCAGGTCGCGGTCGCGGCCAATTTCACCGAGCCGGCCAAGGAGATCGCCGCGGCCTTCAAGGCGAAGACCGGCCGGCAGGTCGTGCTGGTCTTCGGCGCGTCCGGCCAGTTCTACACCCAGATCACCCAGGGCGCGCCGTTCGAGGTGTTGCTCTCGGCCGATGCGGAGCGGCCGCGCCAGGCCGAACTGGCGGGTCTGGCGATCGCCGGCACGCGCTTCACCTACGCCGTCGGCCGGCTGGTGCTCTATTCCAGGACCCCGGGGCTGGTCGATCCTGGCGGCGCGGTGCTGGCGAGCGGGCGGTTCGAAAAGCTGTCCATCGCCGATCCCGCCGCCGCGCCCTACGGCCTCGCCGCGGTCCAAACCTTGAAGACGTTGAAGCTCTACGACCGGCTGCAGCCCAAGATCGTCCAGGGCGCCTCCATCGCCCAGGCCTATCAATATGTGGCCACGGGCGCGGCGGAGGTAGGGTTCGTCGCCCTTTCGCAGGTGGTGAACGTCCCCGGCGGTTCGCGGTGGCTAGTCCCGGAAGCTGATCATGCCCCTATCGACCAGCAGGCTGTGCTGCTTCAGCCCGGCGCCAAGGACCCGGCGGCGCGCGCCTTCCTCGCCTTCCTCAGGAGCCCGGCGGCCTTGGCGATCATCCGGCGTTACGGCTATGAGGTGCGGTGAGCCAGCGGGCTCATTCCCCGAGGGCGCGTAGCCGGCTGTCCGCCTCGTCGACGCCCGGATTCCCGTTTAGCCCGAATGCGTCACGAAACTGGTCGCCCAGGGCGGCGTAGCGGCGGCGGACATCGCGCCAGAGGGCCGCGGCTTCCCGCCGGTTGCCCACCGCCTCGGTATGGCAGGCCAGGCTGCGCAAGGCGTTGGCCAGTTCGAGGGGCGGGGTGTCCGGCGCCTTGCGGTAGAGATCCATCATCTCCGCATAGGT
Organism: Caulobacteraceae bacterium; assembly: GCA_003165275.1. Taxonomy (GTDB): domain Bacteria; phylum Pseudomonadota; class Alphaproteobacteria; order Caulobacterales; family Caulobacteraceae; genus Poindextera. Next base: position 6,118 of record PLSW01000257.1, read on the forward strand.
CGCGCCCGCCGCCTCGTAGGCTTCGCAGTCGAGCAGGATGTCGCCCATGTGGCGGAGCATCTGGCGCAGGACGACGGGGTCGGCCTGGCGCCGCGCCAGATCGAGGGCCTGTTCCTGATAGTCCCGCGCGGCGTGGAACCGCAGGGCGTCTCTCGCAACCTGCGCCTCCCGCGACAGGGCGTGGGCCAGGCGGGGCGGGTTGTCGGCGTGGCGAAACAGGGCGCTGGCCTCCGCGAACGCCTCGGCGGCTTCGGCTAGACGCGCCTCGCCCCGCGCGGTTTCGCCGCGCTGCAAAGCATCCTCGGCCTTGACGATCATGTCCATTCTGGAAGCCTATTTCGGTCGCCAGACCCGGGCAAAGCGGCTTCGCGGGGCTCGCTTCAGAAATGGCGCCGGCCGATCAAAATCAGGGCACAGACGACCAGCCATGCCATCGTCAGCATCGCTCGACGGGCGCGGGGCGCCGGCTGGATGGCGTAGGCCATGATCTTGATCGGGGGAGCCGACCGCATTCCCGACCACCAGCCCTGGCCTCGCGGTTCGGCGGTCTTCGCCAGATCCGAACGCAGCCGGTCGAGCAGGGCGCCGTCAGGCTCTTGGGGCCCTGGAACATGCCGCAGTCGACCAGCACCCTCGCGTGCGACGTCGTCAGCTCATAGCAGGAGCCGGTCACACAGCCGGCCGCGCCGTGGAAGGCGAGGGTGGTGGTCATAGGAACTGTCCTATTGTCCGCACCGCCTGTGCGAGCAGGGGCGCCAACGGGGCGGCGTTGGTGGAGTGGCGCACGGAATCCGTCGAGACGAACCGCCGCACGCCGGCCTTCATCAGAGCGTCGGTGACGCCGGGGGTGGTCATGGCGTGGGCCACGGCGATGTCGATGGAGGCGGCTCCGGCGCGGCGCAGGCGTTGGACGGCCTTGGTCAGGGTCACGCCGCTTGAGGCGATGTCGTCGACGATCACCACCGCCCTGCCTGTCGCCTCGACCGGGTTGGCCTCCGCCGTTTCACGGACGTCGCGGTCGCCGTAGCGGGTCTTGCGCAAAACGACCGGCTGACCGTGGAGGCGCTCGACCCAGGCCTCCACCCATCCCCTGGACTCCAGGTCGGGGCCCAGCACGATGGGCGGGGTGTCATAGGCCGGCAGCGCCGCGGCGAGGGGTTCGATGGGAATCAGGTTCATCGCCGGAACGCCCAGCAGAGCCTCAAGATCGCCGGTTCGGTGCAGGTGCGCCTGCACGGTCACCACGGCGTCGAAGGCCCGGCCGATCAGCGACGCGATGACGTCGCGGCTCAGGGGCTCGCCCGGCGAGAACACGGCGTCCTGGCGCATGTAACACAGGTAGGGCGCCACCAGGATCAGTCGGCGGCATCCGGCCCGGCGCAGGGCGTCGGCGGCCAGCAAGAGCTCGACCAGCTTGGGGTTCGGGTGGTCGAGGGAACAGTAAAGCGCCGAAATCTCCGCCGCCGGCGGCGGGATGTGCGGCAGGGTTTCGCCATCGGGAAACCTGTGCGTCTCGATCATGACCAGCGGCGCGTTCAGCGCGGCGGCCAGCCGCGACGCCGGCGCGCGTTCGTCAGCAAAGGCGAAAATCTGAATAGCGCTCATGATGTCTCCAGGGCAAAGCCGCTGGCCTCCTCGGCCGCCTCGACGGCGAAACGGAATTCCGACGGCTCCACGCCGTGGATACGGTAGAGGGGATCGCCCGGCCGCACCGCGTCACCGACGTCGCGCAACAGCAGCAGGCCGGCGCCGGGATCGGTCGGCGCGCCGGCGAGGCGGGCGACCGCGGCGATGCGCAGGCAGTCGATCGCCGCCACGTGACCGGAACGCTGCGCGGTGACGACGTGGGTCAGCTCGCCCAGTTCGGCGCGGATCGGCGAGGGCCCCTGCATGGCGATGATCTGGTCGAGCTTCGCCCGGGCCGCGCCCGAAGCCACCAGTTCCCGCGCCCGCTCCTCGCCGCGCCCGCCTTGGACGGCCGGGTCGACCTCCAGCAGACGGCCGGCGAGCATGACCGACTTGTCCAGCAGATCCCGCGGCGCATCCGGGCGGTTGTCCAGAACCGCCAGCACATCCCGGGTCTCCAGCACCGGTCCTACGCCCCGGCCCACGGGCCGCGAGCCGTCCGTCGCCACGATGTCGATGGCCACGCCCATGCGCGCCGCGACGAACTCGAACAGCTTGCGCACCCGAAGCGCGGAGGCGGCGTCGCGGATCTTGGCCGAGGGCCCGATCGGCATGTCGATCACCAGGTGGCTGGAGCCGGCGGAGGCCTTCTTCGACAGGATCGAGGCCACCATCTGCCCGGCGGTGTCGACGCCCAGGGGCCGTTCCACGGAGATCAGCACGTCATCGGCGGGGGACAGGTTCACCCGGCCGCCCCAGACGATGCAGCCGCCGCAGGTCTCCACGACGTGGCGCATCTCGTCCGCGCTCAGGTCCACGCGGGCCAGCACCTCCATGGTGTCGGCCGTGCCCGCCGGCGAGGTGATCGCCCGGGAGGAGGTCTTGGGGATCAGCAGGCCGTGGGTCGCGACGATGGGGGCGACGATCAGCGAGGTCCGATTGCCCGGGATGCCGCCGATGGAATGCTTGTCCACCACGGCCCGCTCGCCCCACGACAGGCGCGTGCCCGCGTCGACCATGGCCCGGGTGAGATCCAGGGTCTCTTCGGCGGTCATGAAGCTGGCGCAGGCGATCAGGAAGGCGGCGACCTCCATGTCCGAGCAACGGTGGCCCACCAGGTCGGCGACCACCTCCGCCAGCATTTGCGGCGTCAGGGTTTCGCCGCGGATCTTGGCGCGCACGGCGTCCAGGCTCTTCGGCGGCCGGGCGGGGGCGATGGTCACCCGTTCGCCCGGCGCCACGCCCAGGCGGTGGTAGGCGGGCTGGGGCAGGCCGATCTCGTCGGCGCCCAGCAGGGCGCGGTCGTCGGTGATCACCGGCGAGGCGAGGATGGTGATCCCGCGCGCCTTCACCTCCACCCGGCGGGCCCCCGCGAGACGCTCGGGCCGAAGCACCGCATTATCCCGCGCCAACATGACGACGTTCTCGCGGAAGGTGTCCAGCGGCAGGGGCCGCGCCTTCAGCAACCCGGCGGCGGTTTCAGTCACGGTCACCTCGACGTCCGCGAACCGCCGACAGGGCGGGCTCGGCGTGCCGTCGCGCTGGGACGCACGGGTTCGAAGACAACATGAGCCGGCTCTCTTTCAGCCGGTGAGCATGCCCTGCGCAATCGCGGCCGCCTTGATCCAGGTCACGGAGGCGACTCGCGAGTCAGGCTCGCCGGCCTCAGCCCTTGGCGGGATCGGTCGCGGCGCGCTCCTTCTGCAGCAGGGCGGTGAGTTCGCTGATCGCCTGGGTCAGGGACTGCACCTCCTTCTCGCGCAACTCGTCGATCTTCTGGTGCAGCAGTTCGATCTCGAGCTCGGCCTTGATGTTCACCTTGTAGTCGCTTTCCGCCTCCCGGCGGTCGACGTCCTGCTGGCGGTTCTGGCTCATCATGATGAACGGCGCCGCATAGGCCGCCTGAAAGGAGAGCGCCAGGTTCAGGAGGATGAACGGATAGGGGTCCCACTTCTGGATGAAGGCGGTGACGTTGAGGATGATCCAGATCACCAGGATCCCCGTCTGGATGATGATGAACCGCCACGAGCCCATGGTGGCGGCGACGCTGTCCGCCACGCGCTGGCCCAGGGTGAGCTCCGCCGCCGGCTTCTCAATGCCGGCCTGGGCGCGCAGGCCCATTCGCACCTGCCGCAGCTGCTCAAGCAGTCGCGCTTCAGCGTCGCGAAGGCCTTGAATCGGTGAGTCCATGACTTCTCCCCGGCGCGTCGCCGACGCCCCAAACCGGTTGCGCCATCGCAAGCTGATTCGGCGCCCCTATTTGGCGCTTGGCTCCGCCCCGCACCAGCCCGGCAGGCTCTTGGCGGCGGTGCTCTTCGCAAGGTCCAGGGCCTTGACCAGGGCCGTGCCGAAATCCTTCTCGAGGAGTCCCCGCTTGATGCGGCGACGAAAAAAGTCCGCCCACAGGAATTCAAAAAACGGCGCCTTGTTCTTGGCGCACCCGCCGGCCCGAATCAGTTCGCCGACCAGGCTGCGGTAGGGATCATCGACGAGTTCGGACAGGGTCTTCGGAATGTCCGTCAATTCACAACGCCGGCCGTAGTCGTCATAGGCGTGGCACCAGTCGCTGTTGTCGAGAAACGACCAGAATTCCTCCTTATCCAGATTTTCCAAGTCGGCCATAATGTATATGGCGACCCTCGCCGCCTTTTCGTCCAGGAGCGCCTTGGTGAAGTGGTGGTGGTCGACGATATAGTATCGCCCCTTGGGTCCGATGACCGCTGGAACGACGTGACGTCGAAGCAGCTTGGTTCGGGCCTCGTCATCCGCCTCGCGCCACTGTCGGCGCTTGATCTCCACTTCGCGAAAACCAACGGTCATTTGAGTGGGGCGCAGCTCGGTGACCGCGACGCCGATCGGTATTTGGTCAGTCATTTTCGATGTCCCCTAGGGGCGATGTGAGGCGGCCCAGAACCAGTATGATGCGGGCGACGTCAACAACCAGAGCCTGCTTGCGATTGGCGGCGATTGGCGCAAACGGGCCGGGTCCAAGCTCGACTGGGCCTCGCCGTCGCCGCGGCGCGAGGCGTTTCGAGGAAGGCGCGCCGTTTTCGCACCTTGTCGGTGAAGGCATCGTCGGTGGTGCGCCGGGGCCGTGGCGGGGCGACCCGCACGACCGCCCGCAGCTTGCCGCGACCTTGAGCGGGGCGCTCGAAACCCTCCGATCCGCGCCCCGGCGCGATTGGCGGAGGGTCTTGGGGGGGAACCGGCATCGCCATTTGCGGACACCGCCAACCGGGTAGCGGCGACCTGGCGACCTGGTGGCGCCACCCACCCGTCCGCGGATGGTGGGAGACGCCGGGGGTGTTCCCTGACGCCGACCACATCCTGGCGACTACGCCTGCTGGATTTGGGTCTCGTCCTCCAGGGCGAAGCCGCGCAACACCACGGCCAGTTCGCCCTTCAGTTGCCGCTTTCGCTGTTTCCCGGATGTGGCAATTTCAGCTTACGGACCCTGAGCGGACTCTTGGTCATGTGGGTGTGACGAGCTAACCTAACGTCCGACCGGGGTTGCCTCGGCACTCTGGGACAGAACGCATGTCGGACTCCAAGCGCATCGCCGGACTGGTCGGCCCCGCCATCGTTGCTATGATCGGGTCGGAATTTCCCTTGGTTCAGCCGCATCTGTATGACGCACAAATTCCGCCCGTGGTTTACCTCTCGGGTGTCTTGCTGTTCATTGCAGGCTTGGCGATCATCCGCGCGCACAACCACTGGACCCGCGACTGGACGGTGCTGATTACGCTCTCTGGCTGGTCCGGCCTGATACTCGGATTGTTTCGAATGTTCGCTGCAAGTCTTTATCAACGAGGGGCCGCCGAGACGAGCGAGACAGTGTTCATGGGCTTAGAAGCCGTCTTATTCTTGTGCGGCGTCATTATAACATTCAAAGCGTATAGCCGAGGCTGAGTGTAAGGCCACTCCCCACCCAAAGCAGAAATTGGCAGGACACTGAGCCGCGAATGTCACGTCCCGGAAGCCGAGGGACAGTGGCCCAGCCAGCTGCAACTTTCCACCCCGAAGCAGCAATCGGAGAGTGCGGCGGGACCGCCTAACTTACCAGTGCTTCAAGCGCCGTTCGGCTCTGTATGGTGGCGACGGTGGTCAACAGGCGCTCGACGGTTGCGGCGGTCAACGCTTCCTTATTGAAGCCGCCCTTACTATCCAGCACCTCAAGGATTGCCTTGTCGGATGGCGCGAGTGAACGGGCGCACATATTCCAATCGCCAAACAGACGTTTTCCGGCGGGGCCCTGCGCAATAATGTGCAGGTCGCGGTGGCGCGGATCCATCGCTATGCGGGCGTATGTGGCGCGGACCGCGGCAACATTGCCCTCAAGAGCCTGGATGAAGTGACCTTGAACGGTGAGCAGCAAGCCCGTGAGGCCGACGCTTCGGTTTCGACTGATCGAAGAGCCGATAATTTGCTGAACCTGGAAGTCCAAATCCGCCGAGACCTCGGGTGTCTGGCGGCTACGGTAGAACAGGCGGTAAAGGGCGCCGGGGTTATGAGCCATGAGACGGGCCTCGCTGTTAATGCCAGCCCAGATAGACCAGAAGCTTTAACCGTTGGTCCATGAGCGTGCTTAACAGAGTCGGCGGCTATACAAAGCAGCGCACCAGGCGCCGTGGAGACGACGATGTAACCGTTCAGCTCCCCCCTTC
>PLSW01000103.1 GCA_003165275.1 Caulobacteraceae bacterium
CCTGTTCCGCCACATGACCGTGGCCGCCAACATCGGCTTTGGCCTGCGGGTGCGGCCGGCGCGCCAACGCCCCCCGCGCGCCGAAATCAACGCCCGGGTCGAGCGGCTGCTGGCCCTGGTGCAGCTGGAGGGCCTTGGCCGCCGCTATCCGGCCCAGCTCTCCGGCGGCNNGGAACTGCGCCGCTGGCTGCGCCACATCCACGACGAGACCGGCGTCACCACCATCTTCGTCACCCATGACCAGGACGAGGCCATGGACCTCGCCGACCGCGTGGCGCTGCTGCGGGACGGCCGGCTGGAGCAGATCGGGCCGCCCGCGGCGCTTGAGGCGAATCCCGCCTCGCCCTTCGTGTTTCAGTTCCTGGGCGACGCCAACACCCTGACGTGCCGATGGACGGACGGCCAGGCGCACTTCGATGGCTTTTCCGCGCCCGCCGTGGGCCTGGCCGGGAGCGGCGATATTACGGCCTGGTTCCGACCCCACGAAACCGAGGTGGTCACCGAAGGCGCCGGCGTCGATATCACCGTGACCAGCGTGCTCACCACCGGCGGCGTCGCCCGCGCGGAGGGCGTCGACGGAACGGGCAGGCTGTTCCAGGTCGATGTGCAGCGGACTCACCAGCCGGCGGGTTTCGCCCCCGGCGGCCGGCTGCGTCTGCGGCCGACCCGGGTGTTCGTTTTTCCTGAGGCCGCGGGCTGATTCTGTGGCCGGCTTGGCCCATTGGCGGGTGTGATCAGCTTGAAACGGCGCTTCCTCTGCTCGTCATCCCGGCCGGAGCGAAGCGGAGAGCCGGGACCCAGGAGCCAAACCCACCGCTATTGCGGATACCCTGGGTCCCGGCTCTCCGCGCAAGGGCGCTCCGGCCGGGATGACGAGCAGTTCAGCGGCTCAACGCAACCGGCGACGCTCCTACCCCACCGCGCCGAACGCCCTGCCGATGCCCGCGGTGACCGCCAGGGCGAGGGAGCCCCACAAGGCCACCCGCAAGGTGGCGCGCAGGACCGGCGCGCCGCCGATCTTCGCCCCCACCGCCCCGAGCGCCACGAGAAAGACCAATGACGCGGCGGCGACGGCGGGGGTCAGCCAGGCCGCCGGCGCCAGCAGCACCATCGCCAGGGGAGGAATCGCGCCGACGGTGAAGCTCGCCGCCGAGGCCATGGCGGCCTGCACCGGTCGGGCGCGCTGGGTCTTTGATATCCCCAGCTCGTCGCGAGCGTGGGCGGAAAGCGCGTCCTTGGCCATCAGCTGACGCGCCACCTCCTGGGCCAGCGTGGGCTCAAGCCCGCGGCCCACGTAAATCTCGGCCAGCTCCTTCAATTCCGCCTGCGGATTGGCGGCCAGTTCCTTGCTTTCCCGGGCCAGGTCGGCCTTTTCGACGTCCGATTGCGAACTGACCGAGACGTATTCCCCCGCCGCCATCGACATGGCGCCGGCCACCAGGGCGGCGATGCCGGCGACCAGCACCTGATGCTGCGGGACCGAGGCGGAGGCGACGCCCACGATCAGGCTGCCGGTGGAGACCACGCCGTCGTCGGCGCCGAAGATGGCGGCTCGCAGCCAGCCCGACCGCGCCACCAGATGGGTCTCGGAATTTGCGCGCTTCATCTCGTCCCCGTCTCGTCGTCCCCGTCTCGAATGGTCGACGGACCAGTGTACGCGCAACGCCGCGCTTGGCTCCACGGGTCGATTCAGCGGCGTCTAATGGCTGAACAGCACATGCTTCGAAGATGCGGCGATGAAGTCCTCCGTCACGCCGCCCAGCGCCCATTCCCGCAGGCGAGAGTGGCCGTAGGCGCCCACCACGATCAGATCGGCGCTCCGGCGCGTGGCCGCCTCCTCCAGGGCGTCGGCGATGGTGCCACGGCCCTTGAGCACCATCTCGACCGTCGCCTCCACCCCATGGGCGGTGAGGCGGCGCAGCACATCGCGCAGGGCCGTTTGGTCCGCCTCGATTCCCGCCTCTCCGCTCACCAGAGCCATGATCACGCTCTTGGCCTTTTTCAGGAAGGGCAGCGCATCCGTCAGGGCGCGCCGGGATTCGCGCTTGTCGCGCCATCCCACGATCACGCGTTCGCCGACGAACGGGGCGTCGCCGTCCGCCGCCATCAGCACCGGCGCCCCGGCCTCCATGATCAGGTCGGCGGGCCGAGGAACGCAGGTGACCGCCTCGTGGCGGCCCGGACGGCTGCTCACGACCAGATCGGCGCCGCGGGCGTACAGGGCCATGACCCGATCCGGGTAGTCCTCCGCCGACACCCAGCTTAGCCCCTGGCGCCCCGCGGTCAGGGCGCGAAAATGCCTCTCGGCCGCGGGAATGTTCTCTTCGATGCGTTTGCGGACCGCCGCGATGAGCCCGCCGTCGACGACGGGATCGCCTGAGGTGAGGAGCGGGTCGAAGGCCTCGGCCCCCACGCCGATCAGCCCGGCGCCGAAGCGGTCGGCGAGCTGCGCCGCCAGGGCGATCCGGCGATCGCACGCCGGTCCCGGATCGGCATGGACAAGGATGGTTTTGATGGACATGGATCGACCTGGCGATGCGTAATTGTGTTTCGACAGACTGGCCTGTTGGAACAGCGCCGCCGTGATCCAGATCAAAGGCGGAATGGGCGCTTCATTCGGCCGCGGCCGGCGGCGATCACCGGTGGGCCAACCGGCTTGATCTGTCTCAAGGCCGTTCGGTCGGCCGCTTGCGACACACCTTCAACGAGAGAGGCCTCCATGTTGCTTTATCGATTGCTCGGCCTGGCTCTGGCTGGCGGCGGTGCGGCCCTGCTGCTCTTCCTCAGCTACGCCCTCTACACCCGCTCCGACGCGGGCCCCTCCTTCCTTGTGCATTTCGGCATGCCCGCCGCGCTCCTGGCGACACTCATCGGCGCCTTCGTCGTGGGCCTTGGCGTCTGGTTGGCCGGATTTGCCCACCCCACACACACGCGGCGCCGCCCGTAGGCGGGCTCGGCGTTGACGAGCGACGGATTCCACGGCTAGTCGATGGCGGGGCTTGGCCTCGCCACCGTCGGCAAATCGGATCATCGCCCATGCGCAGCGACCCGCCTGAACCGGAACCCACCGGCGACGACGTCGGCGGCGACGACATCATCGAAAGCCGGGCCCACCTGCAATCGATCCTCGATACGGTGCCCGAGGCGCTGATCGTGATCGACGCCAACGGGATCATGCAGTCGTTCAATCCCGCGGCGGAACGGCAGTTCGGCTGGACCGCCGCCGAGGCGGTCGGCCAGGACGTCAAAATGCTGATGCCGCAGCCCTACCGCGATGCGCACAGGGGATATATCGAGCGCTACAAGCGGACCGGCGAGCGACGCATCATCGGCATCGGCCGGGTTGTGGTCGGCGAGCGGCGGGATGGGTCGACCTTTCCGATGGAACTCGCCGTCGGGGAGCTGTTTTCCCGCGGCCGGCAGTACTTTACCGGCTTTATCCGTGACCTGACCGAACGCCAGGACACCCAGGCGCGGATGCAGGAGCTGCAGGCGGAGCTGATGCATATCTCCCGGCTGACGGCCCTGGGAGAGATGGCCTCGACCCTGGCCCACGAGCTCAACCAGCCGCTTTCGGCCATCGCCAACTATCTCAGCGGCGGCCGCCGGCTGCTGGAACGGGATCCCCCGGATCCGGTCCGCGCCGCGGAGGCCATGGACAAGGCGGCTGACCAGGCGGTTCGGGCGGGACAGATCATCCGCCACCTGCGCGACTTCATCGCCCGCGGCGAGAGCACGCGCGACATTGAGAGCCTCTCCAAGCTCATCGAGGAGGCCAGCGCCCTGGCGCTCATCGGCGCCAAGGAACACGGGGTGCGGGTGAGCTACCGATTCGATACCCGCTTCGACATGGTGCTCGCCGACAAGATCCAGATCCAGCAGGTGATTCTGAATCTGATCCGTAACGCCATCGACGCGATGATAACCGCGCCGCGTCGCGAACTGGCCATCAGCACGGATATCGCAGTGGACGAGGACTTCGCCGAGATCAGCGTCGCCGACACAGGGCCGGGGCTCAGCAGCGAAATCGCCGGCCGTCTGTTCGAGTCCTTCATGACCACCAAGCCCAACGGTATGGGCGTGGGCCTTTCCATCTCGCGCACAATCATTGAATCTCACGGGGGGCGAATCTGGGTCGAAACCAACGCCGACGGCGGTGCGACCTTCCACTTCACCCTCAAGCGGATCGCCGAGACGGAGTCGCGACATGCCCAATGAGCCGATCATCCATGTGATCGACGACGACGAGGCGGTGCGCGATTCCCTGTCCTTCCTGCTGGAGTCCGCGGGGATGACCGTGAGGTCCTACGATTCGGCCCGCAGTTTTCTCGCCGCTCTCGCCACGCTGGAGCCCGGCTGTATTGTCACCGACGTGCGGATGCCGGAAATGTCCGGACTGGAGCTGGTCCGGGAACTCAACGTCCGGGCCTGCGCCCTGCCTGTCATCGTCATCACCGGCCATGGCGACGTCCCCCTCGCCGTCGAGGCCATGCGGGCCGGGGTCGTCGATTTCATCGAAAAGCCGTTCACCGACGAGACGATCCTCAACTCCCTGCGCTCGGCGATTCACCGCAGCCAGGACCAGCTTGAGCAGGCGGCGGAACGCACCGCCATCGCCCGACGGCTGGCCAGCCTTTCCACCCGCGAGCGGCAGGTTCTCAACGGCCTGGTCGCCGGCCAGGCCAACAAGGTGGTGGCGCTGGATCTCGGGATCAGCCCGCGGACCGTGGAGGTCTATCGCGCCAATCTGATGGTCAAGATGCAGGCGGCCAGCCTGTCGGATCTGGTGCGGATGACCCTGCTGGTGGAGCAGCCGCGCTGACGCCGCGTCGGCGTCGCCGCTGATACGCCGCTGTTGATCGGCCTCAATGTCTGCGAGGGTCGCGCCGCTACAGTCTTGTTGAAGCGCAACCAAGGCGAGAAGCCATGACCTATCGGGACATCCTCGTTCAGATCGACGCCGAGGCGGGGCCGGCGCGCTACGCCATCGCCGCGGAACTGGCGTCCCGGGCGCGGGGCGTCGTGACCGGCGTCTATCTGAAGACCACCCTGATCAACCAGTACAACAACATCTCGGCGATCGCCTATCTGCCGCCGATCGACCTTGACCGGATGATCCGCGAACACAACGAAGGGCAGGAGGCGGCGGCCGCGCGGTCGGGCGCCCAGCTGACCACGGCGGCGAAGGCGCGGGACGCCCAGTGCGCCACCCGGGTCATTGGCGGCGACACCCCCGACGACCTCGTCGCCGAGACCCGCCGCGCGGATCTCGTCATCCTGGCGCCGCCGTCGAGCGCGCCGGCCTATAACGTGCACGCCTCGCCGGTGGACGTCTGCCTGGCCGGCGGCGGGCCGGTGCTGGTGGTCCCGGACGGCTGGGCCGGCGACCGCGTCGGCGCCCGTCCCCTGGTCGCCTGGAACGGCAGCCGCGAGGCCGCCCGGGCCCTGCGCGACGCCCTGCCCCTGTTCGATTCCGGCGCGACTGTCGAAGTCCGCATCGCCCGCCACAAGGATGCGCTCACCGACGACGCCGCGCCGATCCGCCAGCATCTGGAGCGTCACGGCCTCAGGGCCAACGTCGTCAGCGAGGTCGATGACGGCCGGTCGATCGGCGATTGGCTGCGGAGCGAGGCCAAGGCCGCCGGCTGCGACATGCTCGTCATGGGGCTCTACGGCCACGCGCGGATGCAGGAGTTCGTCCTCGGCGGCGTGAGCCACGACATGCTGCACGCCCCGGGCCTGCCTCTGTTGATCTCGCACTAGGGCCCGATGTGCTGAGTTGGAAGCAACCAACAGCAGGATTGCGACGGCCCGACGCCCCCTCAGTCGGCTTCGCCGACAGCTCCCCCGTTTCACGGTGGAGCAAAGCGCTTCAACGATCTCCTCCACCGTGAAACGGGGGAGGTGGCGGCGCGAAGCGCCGACGGAGGGGGCGTCGGCCCGTCGCAGGTGGCCGGGGTTCCGCTAGTTACAACGCGCCCTGGCCGCGTCCGAATTCCGCCCAGCTCGGCTGTCAGCGTAACCGCTTGAGGCGGGCGAACGGCTTTGGCTTGGGATCGCGCAGGCGCTCGCCGCATTAGGACAAGACGGGACCAGGCCAGGCGCCTAGTCTAGCCGATCAGGAGGGCGCGCCATGACATCAATCCCTATCGCCGAGACGGAGGAGGCCGGCGCGCTCCACGCCACCGGCTGGCGCGGCCGCGGCTTGCGGCCGGCTGGCGGGCGCGCGTCGGCGATGGGCGCCGCTTCGACCGGCGCCGCGGCGGTCGGGGCCTTGGCCGTCGGCGCCCTGGCGATCGGCCTGGTGGTGATCGGAGCCGTCGCCATCGGCCGGCTCTCGGTGAACCGCGCGGCCGTGCGGCGCGCCCATATCGGCCGGTTGGAGGTTGACGAACTGATCATCCATCGGCTGACCGCCCGCCAGCAAGACGACCAGGGCCTCTGGTCGGAATAGTCACGGCCAGAAACGACAACGCGCTCCGGTGGAGGTTCCGGAGCGCGCGCCGGGCGTCGCGAAACGCGGCGTCACAATTGGCGGGCAGCCGAGGGGATCGAGGGCCCGCCGTAGAATCCGCGGGGGGGGGTGGGTCGATGAGTGGGTGATCCATCGACCGCGCCGCGGGTTCGCCGACAATGTCCCGCGGCCCCCGCGGCCGCGACATGATCTGGATCAAACTTTCTCTGGCTGAATCGCCCCGCCGCGCAGGTCGAACCGCACGTGGACGGTGCGGTTGTCGGTGTCGCGGGACTCGATCACGCCATGAAGGTTGTCGACCATATGCAGCATGGTCGAATTCTCCATCAGCACCTCGCCGACCACCTGGCCGAGACCCCGCTGCTGCGCCCACGCCAGCATCTCACGCATCAGGCTGTATCCCAGGCCGTGACCCTTGAGGTCGGAGCGGACGATGATCGCGAACTCGCCCTGGGCGTTGTTGGGGTCGCAGATCAGGCGGACCACCCCCAATATGTCCTGGGCGTCCTCGGGCTGGGCCGGATCGAAGGCGATCAGCGCCATCTCCCGGTCGTAGTCGATCTGCGACAACCGCGCCGCCAGCCAGGGCGGCAGGGTCCGCATGGCGCCGAAGAAGCGCAGGCGCAGGTCCTCGGGCGAGCACCGGGCGCCGGCCTCGACCAGCGCCGGCGCGTCCTCCGGCCGGATCGCCCGCACCCGCAGGGTCTGACCGTCGCGCGTGGTGATCGGCTGCTCCAGCTCCGCCGGATAGGGCCGGATCGCCAGGCGGCGAGGGTCGGGCGTCGCCACGGCGCGAAGCACCACCCGCGCGTCCAGGGCGATCACCCCATGCGCGTCCGCCAGCAGCGGATTGATGTCCAGTTCGATCACCTCGGGCAGGTCGATGGCGAGATCGGCGAGCCGGATCAGGGTCGTCTCGATCTGGCCCATGTCGGCGGCGGGCACGTCGCGATAGCCGCCCAGCAGCTTGGAGACGCGCGTACGGCTGATCATATCGCGGGCCAGGACGGGATTAAGCGGCGGCAGGCCCAGGGCGCGGTCGGCCAGCACCTCCACCGCCGTCCCGCCCTGACCGAACAGGATCACCGGCCCGAAGACCCCGTCGACGATGACGCCGGCGATGAGCTCCTGCGCCCCCGGCCGAATGACCATTGGCTGAACGGTGAAGCCGTCGATCTTCGCCGTCGGCAGGCGGGCCGCGACCAGCGCGCGCATGGCCTTCGCGGCCGCGACGACCTCCGCCTCGCCCTTCAGATCGAGGACGACGCCGCCGACATCGGACTTGTGCGATATATCCGGCGACAGGATCTTCAGGGCGTACGGCCCCATCATCTGCGCGGCCAGGCGCCCGGCCTCCTCCGGACTGGTCGCCACCTTGGTCTCGACCGTGGCGACGCCGTAGGCGGACAGCAGCGCCTTCGACTCCGCCTCGGACAGCAGGGTCCGGCCGGCGGCCAGGGCCGCCTCGACGATGTCGCGGCCGGCCTTGCGCCCTTCGGCGCCGACCGCCACCCCCGCCGGCGGGGTCTCCATCAGGATGTTCTGGTTGCGGCGGTAGTCGACCAGATCCATGAACGCGCGCACGGCGTCGTCCGGGGTCTCGTACGACGGCACGCCGGCCTTGGCGAAGCGTTGGCGGGCTGCGGCGGCCGTCGCCTCGCCCAGCCAACAGGTCAGCAAGGGGGTTCCCTGGCCGGGGGTGACCGTGGACAGCACCGCCTCGCAGCTTTCCTCCGGCGCGACCACGCCCGTGGGACAGTTCATCACCAGGATGGCGTCCTGATCCTTGTTGGCCTGCAGGCCGGTCAGGGCGTCGATGAAGCGCTGGCCGGACGCGTCGCCGATGATGTCGATCGGGTTTCCCCGCGACCAGGCCGACGGAAGGACCGAATCAAGCCGCGCCAGCACTTCCGGCGAGAGGGCCGCCAGATGGCCGCCGGCGCCGTCGAGGGCGTCGGCCGCCAGCACCCCGGCGCCGCCGCCGTTGGTCAGAATGGTCAGCCGGTCGCCCCGCACCACAAGCTTGCGCGACAGGGTCTCGGCGGCCTCGAACAGATCGCGCAGCTCCCGAACCCTCAGCATGCCGGCCCGCCGGAAGGCGGCGTCATAGACCGCGTCAGAGCCCGCCAGCGCCCCCGTGTGCGACATGGCCGCCTTGGCGCCGCCGCTGCTGCGGCCAGACTTGATGACGATCACCGGCTTGGCGCGGGCGGCGATGCGGGCGGCGGTCATGAACTTGCGCGCGTCGCGGATGCTCTCGACGTAGAGCAGGATCGACCGGGTCGCCGCATCCTGGGCCAGGTGATCCAGGAGGTCGCCGAAATCGACATCACTCATGTCGCCAAGCGAGATGATGTGGGAAAAACCGATCCCCCGTCCGACGGCCCAGTCGAGCACTGCAGTGACCAGGGCGCCGGACTGGCTGATGAAAGCGATGCCGCCCGCGTCCGGCTTCAGATGGGCGAAGCTGGCGTTGATACCGGAAGCCGGGGAGAGGAAGCCCAGGCAGTTGGGACCGACGATGCGCATCAGATAGGGCCGGCCCGCGTCCAGCATGGCGGTGCGAAGAGCCTCTCCCGCGGCGCGGCCGCCCTCGCCGAATCCCGCGGTGACTACCACCGCGGCCCGGCAGCCGTGGGCCCCCAGTTCGCCGATCAGGCCGGGGATGGTCGCCGGCGGCGTCGCGATCACCGCCAGCTCGGGCGTCCCCGGCAGTTCGCCGATGCTGTGGAAACACGGGAGATCGCCGACCGCGTTTTCGTGCGGATTGACCGCCCAGATCGGCCCCTTGAATCCGCCGGCCGCCAGGTTGCGCGCAAGCACGGCGCCCACGGAATTGGCCTTGTTGCTGGCGCCGACCACGGCGATCGCCGCGGGATGGAAGAGGGCGTCGAAATTGCGTGTGGTCATTGGTTTCTCCGGCCCCAGCGGCGGCTGTCACATGCCCGACCGCTGGTCCGGGCGGGTTGATCAAGGTCAAGGCGTCCCTGGGGCGTGCGCCCACCATAGGGTGAGACCGGACGCAGAGCGCCGGTATTTTAGGTTCGAGCGATGACAATCACGATGACGATGCAGGACCCGACAAGTTTTCGGCGCATTCGCATGGAGTTGGCGCGGGAGCGCGATCATCCGCTGGGGAGTGGCGCGTTCGGTTACGAGCTGGTGGCGCCGCTGACCGTCGACTCGCGCATAGACGTCGATGGCTGGCGGCGCGAGCGGACCCGATGCCGGGTGGTGCGGGTGCGGCCCGGCGAGGACCATGTCATCGGCCATCTGATCCGCCGCCCTGGCGGCTCCTGGGCGTTTCGCTACGACGGCGAGGACGATGAGGTCGGCCTCCACTTCAACGACGAAAAGTTCGTGGCGGGCGAATACGTATCAATGCGCATCGACGACGAGGAACACACCTTCCGGGTGGTCGCGACCGAGCCGCTGTAGAGCAGGCTGCGATTGGCTGGAACCGGCGCCGGGCGGCGGACCGCCCCCCCTCCGTCAGTTCGCTTCGCGAACCGCCGTCGAGAGCGTGGGGCGCTCTACGCGCCCGATGCGTTCGCCAAAGNNGCTCCACCGTGAAACGGGGGAGCTGTCAGCGAAGCTGGCTAAGGGGGCGTGGTCCGACGCAACCCTGATCCGACTACTCGCAAAGCGCCCCAGAGGCCGCCGGCGAAGCCCCGCGGCGCCCCCGCCCCGCTCAGTCCTGGGCTGGCCCGAAGTGGGTGCGCACCAGTTCCGCCACGCGTTCCTTGCAGCCCTCGACGGCCTCGGCGGTGATGCCGGGGGTGATCTGGCCCTGGTGCAGGTGCTCGACCAGCGACAGTCCGCAGACCGTGCTGAAGTGCTGGTCGAACAGGCGGCTGACGGCGTCCCACGCCCCGGTCTCCACCATCCAGGCCTTGGGCGCGCCCGAGGAGGAGATGCTGACCATCCGACGCCCGCTCAGCAGCGGTTGGGCGGACTCGGCTTCGCCGTAGCCAAAGCCCATGCCGAACACCCGCTCCAGATAGCCCTTCATCATCGCCGGGGGGCTGTTGAACCAAAGCGGGTAGACGAACACGAAAACGTCCGCCCCGCCGATCGTGGCCCGCTCGGCCAGCACGTCATCTGCCGGATGGAAGCCGCCAGGCTTGGGCACCTCGGCCTCGCCGAGCCGCGGATCGAACCCCATCCGATAGAGGTCGCGCAGCATCACCCGATGCCCGAGGGCTTCGGCGGCGGCCTGGTAGGCGTGGGCCATGGCCAGGTTGAAGCTGGACGCATTCGGGTGGGCGACAATGACGGCGTGTTTCATGGGACGATTTCCAGGCTGGTCTAAAAGCTGTCACGCGGCTCCGTAAAACGCCTTGCGATGGGTCAAGGGCCGCCGACGCTCGGATCAGACGTAGTCGAACAGGGCCATGAAGCCGAAGTCCATGTGCAGTTGCTGGTGACAGTGAAACAGGGTGCGGCCGGGGTTGTCCGCGGTGAAATCGGCCTCCACCGTCTGATAGCCGCCCAGCATGACCACGTCCTTGAGCACCCCCGCCGTGGGCGTCCCGGCGATAGTGGCGAGCTCGAAGGAATGCCGGTGCAGGTGCATCAGGTGGATGTCGTCGCTGGCGTTGTGCATCCGCAGCCGATATCGGCGGCCGCGGGACACCTTGAACAGGGAGTCCATGCGCGCATCGTCGAAGGCGACGCCGTTGATGGTCCAGCGATTGAATCCGCCCAGGGCGGCGTTGTCCTTGGCGAAGGTCATCTCGATAACCGCGTCCGGCGTGGCCGGCGCGGCGCCGGGGCGGCCGAACCGCGTGTAGTTCCAGTCGGATTTGGGCGGCGCCGACCACTGGGGTTCGCCTGACTGGCCCGCGTATTCGACCACGATCCCCATGCCCCGCTTGCGGTCGTCGTCGGTGGTGTCGCCCAGCACCCAGACGCCGGGGTGGGCCATCTCGACGATGGCCGAGACCCGCTCGGCCGTGCCGATCCACAGCACCGGAACCTCAGTGGGGGTCGGCACGGGATTGCCGTCGAGGGCGACGACCTGGAAGCTGTGCCCCGGAAGGGCGAGGCTGCGGATCTCCGTGGCGCTGCCGTTCAGCACATGCAGCAGCACCCGCTCGCCCTGCCGCACGCGGAGGGGCTCGCCATGGCCGAGCATCTTGCCGTTGATCGAAAACAGGCTGTAGCCGACCTCGAATCCGTGCGGCATGCCCTTGGCCAGGGAGGCGTTCATGGCCGCCTCGCCACGGGCCTTGAGCGCCCCGTCGACGGTCGCCGGCGCCAGGAAGTCCATCGCCATGTCGCCGCCGCGGCTGAACGCCGGCTCGAACTCCTTCAGGGTCAGGAAAAACTCCCGGTCGTAGCGGCCGGGCTCCCGGCGCGGCTCGATGTAGACGGGACCGACCTGACCCCCGTAGACGCCGACTGACAGATCCGCCCCCGCCATTCGGTGGCTGTGATAGAAACGGTGGCCCGCCGGGCCGGGGGTGAAGCTGATGCGTCGGGATCCACGCGGCGGGATATAGGGCGTCCCCTCCTCCGCCGATCCGTCCACGTCCACGGGCAGCCGCTGGCCGTGCCAGTGCAGCTGCTCCGGCGAGTCGGTGTCGTTGTGGATGTCGACGACGACCGGCCGCCCCTCCTGCAGCCTCAGCAGCGGGCCCGGGAACTGGCCGTTGTAGAGGGTGGTCGAGATGATCTGGTCGGGGGCGAGCTCCACCAGGCCCGGCGCGATGCGGATGGTGTGGTCCGCGAGGCCGGCGACCTGAGGCGCCTTTGCGGGAATGCGCGCGCAACCGGCCAGGGCGCTGGCGGCGGCGGTCTGCAGGAAGCCTCGGCGGTGGAACGGCATCGGTCCAAGCTCCCTTTCTGGGCGCAGTCTACTTGCCCTGCAGCCAATCCATCACCGGCGGGAAGGTCAAGAGCAGGCCGGCGCCCAGCATGATGAAGGCAGCCAGGCTTGAACGGCCGAGGTTCACCTCCCGCCCGCGCCAACGTCGGTTCAGGACCAGCCAGCTGACCAGCCAGACGACGACGGCGGCCGTCGTCACCCCGGACAGCGGACCCGAGGGCGCCCAGATGTTGAACGCCTTGTGGGCCGAGGCCAGGGCGTCGCCGGCGAAGGCGAACACGCCCAGCGCCAGGCAGCCGATCCCCGCGGCGAGGATCGCCGCGGCGCCGTCGCCGTTGGACAGGGGCGCCTGCGGCTGCGGATCAGTCATGATGGTCGTCGCGAATGGCGATCACCGCGGCCCCGCCGCGGACCGGCGCGATCTTGTTGAGCATGGCGCCGAAGCCGCCGGCCACGGCCGTGGCCGCGAACGCGGCGGCGGTGAAGCCGAGCACGGCCTTGCGCAGGGCCCGCTGGCTGGCGAGCTGCGGGCCGTAGGTGATGAACACATAGGCGACCATGGTCATGATGATCGGCGTGAACCAGGCCACGTGCTCCTTCCACTCCATGCCGAGATCATGCCAGCCGGCGGTCATCGGGTTGGAGAGCAGCAGCCGTTGCGGATAGGCGGCGAGGTTGATCGTCCCGTGCGGCGGGACGGCCCGGTACCAGGGATAGATCAGATAGGTCCCCGACAGCACGGTCAGCCAGGCCAGCGCGGCCATGCTGACGAGATAGACTCGGAACATCCTTTGGTGAGCCGGGTGGACTGGGCCGGGCGGCGCCCCCGACGCGCTGGCGTAGACCACACCGATCGCGCCGGAAAACGCCAACATGAACAGGGCGCCGAAGCCCATGCCGTGGAGCACCGTAATCAGGTCTCGAAACGTCAGCTCCACAGGACGCTCCCGTCGATCATCAGGGCTTGGCGGGCAGCTTGGAGCGCAGATAGTCGCCAATCATGATCACCGTCGGCTCCAGGATCTCCAGGTCGTTCAGGGAGTCCGCCGCGGCGGCCTTGGCGAATTCGGTCGTTTCCCGGTCATGGGCGCGGATGCCGGCGATGTGCAGGGCGTTCATCCGCTCGGTGACCTCGGTGTGTTCCAGGTAGATCGCCTCGCGGTCGGCGCGGACCCGATCGGTCATCGCCAGCGCCCAGGCCACGTCCTCCTGCGCGACCTTGCCGTCGGCGATATCCGGCAGCAGCGCCAGGGGCGGTAGAATATACTCCCGCTCGCGGGCGATGTGGCGTTTGAACAGGGCCTCGGCGCTGCGCGCCGCCACCCCGACTTCGCCCGGCTTCTGGCTGAGGCGGCTGAGCTCGGCCAGGGTCTGTTCATGCTCGAAGATCAGCGACTGCGGGATGTTGTGCAGCGTAGCGGCCGGCTGGGCGAACGCCCCGCCGGCGGCGCCGATCGAGGCGATGGCGGTGAAGGCGAGCAGCTTAAGCACCCTCGAAGACCTTGCGCGCATTTCCTTGTCCTCCTTGTCGGCGCGGCGAGGCGTGAATTGCCCTGCCGCCCGACGGTTATTGATCGCCCGTTCGGGCGGGTTGCGATGGTGGCCCGGCCCTATTTCAAGGTGTCGAGGAAGGCGACCAGGTCATCCAGCTGCGTCGGGTTCTTCAGCCCGGCGAAGCTCATCTTGGTGCCGGGAACCGTGTTGCGCGGCGCGGGCAGGTAGATTTTCAGCTGGTCGGTGGTCCAGACAAAGCCGGCGGCCTTCATCCCGGAGGAATAGGCGTAACCGGGGAGCGACCCCGCCTTGCGGCCCACGACACCGTAAAGGTTCGGACCGAGAATGGTCGGGCCGCCCTTGGTATTGGAGTGGCACATGCTGCACTGGGCGGCGAAGACGCCCTTGCCCTTGGCGGGGTCGCCGGCGTTGGCGGGCAGAGCCAGGCCCAGGCCGACGACGGCGGCGAGCGCCGCCGCCGGCAGGCGGGCGCGGGTCAGTAGGCGATCCATGTGAATACCCTCAGGGTGTTGTTGTCGGAAGCGTTGGCGCCGGCGCCGTCGTAGTTGGAGCCCGCCCCGTTGAAGCGCGTGTAGAGGAAGTATTGCACACCCACCCGCATGTTGAACCGCGGCCCGAGCGGCCCGCTTCCATCGCCCCAGGGCGTGCCGTCGAGCTGGAACATCAGGCCGGTGCTGTCCGGTTTCGAGGTGCGGTTGCCGCCATAGACCACCGCGTTGGCCGAGCCTGTGGTGTCGAAGGCGGCCACGGTCGCGCCGATCTTGTTGCGCCAGTAGTAGGAGGCGTCGAAGCGGATATCGCGCATGCTGACCTTGGTGCAGTCCGACGTGGCCGGGACCGGGGCCAGGGCCAGGGTGCAGGTGGCGTTCAGGGACTGTTGCTCGTCGATATAGCGGGCGTTGGCGGTGATGACGTCGGTGTTGGTCCGGGTCATCTGGTAGGAGCCGTCGATTCCGATGTCGGTGTAGCGGTCGGTGAAGCCGGTGGTGCGGTCGAGCCCGGGATTGAGGTCGGCGCGCATGCCGAAGGCGCCCACCTCCAGCGTGCCCGGTCCGATGGCCTTCTGGAACGCGACGCGGCCATAGGGGGCCAGGCCCTGGATGCTGCCCGGGCTGGTCGGATCGACGCCCAGGTGGCTCAGGCTGGTGGCGCCCGGGGAGCCGTAGCCGCCGGCCTCGACGAAGAATTCCGAATTGATCCAGGCATAGGCCGTCAGGCCGAGGGCCTTCTGCGCCAGGGCGCCCGAGATCAGCGGCGCGGCGCCGGGCGTGGGGCCGAGGGAGGAGGTGGTGTAGGGGAAGCCCCAGGCCGGCGTGGTGTTCCAGGCGTCCTGGACCGTGGGACTGTTGTTCAGGCTCGCGCCGAGAATGACGTTATTGCCCTTGATGTCCACCGTTGTGGTGGCGCGGATGTCGGTGTTGTCCCAGTTGTAGGTCCGGCTGATGCCGTTGTAGGTCGCCTGCACGAAGGCGCCGAGGTGCTGGCCCATGCCGCCGGCGAAGAACAGGTTCACCTGGTCGATGGCGAAGTTGTCGTTCGGGCGGAAATAGGGTTGGGCGGGCTGGTCCTTCTGGGTCTGGACGTAGGAGGCCACCGCCATGGCCGATAGCGGGACGTTGAAGGCCACGGCGCGGGTCGTATAGCCCCGCAGCTTGAACTCCCGACCGAAGGGGGTGAGTTGCGGCCCAAGGCCGCCGACGTGGCAGGTCTGGCATGGCTGGCCGGTCTGAACCGCAAAGGCGGGCACCGCCTTGGCCGGCGTCGCGCCCAATCCCAGCGCCAGCAGCGAGACCGCGGCGAAAAGTTTCAGCGGCGCGACCGGGGCGGAGCCCCGCGCAACAGATTGAATAGTCATGGTTTTTCCCCAAACAAACCCGTCATTCGATGGAGGTAGGATGCCTTGCGACCCTAGGGCTGGCATTGAGCCGCGTCAAATTTCGCGCTCAGGGCGTTGGCGGGCCATCATGTCCGCCGCGGCACATCGACAAAGCATTGTGACGCCGAAAGTTCCCCCGGCGGGTAGTGTCCTAATTTGAGGTCAGTCGTACCAAACCGAAACCGAGGCGTAGTTGGCCTTTTGGGTGACGATCTTTCCCGCTTGGTTTCGACCCGGAACCGACCAGGCGCCACTCGGCCGAATTCACCTGCGAACCCTGAGTCGCGGATGGCCAGCGCTGTCGTCGCCCGTCGACTGTTCGCCAGCGGCGGCGGTTGCGCAAGCCGTAGCCCCCTACCCCGCCTTGGGCGCCGTCACCTTCGGCGCATCCTGCCAGCCGCCGCCGAGGGCCTGGAACACCGCCACCTGGTCGACGGCCAACGCCTGATCGGAGGCGGCCAGGGTCTGGTTGGCGTTGATCAGCGTGGCCTGGGCGGTGAGCAGGTCGATGAAGCTGATCGCCCCCAGGCGGTATTCGCTCTGGGCGAGACGGAAGGCCTCGGCGGCGTGGCTCTGCGCCGAGCCGAGGGCCTCGTGGCGCTGCAGCTCCGCCTGGTAGGTGGTCAGCGCCTGTTCGGCCTCCTTCAACGCCGTCAGCACCACGCCGTCGAAGCTCGCCAGGGCCGCCGACGCCTGGGCGGAGGTTTCCTTCACATGCGCCCGCGCCACCAGGATGTTCGGGAAGCTCCAGTTGATCAGCGGACCGACGCCGAAGGCGATCGCCGAGGACCGCCCGAGGGCCGCCGTGTTGCCCGCGGCGGAGTTGAACGACCCGCCCAGGCTGATGGTCGGATAGAGGTCGGCCGCGGCGACGCCGATGCGCGCGGTGGCGGCGGCCAATTGGCGCTCGGCCTCGCTCACATCCGGCCTGCGGCGCAGCAGCGTCGCCCCGTCGCCGACGGGGATGGCCTGCGTAAGCTGCGGCGGTGCGGTGCAGCCGGCCGCCTCCTGGGGAATGTCGGCGGGCGGCTTGCCGATCAGCACCGCCAGTTCGAACAGGGCGGCGCGGCGCTGACCCTCAAATCCCGGCACGGCGGCGCGGGCCTGATCGAGCAGCGTCGCCTCCCGGGCCACATCAAGGTCCGACACCGAGCCCAGCGTCCGCTGCTTGATAAGGATGTCGTAGGTCTGCTGCGTCGTCTCCACGGACTGCCGCGCGACCTGGGCCGCCTCTGCATAGGCGCAGACATTGGCGTAGGCGCCCGCGGTCTGCGCGGCGACGGTCACCCGCACCGCGTTCTCCGCCGCCTGGACGGCCTGGGCGTTGGCCCTGGCCGCCTCGATGCCCCGCCGGATGCGTCCGAACAGGTCCACCTGATAGGCGGCCACGAAGCCGGCCTCGTAGGTGGTCTGGGTCGGGGAGGCCGTCAGGGTCTTGCCGTAGGGCGCCCCGGCGCTGAGGGTCGTGGTCGGGAACTGCCCGGCCCGCGCCTCGCCGACCAGGGCCTGGGCGTAGGCCAGGTTGGCGGCGGCGACCTTGAGGTCGGTGTTTTCCACCAGGGCCTGCTGCACCAGCCGGTCCAGGACCGGATCCTGGTAGAGCCGCCACCAGTCTGAAGGCGGCGCCTCGGCGGAGGTCGCCGGGCCGGCGGCCGAGACGAACGGGCCGGCCGTGTCGGGGATAGCCGCGGGGGCGCGGTAGTTCGGGCCGACGGCGCAGCCGCTGACCACCAGACCGGCCAGCATGACGCCGAGAAGCGGATGTCGCGCGCGCATCGCTACTCTCCAGCCTGCGGGGCGGGGGGCGCGGGCTCGGCGGGCGTCTCCCGGGGCGGGGGCTTGGGCTTGGGCAGCTTGTCGCTGAGCAGCCGGAAGACGACGTAGAACACCGGCGTGAACAGCAGGCCGAACAGGGTCACGCCGATCATCCCGAACAGCACCGCCACGCCAAGGGCCTGGCGCATCTCCGCGCCCGCGCCGGAGGCGAAGGCCAGCGGAATGACCCCGAAGATGAAGGCGAACGAGGTCATCAGGATCGGCCGCAGCCGGGTGCGACCGGCCTCGGCGGCGGCCTCGTGCCGCTCCAGCCCGTGCTCCAACTCGCCCTGCCGGGCGAACTCGACGATCAGGATGGCGTTCTTGGCGGCGAGGCCGATCAGCACCACCAGGCCGATCTGGGTGAGGATGTTGTTGTCCAGCCCGCGGATGTTGACCCCGATCATCGCCGCCAGCAGGCACATGGGCACGATCAGGATCACCGCGAACGGCAGGGTCACGCTCTCATAGAGGGCCGCCAGCAGCAGGAAGACGAACACCACCGCCATGCCAAAGACCAGGATGCCGGTGTTGCCGGCAAGCTTCTGCTGGTAGGCCAGCTCGGTCCATTCAAAGCCGTAGCCGGGCGGCAGGCGGGTGCGCGCCAGCTGTTCCATCGCGTCCAGCGACTGGCCGGTGGAATAGCCCCTGGCGGTGTCGCCCTGGATCTCCGCGGCGGGGAAGAGGTTGTAGCGCAGCACCCGATAGGGGCCGGTCACGTGCTGGACGTTGACGATGGAGCCGAGGGGCACCATGGCGCCGGAGGTCGACCGCGTCTGCAGTTGGCCGAGCCGCGACTCGTCGTCGCGATAGGGGGCGTCGGCCTGGGCCAGCACCTGGAATGTGTGGCCGAATAGATTGAAATCGTTGATGAAGGTCGAACCGAGATAGGTCTGCAGGGTGTTGAACACCGCGCTGTCCGGCACCCCCAGCATCTCCGCCTTGGTCCGGTCGATATCGGCGAACAGGCGCGGCGTGCGGGTGTTGAAGGTGACGAAGGCGTTGCTGATCGCCTTGTTCTGCGTGGCCGCCTTGGCCAGGTCGTTGGCCACCGCCTCCAGGGCCTGAGGCCCGTGGCCGCCCTGGTCCTCGACGATCATCTTCCAGCCGCCGGTGGAGCCGATGCCGCGCACCGAAGGCGGCTGGATGACACGAACCTCCGCCCCGGTGATCGGCGCAAGACGCTTCTTCAGGTCGGTGATGACGTCCTGCGCCGTGGCATGCAGGCGCGCCCGCTCCTCGAACGACTTCAGGATCAGATAGATCTGGCCGCCGTTGGAGGCGGTGGTGCCGGTGGTGGCGTCGACCCCGGCGTAGGTGGAGGCGGCCTGGCTGGCCTTCGACTCCATCAGCGCGGTGGCGACCTGGCGGGTGATGGCGTCCGTACGGGCGAGGGAGGCGCCGGCGGGCAGGGTGATGGACACCAGCAGGTTGCCCTGGTCCTGCGTGGGGATGAACCCCTGAGGCGTCGCCGCCAGCCGCCAACCGGTCAGCAGCAGCAGGCCGACATAGACGACCAGCATAAGGGTCGCCGCGCGAACCAGGTGCTTGATCAGCTCCGAATAGCGCCCGGCCAGGGCGTCAAAGCCCTGGTTGAACCGGTCCCCCCAACCGGCGACCTGGCTGGTGACGCGTTTGAACCCCGTCTGTGGCGGCCCGCCGACCGGCCGGCCGTGGTCCCCGTGACGGTCCTTGGTCGGCGCGCGCATGATCAGCGCGGCGAGGGCCGGCGACAGGGTCAGCGAAACGATCAGCGAGATCAGCGTCGCCGTGGCGATGGTCAGGGCGAACTGCTTGTAGAACTGTCCGGAGATGCCTGAAATGAACGCCGTCGGCACGAACACCGCCATCAGCACCAGGGCGATGGCCATCAGCGCGCCGCCGACCTCGTCCATGGTCCGGTGCGCCGCCTCGCGGGGGGTATAGCCCTCCTCCAGGTGGCGATCGACGTTCTCCACCACCACGATGGCGTCGTCGACCACGATCCCGATCGCCAGCACCAAGCCGAACAGCGACAGGTTGTTGAGGGAGAAGTGAAAGGCGGCCATGACCGCGAAGGTGCCGATCAGCGAGACCGGAATGGCGATGACCGGGATCAGCGCGGCCCGCCAGGACTGCAGGAAGATCACCACCACCAGCACCACCAGCAGGACGGCGATCAGCAGGGTCTTCTCCACCTCGTCGATGGACGCCTTCACGAATTCGGTGGGGTTGTAGATGATCTTGTAGTCCAGGCCCGGCGGGAAGCTCTGCTTGAGCAGCTTCATCTCCGCCTTCACCGCGTCGGCGGTGGCCAGGGCGTTGGAGCCGGGCTGCTGCAGGATGCCCTGGGCGACGGCGTTGTGCACCGGCGCGCCGGCTTCGGCCATGTAGGCGTTGGTGGTGTAGTCCGCCGCCCCCAGTTCGACCCGGCCGATGTCGCTGATCCGGGTGATCCTGCCGGTGGGGTCGGTCTTGACGACGATGTCGGCGAACTGGTCGGCGGTGGACAGCCGGCCCAGGGTCTGGATGTTCAGCTGATAGGCGCTGCCGCCGCTGGATTCCGGCGGCTGGCCGATGGTGCCGGCGGCGACCTGGATGTTGTGGCTCTGCAGGGCCGAGACGATGTCGGTGACGGTGAGGTTGCGCGCGGCGGCCCGATCCGGGTCGATCCAGATGCGCATGGCGTAGTCCCGCGCCGCGCGGCTGCCGATATCGCCCACCCCCGGCACCCGCAGCAGGGCGTCGTGCACGTGCAGGCCGACATAGTTGGCGATGTACTGCTGATCCAGGGAGCCGTCCGGCGAGTACATGTGCACCGCCATCAGGAAGTCCGACGAGCTCTTGCGCACCGTCACGCCCGATTGCACCACCTCGGGGGGCAGCAGCGGGGTCGCCGTGGCCACCCGGTTTTCCACCAGCACCTGGGCCTGGTTGGGATCGGTGCCCAGGCGGAAGGTGACGGTGATGGTCACATGGCCGTCGCCGGTGGAGTTCGAGGACATGTAGAGCATGTTCTCGACGCCGTTGATCTGTTCCTCGATCGGCGTGGCGACGCTGTCGGCCAGCACCTCCGCGGACGCTCCGGGATAGGTGGCCGTCACGTTCACCGTCGGCGGCACGATATCCGGGTACTGGGCGATCGGCAGGGTCGGGAAGGCGATCACCCCGAGCAACGTGATCAGAATCGCCAGGACGGAGGCGAAAACCGGGCGCTCGATAAAGAAATGAGAGAACTTCACCTTATCGGACGCCTATCGCACGGGACCGGTCGAGGTGCCGGTGGCCTGCACCGGCGCGGGGGACAGGGTCGGCGCGCCGGTCGGCTGCGCGGTGACGCGGCCCGATATGGGGCTGACCTTCTGGCCCGGCCGCGCCCGCTGGACCCCGTCGATGATGATCCGGTCATTCGGCCCGATACCGGCGATGATCTCGCGTAATCCGTCGACCAGGGGGCCAGGCTGCACGGGCTGCTGGCGCACCACGTCGGCCGCCCCGACGATATAGACCAGCTGCCGGGTCTGGTCGGTGAACACCGCCTGGTCGGGGAGCAGAAGCGCGTCGTGGGCCGCGGAGCCCTGCAGGCGCATGTGGCCGAACATGCCGGGGGTGAGGAAGTAGCCCGGATTGGGGATGGCGGCGCGGCCGCGGATCGTGCCCGAGCCGGTGTCGAGGACGTTGTCGGTGAAGTCCACCCTGCCCTTCCAGCGATAGGTGGGCTCGTCCTGCAGTCGGATCTCCACGGGGGTCTCTGAGCCCCGGGCGACGCCGTCCCGCTCCTGCTTCAGGTACAGAGCTTCAGACCCGGTGAAGGCGAAGCGGATCGGATCCAGGTTGACGATATTGGTCAGCACCGTGGTGTCGGCGGCGACCAGATTGCCCGGCGCCACCCGGCGATCGGAAACCCGCCCGCTGAGCGGCGCGGTGACCCGGGTGAAGGACAGGTTCAACGCGGCGGCCTTCACGGACGCCTGGCTGGACACCAGATCGGCCGCCGTCTGCCGCTGCGTCGCCACTAGGGCGTCATAGGCCTGCTGGCTGATGGCCTTGGCCGCCAGCAACTGCTGGCCGCGGACCGCCTCGGTGTTGGCGTTGGCGGCGGCGGCCTGCGAGTGGGCCAGTTGGCCCTGCGCCTGATCGAGGGCGGCCTGATAGGGTCGCGGATCGATCTCGAACAGGGTCTGGCCCTTAGCTACGATCTGGCCGTCGCGGAAACCCACCGCCATCAGATAGCCCGACACCCGCGGACGGATATCGACCGAATCCACCGCGACGAACTGGCCGACATAGTCGTCCCAGTCGGTGACGCTTTCACGCAGCGGGGTGGAGACGGTCACCTTGGGCGGCGGCGGGGCCTCGGCGCGCTTGGCCCCGCAACCCGCCAGGCCCCCGGCCGACAGGCCCAGGGCGGCAAGCAAAATCAGACCTTGTGCATGGCGCATCAGCATCGTCTAGGAAAGCTCGTACCGACATTGCGGGTGATTGTGGGGCGCGACTCAAGCCGAAGCGCGGCTGAGACAGGCGCACTCCCTTAGCACGCCAACCCCATGGCTTGTCTCGTTTCATGGGTGAAATGTCCTTGCCGGTACTGACGCAGAGCGCCAGTCCGGCAACGCGTCAATGACGGGCGCGCCGATTTGTCGGTATGCATTTCCGCGGCGACACCCAAGCCCTCTCTCGTGACACGCGAGAGAGCTTGGGTCGCAA
Organism: Caulobacteraceae bacterium; assembly: GCA_003165275.1. GTDB lineage: Bacteria > Pseudomonadota > Alphaproteobacteria > Caulobacterales > Caulobacteraceae > Poindextera. The sequence continues at coordinate 22,198 of PLSW01000103.1, forward strand.
GGTCGCCGGGAGATCAGGTCCGTCGCACGTCCGTGATCGGGTCTGAGCTCCGGCGGGGCCGCGCTACTTGCGGGTGCCCTTGAACGGGAAGGACCCCAGGTCCCCGGCCTTCACCTCGCCGGTGATCACCGAACAGACGTCGTCCTGGCAATGACCCTTGAACTGCAGATCCATCGGCGCGGGGTCGGTCACATGCGCCTTCCAGGACACGTCGCCGCCGTCGAAATGGCCTTCACTGATGTGGGTGCTCTGGCCGCCGGCGTGCATTTCGCCGGTCACCACATGCCCGTCGACGTCGACGGAGGCTTGCGACTCCACCGGACCATTGGGGGTCGTGATGATGATGTTGTAATCGCCGTGCACGGACATTGAGATTTCCCCCATAAGGTTATTTGGTTCGCCTTGTCGGCGAATATTAACCATTTTGGATGCCCTGGTCTACTTCCGGCAAGGCGAATCTGCGTGATCGGCGGCGGGCTCGCCGGTGGCGTGCGCGCCTCGCCCCGGCTAAGGTCGGGTGGACCCGCTGACCCAGAATGATTCCCCAAGACCCCCTCGCCGCTGACCGCGCTCAGACGCACCCTCGCCGCCCGCGCGCGGTGATGGACGTGTGCCTGGTGATCATGACCTCGATCCTGGTCGGCGCGACCCTCTGGGCGCTGCGCACCTTGATCGAGCCGTTCGTGCTGGCGATCTTCCTGCTGCTGATGATCGACGGCCTGGCGCGGGCCTTGCGCCGGTATGTCCCGCAGATGCCGGAACGCGCGGCGTCGGCCACCGCGATCCTGGCGATCCTGGTCCTGTTCGGCCTCGCCGTTTGGGCGATCACCGACAACGCTCGCGACTTCGCCCATCAGGCCGGCGGCTATGCCGAGCGTCTGGACGACCTGCTCGGTCAGGCCAACGACAAGTTCGGCGTCGTCATTCCCGGCTCGTTCGACGAACTGATCAAGGATGTGAACCCCAAACGCTACGCCGGCGCCATCGCCCAGGGGGTGCGCGGGGTGCTTGAGAGCGCAATCTTCGTGCTGATCTACCTCGGCTTTCTGCTGGCCTCGCGACAGGGTTTCGGCGCCAAATTCACCGAGGTGTTCGCGGATGTGGACACCCGCGCCGAGGCGCGGCGTATCTTCGACCGCATCCGCGCCGGATTGGAAAGCTACGTCTGGGTGCAGACCCTGATCGGCCTGACCATCGCGGCGGCTTCAACGGTCGTAATGGTGGCCATGGGCCTGTCGCACGCCTTGTTCTGGGCCTTCATCATATTCCTCGCCAGCTACATCCCGATCATCGGCGGGGCGATCGGCGTCGTGATCCCACCGCTCTTCGGCCTGGTCGAATTCAACGATCCTTGGCGCCCATTGGTGATGCTGGCGGCGCTGGAGGCCGTGCATATCATCGTCGGCCAAGTGTTGCAGCCGCGACTGCAGGGCAAGAACCTCAACCTCGATCCGGTGGTGGTGCTGCTGGCCCTGACCTTCTGGATCGCCCTGTGGGGCGTGACCGGGGCGTTTCTGTCGACGCCCCTGACCGTGACCGCCATGGCCATTCTGGCCGAGTTTTCCGCCACCCGCTGGATGGCGGTGCTCATGTCCGGCGACGGCAAGCCCTATGCGGTGGACGTCGTCGATTCAGTGGACGCCGCGGCCTAGACGGCGGCGGCGATCGGCCGCCATGGACCGCCCCCCAGAATCGGCCAACAGCAGGGCGACATCGCGGTGATCGCCTCAACACGATCTAGCCGACAGGGAGCGCCATGCGGGTTGTGCTGGTCAAGGGACGCTCGCAGTACGGATCGCTGCGGCTGCATGTCGACCAGCTGGCCGCCGCCCTGACCGGGCTGGGACACGAGGCCCCCGTCGTCGACCTCGCCGCGGGCGAGTCGCTGATGCCGCTGATCGAGGCGCTCTCAAGCCCTACGGACTGCCTGTTCGCCTTCAATGGCGTCGCCTGCGAATTCGCCGCCCAGGATTTCGTCCGCGAGCTCGGCTGCGCCTACGCCAGCCTCTACGTCGACCACCCCGTCCACCACCTGCCCCGGCTCGACCACGCCATCAACCGGCAGGTGGTGTTCTTCCTCGACCGCAGCCATGTGCAGTTCGTCGCCAACTGGGCGGCGGGGCGGAGCTTCGCCCACCTGGGGTTTCTGCCGCCGGGCGCCAACGCCCTCGATACCCCCGTGGACGTCTCCGACGCGGCGTTCGCGGCGCGGGACATCCCCCTGCTGTTCACCGGCACCTACCGCGGCGCCCCGCCCCGCGCCTGGGAGACCTGGCCGGAGAGCCCCGCCCGCACCCTGGTCGGCGAGACCGCCGAGCGGATGGCGGCGGACGGGCGCCTGGCGCTTCTCGACGCCCTGCGCGCGACGCTGGCGGCGCGCAACCTGCGCCTCTCGCCGGATCTGGTGGCGAGCCTGGCGCCTCTGCTCTCCTCCGCCCAGTCCTGCGCCGAAGCCTATCACCGGGGCGCGGTGCTGACCGCCCTGGGCGAGGCCGGCGTGCCCATGGAGGTCCACGGCAAGGGCTGGGGCCCGCTCAGCGCCCGCTATCCGTCGATCCGCTACGTCGGCGAGGGCAGTTTCGAGGAGACCCTCGGCCTGGCGCGCCGGGCCAGGGTCATCCTCAACATCAACAACGGCTTCGTCGCCGGCGGGCATGAGCGGGTGTTCGCCGCCATGGCCGCCGGCGCGGCGGTGTTTTCCGAATCCAGCCGCTACTACGACGGCGCCTTCAAGGACGGCCGCGAGATCGCCACCTTCGCCATCAACCGCCCGACGGAGGCCGCAGCCAAGCTCAAGGCGCTGATGGCCGACCTGCCGGCCCAGGCGGCCCTCGCCCGGGCAGGCCATCGCCGCGCCCTGGCCGACCACAGCTGGGCTGATCGGGCCGCGGTGTTGGTCAAGGCCGTGCAGTCCGCGCGGTGAAACAGGGCATTCCACACTACATCAATACCACCCGCTCATCCCGGCGAATGACCATTGGCGCTAACTTAGGGTCAGCAGGGCCCGCCGCCCCCCGCTCGTCATCCCGGCCGGAGCGAAGCGGAGAGCCGGGACCCAGGAGCCAAGCCCACCGTTCTTGCGAACCGCTAGGTCCCGGCTCTCCGCGCAAGGGCGCTCCGGCCGGGATGACGAGCAGAGGAGCAGCTTACGGCAGGCCCAACGCGCTTAAGTTAGCGCCTAAGGGCGAATGCCGGGACCCAGATCGGAGGTCACTCTTTATGTCCCGGACACCTAGACAGATGACATTTCTTTCATCCCAGCATCGAGCCATACGATCGGGGTCCCGGCATTCGCCGGGATGAGCGGATTATTTAATCCCACTTCAACCACAGACAACCACCACTTCGGATCGTTCCCAAGGTTGCCATACCCGCGAATTCGCGCAACTTTCAACCGGCGGCGGAATGAGGTCGGTCGGCGGGCCAAATTCCGCTAAGGGTGGAGCCTGTGTG
>PLSW01000106.1 GCA_003165275.1 Caulobacteraceae bacterium
GCCGACTTCCACTGGTTCATGCTCTCCGGCCGGCCGCGGTAGATCACGCCGGTGGTGTCGACGGCGATGCAGTTTTCGTGGCGCACCCCCATGGCCTTCATCAGGTCGAGGGAGGCGATGCCCGCCGCCCCGACGCCGCAGAGCACCAGCTTGATGTCCTCCAGCCGCTTGCCGGTGATGTGGCAGGCGTTGATCNNCCGTGCTGGTCGTCGTGGAAGACCGGGATGTCGAGGAGCTCCTGCAGCTCGGTCTCGATGCGGAAGCACTCGGGGCTCTTGATGTCCTCCAGATTGATGCCGCCGAAGGTCACCCCGATGTTCTTGACCACGGTGATGATCTCGTCCGGATCCCGGGAGGAGATCTCGATGTCGATGGAATCGACGTCGGCGAAGCGCTTGAACAGCACCGACTTGCCTTCCATCACCGGCTTGGCGGCGAGGGCGCCCAGGTCGCCGAGGCCGAGGATGGCGGTGCCGTTGGTGATCACCGCCACCAGGTTGCCCTTGGAGGTGTAGTCGTAGGCGGTGTCCGGGTCGGCGGCGATGGCGCGCACGGGCACGGCGACGCCCGGGGAATAGGCGAGGCTCAGGTCCCGCTGGGTGGCCATGGGCTTGGTCGCCACCACGGCGATCTTGCCGGGCTGCGGATATTTGTGGAAGGCGAGGGCTTCCTCGTCGGTGAAGGTGCGCTTTTCGTGATCGCTCATGCGGTGGTGGAGGCCCTGGACGCTCTGGCGCCGCGGTCCGGCGCCGGTTTTTGGTCGACGGCGCGCACCCTATCGACGCGGCCCCGCCGCCACAACCACGCCCGCGGCCCGGCTTGACCGCAGCCGGCGCGCGGAGTCTCCTGTCCGGCCCCGACTTGCCTGGAATGGAGCGCCCGCCGCGATGACCTCGACCCCTCCGATCCGAATCGGCGTCGCCGGCGCCGTCGGCCGCATGGGCCGGGCGATCGCCCTGAGCGCCCGCGGACGCGAGGACGTGGTCGTCAGCGTGCTGTTCGACCGTCCGGACTTCGCCGGCCAGACGCCGGAGGGATTCGCCGCCCCCCTGGGGGACGTGGCCGCCGCCCTCGCCGGCTGCGATGTGATCATCGACTTCACCGCCCCCCAGGCCTCGATCACCCTCGCCCAGGCCTGCGCCGAGGCGGGCGGGCCGGCCCTGGTCTGCGGCACCACCGGGGTTTCCGAGGCGGACGAGGCGCGGCTGCGGGCGGCGGCGGAGCGCATTCCCATGGTGCGCACCGGCAACTTCTCCCTGGGCCTCAACCTGATGCTGGGCCTAGTGCGCCAGGCGGCGGCGGCCCTGCCGGCGCGGGACTGGGACGTGGAGGTGTTCGAGGCCCACCACCGGCGCAAGGTCGACGCGCCCTCGGGCACGGCGCTGATGCTGGGCGCGGCGGCGGCGGCGGGGCGCGGCGTCGCCCTCGCAGACGTCAGCGAGCGCGGCCGCGATGGCCTGACCGGGGCCCGGGCCCCGGGCGCCATCGGCTTCACCGCCATGCGGGCCGGCGGGATCATCGGCGAGCACAGCGTGGTCTTCGCCGCGGAGGACGAGATCATCACCTTCTCCCACTCCGCCCGCGACCGCAGCCTCTTCGCCCGCGGCGCCCTGGCGGCGGCGGCCTGGGTCGTGGGCCGGCCGGCGGGACTTTACGACATGATGGACGTGCTGGGATTCAAGAGGGGCGATGGCTGACATCCTTTCGCTGGACGCCACGGGCCAACTGGCCGCCCTGGAGTCCGGCCGCATCAGCGCGGTGGAGCTGCTCGAGGCGTCGGCGGCCCGCTTTCAGGCGCTGCACAGCCGGCTGAACGCCGTGGTCGCCCACGATTTCGAGCGGGCCGGCGCGCGGGCGCGGGCCATCGACGACGCCCGCGCGCGGGGCGAAAGCCAGGGGCCCCTGGCCGGCCTGCCGATGACCATCAAGGACACCTTCGAGGTCGAGCACCTGTGCGCCTCGTCGGGGATGAAGGCCCTCGCTGGCCGGGTGGTGGGGGACGCCGCCGCCGTCGCCCGCGCCCGCCACGCCGGGGCGGTGATCTGGGGCAAGACCAATGTGCCGGTCATGGCCGCGGACTGGCAGAGCTACAACGACCTCTACGGGACCACCAACAATCCCTGGGACCTGGAGCGCACCCCCGGCGGCTCGTCGGGCGGGGCGGCCGCGGCGGTGGCCACGGGGATCACCGCCCTGGAGATCGGCTCGGACATCGGCGGCTCCCTGCGCGTGCCCGCCGCCTTCAGCGGGGTGTTTTCGCACAAGCCCACCTGGGGCCTGGTTCCCCAGCGGGGCCACGTGCCCCCGGCGCCGGGGGCCTACGCCGAGCGGGACCTGAACGTGGTCGGGCCCATCGCCCGCTCCGCCCGCGACCTTCGCCTGCTGCTGTCGGTATTGGCCAACGGGCCGGTGGCGGCCAAGGCGCCGGCCGCGGAGCTGAAGGGGCTGAAGGCCGGCCTGTGGGTGGAGGACGACGACTTCGCCCTCGACGCCGAGGTCCGCGCCGTCATCGAGGCCTTCGCCGCCGCCCTGACCGCCCGGGGGGCGGAGATCAAGCCCGCCCATCCGGCCAAGGGCCACGAGCTGATCCCGGCCTATTCCGTGCTGCTGGGCTCAATCGTCGCCCAGGACATGGCGCCGAAGACGCGGCGGACAATGCGGCGCATGCGGGCGTTGGCGGACCTCGCCGCCGGCGTGACGGGGCGAGCGCCCCAGTGGAGCCTGCCCCTGCGCGGCTATACGGCGAGCCACGCCGACTGGCTGGAGGCGGACGAGGTCCGCGCCCGCATCGCCTATTCCCTGAAGAGCGTCTTCGAGCGGTTCGATGTGGTCATCGCCCCGGTGACGCCGGTGGTCGCCTTCGCCCACAACCACAAGCCCTTCACCGGCCGCAAGCTGCTCTGTTCGGACAGCCGGCAGATCCCCTACGCCTCAATGCTGAACTGGATCGCCCTGGCCACCGCCTGCGGCCTGCCGGTGACCACCATCCCCGCCGGGCCGGCGGTCAGCGGCCTACCCGTGGGCGTGCAGATCATCGGCCCCCACGGCGGCGACGCCCGCACCCTGGCCGTCGCCCAGGCCGTCGAGGACGAGATCAGCGGGTTCGTTCCACCGCCGTTGGGGGCGGTGTAGGGGGGCGATCCTGCGACCGCTGACCGCTCCTCCCCCATTTATGGGGGAGGTGAGCGCAGCGACGCGACGGAGGGGGCAAGTGGAGGTGGGCACACTTGCCCCCTCCGGCCCCTCGCGATGCTCGGGTCCACCTCCCCCATGAATGGGGGAGGAGCTTAAGCCCCTACCCCCCGATATACCCGTCGATCACGTCCCCCAGCACGTCCAGCGGCATGGCCCCGTTGAGCAGGGCGGCGTCATGGAAGGTGCGGATGTCGAAGCGGGGGCCCATGGCGGCCTTGGCCTTGGCGCGCAGGCGCAGCCAGGTCAGCTTGCCGACCATGTAGCTGCAGGCCTGGCCGGGCCACACGCAGTAGCGCTCGCACTCGGTGACGGCGGAGGCCTCCTTGTCGCCCAGGTGGTCGACGTAATACTTGATCCCCTGTTCGCGGCTCCAGCGCATCTGGTGATAGCCGGTGTCCACCACCAGCCGCACGGCGCGGAACAGGGCGTCGTGCAGGTAGCCGATGCGGCCGTAGGGATCGTCGGCGTACATGCCGATCTCGTCGGCCAGCTGCTCGGCGTAGAGGGCCCAGCCCTCCTGGTAGGCGTTGAAGCCGATGATCCGGCGGATCAGCGGCAGCGGCGCCTCCTGGGCGATGCTGATCTGCAGGTGGTGGCCGGGAATCCCCTCGTGGTAGGTCAGGGTCGACAGGGTCCAGCTGGGCGCCTCGGCGGTGTCGCGCAGGTTGATGTAGTACATCCCGGGGCGTTTCCCATCCAGGGAGGCGCCGTTGTAATAGCCCCCCGGCGCCCCGGCCTCGGTGGCCTTGGGCACCCGCTTGATCACCAGTGGGGCCTTGGGCAGGGTCTTGAAATACTGCGGCAGCTTGGCGGTGACGGCGGCGACCTTCTTGTTCAGGTCGGCCAGCAGCAGGTCCTTGCCCGCGTCGGTGTTCGGATACTGGAACTTGGGATCGTCGTAGAGGGCGCGCAGGCGATCGCCCACCGTCCCCTGGCCGCGGCCGAGCTTCTTCAGGTCGCTGTCGAGCTGTCCGGAGATGAAGGCCACGCGGTCGAGGCCCAGTTCGTGGACCTCCTTGGGGGACAGCTTGGTGGTCGTCGCCTGCTGCAGGGACTGGGCGTAATATTCCTCGCCCTTGGGCAGGCGCCAGACGCCGGCGTCGTGGGTCGCCTTGGCGCGCAGGTCCTTGGCCAGGGCGATCTGGCGGGCGATGGCCGGCTGGACGGCGGTCTCGTAGATTTTCGAGGCGCGGCCTTCGTAGTCGCCGGTCAGGCCCGCGGCCTTGGCCCTACGGGTGATCGAGCCCACGAGGTTCGACTTGGCCGCCGGCAGGTCGTGCAGGGCCGCCATCTGGATCAGGGCCTTGTCGAGGATGAAATCCGGCGGCGCGACGCCCAGGCCGGCGTCGTGGCGCATCTGGTCCGAATCCTGGTCCAGGGCGACGGAGAAGGCCTGCAGGCGGGCCAGATAGGCCTCGGCGTCGGCGGCGTTCTCCACCGGGTGCTGGGAATCCAGGAAGTCGGGGATCTGCTGATAGGAGCCGGTCAGCTGGCTGACCTGATAGGGGGCGCCCACCCCGCCGCCGGCGTAGTCGAAGGTGCGGGCCGCCTTGTCCTGGCCCTCGGTCACATAGGCGACGGTGTCGAAGCTGATCTTGTCGGCGGGGGACAGGACCGCGCGGTCGATCCCCCGCAGGCTGGCGGCGTCGGCCGCGGTGCGCCTTCGCGCGTCGTCGGTGGCCGCCAGCGACCGGTCGTCCAGCTGCGAGCGCTGGGCCGCCCGGGGACCGACGTCGAGGCCGAGGCCGGTGGCGCCCTCCGGCGAATGGTCGATCATCTCCTGGATGAAGGCGTCGAACAGCTTGTTCATCTTCGCCCCCTCCGCCGCCTGGGCCGGGGTGGCGGCCGTGGAAGCGGCGACGTCGGCGCGGCCGACCAGCGGCGTGAGCGCCGCGGCGGCGGCGGTGGAGATCAGCAGGCGACGGCGATCCAGCACGGCGATGACTTTCCGAAAGAGGCTTGGGACGTGGCAAGGGTTATGCGCAGACCCCGCGGTCGGCAAGGCGAACGGCCCCTTCGGCCGATTAAACAAAGGTAACCTTTGCCGCGAGCCCTTGCCGCGCCCGGGCTGGCGAGGCGCACGGATTGGCGATAACACCAGCCCCTTCGGCCCCGCGCCGTGTACGAACGAAAGGCCGGTCTTGGCCGATAAACCGCCGCCGCCGATCCTCAGCGACGCCCCCCTGGCCGCGGGGCTCTATATCGTCGCCACCCCGATCGGGAACCTGCGCGACATCACCCTGCGCGCCCTGGACGTGCTGGCGGGCGCCGACATGGTGCTGGCCGAGGACACAAGGGTGTCCGGCAAGCTGCTCAGCGCCTACGGCCTGTCCAAGACCCTGGTGCGCTATGACGAGCACGCCGCCGAGCGCGCCCGGCCGCGGATCCTGGCGGCCCTCGCCGAGGGCAAGCGGGTGGCGCTGATCTCCGACGCCGGCACGCCGCTGGTGTCCGATCCTGGCTTTCGGCTGGTGCGCGAGGCGCTGGCGGCGGGGGCGGCGGTGATCCCCATTCCGGGCCCCTCGGCGACCCTGGCGGCCCTGAGCGTGGCTGGCCTGCCCACCGACCGCTTCCTGTTCGCCGGCTTTCCGCCCCCCAAGAGCGCCGCCCGCCGGACCTTCCTCGCCGAACTGGCCGGGGTGCGCGGCACGCTGATCTTCTTCGAGGGCGCTTCCCGCCTGGGCAAGTGCCTGGCGGACATGGCCCAGGTGCTGGGCCCCCGGGAGGCCATGGTCGGCCGCGAGCTGACCAAGCTCTACGAGACCTGCATCCGCGGGACCCTCGACGTCCTGGCCGGCGATCCGCGCCTGACAGCGCCCAAGGGCGAGGTGGTGATCGTGGTCGGCCCCGGCGCCGCCGTCGCCGCCAGCGAGGGCGACGCCGACGCGGCCCTGGCGGATGCGCTTGAGCGGCTAGGTCCCGCCGAGGCGGCCTCCGAGGTGGCCCAGGCCCTGGGCCTCAACCGCCGCGACCTCTACCGCCGCGCCCTGGCCCTGAAGGGGGTGCGATGAACGAGACCCGCCGCCTGCGGGGAACCGCCGCCCGCCGCTCCGGCCGCCGCGCCGAGGTGTTGGCCGCCCTCTGGCTGATGCTCAAGGGCTATCGGGTGCTGGGCTTTCGCCTGCGCACGCCGCAGGCGGAGATCGACCTGCTGGTCGCCCGCCGCGGGGTGCTGGCGGCGGTGGAGGTCAAATCCCGCACCAGCGCGGCGGCGGCTCTGGAGGCGGTGGGTTTTGCTCAGCGCCAGCGCATCCGCCGGGCCCTGGCGAGCGTGGCCGGCCGAAAGCGCGGTTACGAGCAGGCCCGACTGCGCCTGGATCTGCTGGCCCACGCGCCCGGCCATTTCCCACGGCATATTCCCGACGCCTGGAGTGAGGACGGCGATGGCGCCTGATCTGTACGGCGGAGAGTTCGCCCGATGACCCGCGAAGAGGCAGAGGCGGTGCTGGCGGAAGCCGGCAAGGCCAGCGACGAAAGCTTTCCGCTGTTCGAGGCGAGCCTCGCCTGCGCGGTGCACGAGGACCCGAGCCGGGATCCCGAACCGACCCGCGTCCTGGCGCAGGAGGCCGCTGAGCGCCTGGCCCAGCACATGGCCGCCTCTCCCATCGACGAGGCCCTGGCCGAGGCCATGGCCGGGGACCTGCGGCTGACCGGCGACCTGATGACCTACGACCACCCGGCCAATACCGACATCATCAGCGTCTGGGAGCGGCGCAAGGGCCTGCCGGTCGCCCTGGGGGTGCTCTACCTGGACGCGGCGCGTCGCTGCGGCCTGCCGGTGGCGGGGGTGGATTTTCCCGGCCACTTCCTGCTGCGGGTCGAAAGCGACGAAGGCCCCTTCGCCATCGATCCGTTCGCGGAGGGCCGGGTGGTGCTGCCGTCGGAACTGACCCGCCGAGCCCTGCTGGCCGGCCTGACCCCGGACGTCGCCGACCGGCTGGAGCGGTTGATGGAGCCGGTGAGCGACCGGGCGGTGCTGATCCGGCTGCAGAACAACATCTTCGCCCGCGCCCAGGCGGCGCGGGACTATCCCCGGGCCGAGCGGTCGGCCCTGCGCCGGGCCCTGCTCAATCCCACCGACCACCATCCTTGGCTGGACGTCGCCGCCGCCCGGGAGGGCCAGGGCGCCCTCGCCGGCGCCTTGCTGGCCCTGTCCCAGGCCCAGGCGCTCGACGGCGGCGCGGCCATCACCGCCCGCGCCGCGCGGGAACGGGTGCGGCTGCAGCTCAACTGATCCCTATATAGACCGCGAAGACCCCCCAACCTCGGCCAGGAGCCTCCATGACCTTGCAGGTCGCCATCCAGATGGACCCCGTCGAGGGGATCAACATCGACACCGACACCACCTTCTTCCTGATGCTGGAGGCCCAGACCCGCGGCCACGCCCTGTTCGTCTACACCCCGGACAGGATCTCCCTGGACGAAGGCGTGGTGCGCGCCCGCGGCCGGGCCCTGAACCTGCAGGCGGTGAAGGGCGACCACCACCGGCTGGGCGAGTACGAGATGCGCGACCTCTCGGAGATGGACGTGGTGCTGATGCGCCAGGATCCGCCGTTCGACATGGCCTACATCACCGCCACCCACATGCTCGAACACATCCACCCGAAAACCCTGGTGGTGAACGACCCGGCCTCGGTGCGCAACGCGCCGGAAAAGCTGCTGGTGATGCATTTCCCCGAGCTGATGCCGCCAACCCTGGTCACCTGGGATGTCGAAGCCATCCGCGGCTTTCGCGCCACCCACAAGGACATCGTGGTCAAGCCGCTGTTCGGCAACGGCGGCGCCGGCGTGTTCCTGATCAAGCACGACGACCCCAACCTCAACTCGCTGCTCGAAATGCACTTCAGCCGCTCGCGTGAGCCGCTGATGATCCAGCGCTACGAGCCAGCCGTCCGCCTCGGCGACAAGCGCATCATCCTGGTGGACGGCATCGCCGTCGGCGCCGTCAACCGCGTCCCCGCCGAAGGCGAAGCGCGCAGCAACATGCACGTCGGCGGCCGTCCCGAAAAAGTCGAACTCACCGCCCGCGACCGCGAAATCTGCGAACGCATCGGCCCAACCCTGCGCGAACAGGGGCTGATCTTCGTCGGCATCGACGTGATCGGCGACTACCTCACCGAGATCAACGTCACCTCGCCGACGGGGGCGCAACAGCTGAAGCGGTTCGGCGGGCCGGATATCGCGGCGGCGCTGTGGGATCGGATCGAGGCGATACGCGCGGGGGTGTAAAGCTCAGGCAAGGTGGGATGACGCCACAATGTGCGTGGCTCGAGACGCGCCAAGGGACTCGTTCGTCACCATGACGACTATTGTCGCCGTCCAATATCACACGTCATGGTGAGGGCGACGGAAGGGTGCGTCTAGAGCCAGGCGATCTGGTCTTGCGGCGCTGACGAGGTGGGGGCCTTTCGCCTAAACCGCGAGTCGAACAAACAAGCTTAACCACCTGACTCCCCACACCTTCCCAATTGGTTCTGCTTTTGTTCTTGATCTGCTCCAAAACTCATGTTGAGCTTGTGGATAAGTCGGGCGGATGGTCACGGTGGCCTTCGAGGGGGTCGAGGCGAGGCGGGTGGACGTCGAGGTCCAGATGACCGGCGGGCCGGTCTACTTCGCCGTCGTCGGCCTTGGCGACAAGGCGGTGGCGGAGAGCCGCGAGCGGGTGCGCTCGGCCTTCGCCAGCCTGGGCCTGGCCCTGCCGGCCAAGCGCATCGTCGCCAATCTGGCCCCGGCGGACCTGCCCAAGGAGGGCAGCCACTACGACCTGCCCATCGCCCTGGCGGTGATGGCGTCCATGGGGGTGATCCCGCCGGACAGCCTCGCCGAGTGGGCGGCCGTGGGAGAGCTCGGCCTCGACGGAACGATCAACCCGGTGGCTGGCGTCCTGCCGGCGGCGGTGACCGCCAGCGCGCAGGGTCTGGGCCTGATCTGCCCGGAGGCGTCCGGGCCTGAGGCGGCCTGGGTGGGGGACTGCCGGGTGCTGGCGCCCCGCTCGCTGATCGCCCTGGTCAATCATTTCCGCGGAACCCAGGTGATGAGCGCCCCCCGGCCGGGCCCGGCCATCGACGGCGGCCCCTGCCTCGACCTGCGGGACGTCAAGGGCCAGGAGGGCGCCAAGCGGGCCCTGGAGATCGCCGCGGCCGGCGGCCACAATCTGTTGTTCGTCGGACCGCCGGGCTCCGGCAAGTCGATGCTGGCCCAGCGGCTGCCGGGCCTTCTGCCGCCGCTCTCCCCCACCGAGCTGCTGGAGACCTCCATGGTTCATTCGGTGGCCGGGCTGATCGCCCGCGGGGCCCTGACCCGGGCCCGGCCCTTCCGCAGCCCCCACCATTCGGCCTCCATGGCCGCCCTCACCGGCGGCGGGACCCGCGCCAAGCCCGGGGAGGTGTCCCTGGCCCACAACGGCGTGCTGTTTCTCGACGAACTCCCCGAATTCAGCGGCATTATGTAGGAAATGGGACAAACCCCGTTTTCCCGCTGGAGCAAGGCTCAGCGGAGAACCATCGCCATGCCGAACAACCAACCGTTGCCGTCAGCCGGGATTCCCGGCCATGATCGGGGAATGTCTGACGCGGGCGCCCCAATACCTGACGCACCAACGCCGCTGCCGTGGCACGAGCGCTGGCGGAACGGGATTCGTCTCGGCGAGACTGCCGTTGTCATTGGCCTCTGGGCGACCGGCTTTTCGGCGGCCGATCCTGTGATTGCCGCCGTTCTCCTTACGCTTGGGCTATGCGTCGCGTGCGTCGCGGTTATTGCCGATCCTGATCGGTCAAGAAAATGGAAAGCTGCGCTTGTTGCGGGGCTTGTTGTCATATTCGCCGGGTCGGGCGTCATAGTTCATATGCGTCAACCCAAACAGGAAAGGCAGATAAACGAAGATTCGCTGGCGGCAAAAACCGCCGCCATTCTTCGGCCATTTCTGCCGTCACCGTCCTCTACCCCACAGGTAACCGGCCCCACCGCTGCCGCGCCACCGCCCCCGACGTTTCGGGGCGCACCGAGTAGCGGAGAAGCGCTGGCAAAGTCTCCCGGCGGCAACATCCGTCTGTTTGTTGATTGCTCTTTGGCCCCCCCGAAGGTGGCCTTTCCCCCAGATGGCAACATTCATCTGATGATAATAGAGACGGATGTCATTGACGTCGGTGCTGTTTACGAACACGGCGTCAATGTGCCCGGGGAAACGATTACAATGCCGGGCGAGCGCCCCGCCCAGCGTTGCGCGATCACAAACTATGGTAGCGAAACAGCACTTAATCTGAAGGTTCAATTTCGGCAACTATTTCAACGGGCGTTGAACATTCCTGGCGGTGGGCAGAAGAGTGGCGATACGGTTCTTGAAAAGCCAACCACAATGGAAGTCACCAAGATCGACCCAGGACCACAATCGTCATACGTGTTCTACGTGTTCAGTATGGGGAAATTATTTTCCCGGGTATACTTTCCCGGCACTGTCGATTTCAAAACCATCGATGGGACCGCCCACCACGCACCCCTCATGAATGCCGATCGTCAGCATCTATTCTTTGCGCCCACACCAAACTAATCCGCCTCATGGGTCCTAATGGTGTGCGCGCCTATCGCCGTCATACACTGTAACAGGAATGCGGCGGTGAAGCCGCCCCGGCTGATCTTGTTGTTCAGGTTCCGCTCGTTCTCGTCCAGGCCCATCGCCGTTAGCCGCTCGGCCAGCTGGGCGTAGGTCACCCCTCGCCGTTTCAACTCAGCCTTCAGGAGGTTCTTGGCCTTCGCCTCATACTCGGCGTTGACGGGGTGTGCCTTGGCGACCATGGGCGCATGTCCAATTATCATCGTATCCGGCGATATATACCCTTGACTTCGGTGATGTACACCCGCATATCCAGTGCATAATATCACTGGATATGATGATGTCTCGCAAAGCCCCCGGCCAACACTTCCTTCTCTCCACCGCCGCCCGCACTCTGTCGCTGGCGAAGGTGCTGCGTATGTCGGATGACGAAGCGTTCGACACCTTCAAGGCCATCCGCTGGGCCTCCACCGAGGGCGAGCCGTTTTGCCCGCGTTGCGGCTGCGTGAAGATCTACCAGTTGAACGACAACCGCCGCTTCAAGTGCGCGGCCTGCCTGCACAAGTTCAGCGTGACGAGCGGGACCATCTTTGCGAGCCGCAAGCTGGCCATCCGCGATATCCTGGCCGCCATCGCCATCTTCGTGAATGGCGCCAAGGGCTATGCCGCGCTCCACCTGAGCCGCGATCTGGACTGCCAATACAAGACGGCGTTCGTGATGCTCCACAAGCTGCGTGAGGCCCTTGGAGCCGCCCAGCAGGCCCAAACCCTGGACGGTGAGGTCGAGGTCGATGGCGCGTACTTCGGTGGCTATGTGAAGCCCGCCAACCGCAAGGAAGACCGCATTGACCGCCGCCTTGCCGAGAACCAAACCGGCAAGCGCCGCGTCGTGGTGATCATGCGCGAGCGCAAGGGCCAATCCCTGCCCTTCGTCACCACCTCGGAGGCCGCCGCCGTCCCCACGATCATCGCCACCGTGGCCCCTGGTTCGACCGTCTACGCCGACGAAGCGTCATCGTGGGATGCGCTGCACGCCAAGTTCCTCACGAAGCGGATCAATCACTCCGAAGCCTACTCGACCCCGGAAGCGTGCACGAACATGGCGGAGTCGTTCTTCTCCCGCATCCGCCGCGCCGAGGTCGGAACCCATCACCATATCGCGGGCCGCTACCTCCAAGCCTATGCGAACGAAATGGCGTGGCGCGAGGACAACCGCCGGGTGTCTAACGGGGCGCAGTACTTGATGGCGACGGGGGCTGCGCTTGCGCATCCGGTGTCACGGGTTTGGAAAGGCTACTGGCAGCGCTCTGCGCGGGTGGCGTAGACGCAGTAGGCGCCGTGATCCGACCGGCAAAATATGCGGCTACGGCTATCACCACGGCCACCAGGACGGGCCAGATTATCGACCATCGAAACCGTCGACTGGTTATGCGCCCCTCGTTTGCCGAATCCGCTACGAGTGCCTCCAGCGCGGCCCTGTTCGTCTGGATTTTACGATACGTGGTGATGATGGGGGGCAGGTGCTGGGCGGCTAATGCGTCGTATTCGGCGACGCGGTTGCCGCGATTGGCCCGCGAACTGACAATAAGGTCGCCCGCCTCCGCCAACGAAAGGCGCAGATCGGCCACATCTGGAAAGTGGCGCGTGAGCGGCCCAAGGCCAAAGTCTTCTTCGTATTGGTTGAGCGCGCTCTGAACAAAAAGGACCGTCGCATCCACCGCATCGTGCTGGGCACAATGGCAGCGGAAAAGGGCATCGTTGACGAACCCGTCAAATGCTTTCTGCTTTTCCGGGTCGTCTTCGGCGATGACAGCGATTTGCCATGCGTCGACGAGTCGACGCCCTGCGTAGCGCAGTTCGTTGACGGAGGGTTGCACCACTTCGGCACGAACCTTCTCCGCCAACTTCATTAGCTTTTCGGCTTTGTCCCACTCGGTCGCAATGCTGGCGAGCGCAGCTCCTAGCTCTTCGCGCATTACTCCCCCAACTACCTAAGCTGTAAGGCTTAGGCCCTCTTTTTTGCCAGAGCTTCCCGCTCGTTGTTGAGCCGGGTCTCTGTAAGAGCATGGTCGGTTTGGAGCGCGATGCTCCCACGCGCAAATCGACCGGCTATCGCCGCAGCGATCGCGCTGATCCGCATTTCGAACGAATCGGCGCGCTCTTTGATCTCACGGCGGGAAGCCGTAGACAACTGGAACGCCATATCCATTCCCCAGGTTCTTTCCATAGTTGCGCTCATGAAGGGCGCCGCTATACGGGTTTTCAACACTTGACACAATAACTCGTTCCAACTTAACGACAAGTTGTGCTACGGGTTGTGTTTTACCCATCGCGAAACACGACATATTGTGTTTTGAATCAGTTGCAGACCGGCGGTACTGATTTGCAACGCCTGTCAAGCCGTCTCGACGGGCCGCACAACATACTCGCGTTAACTTCTTGGTCAACACCGAGCACACCCACGGCGTGATCCGCTGGATCGGTCTAATGGCACTAACCTAGGCCGCGATCCATCCCTTATAGCCGTCCGGCATGGTCCCGGCGCCCAGCGCCAGCCCTTGGTTCTTGAGCGCCGTCAGCGACGCCCCCAGCCGGTTGCGCAATATCGCCCACGTCGCATCGTCGGTCTTAAGCCCGCGCTCTGCGCACCATCGCTCTGTGAGATCGCGCGACGTGATGGGGCCTGTAGCCTCTCGGAGCGCCGTCAGGATGAACCGGCGCACCGAGCCCTTGCGAGCCCTGTACTGGCGCATGTAGCGGCCACGGGCCTGCGTCTGGCCGAATAGGCGGATGGCGGCGTCTAGGTGGTCCAGATCGGCGACAACGGCCCGTAGATCGGCCTCCAGGGCGTCGCGGACCTTCTCCAGCTCGGCTTTCTTGGCAACCAGGCCGGCGACGGTGTTTGGGCGTTCCATGACGCCAATTTACCCCCGGACCCCCGTAGGGTAGGGTGTGATCTAGTCCCACTTGCTACCTAATGCCGGAATTCAGCTAGGTGCGGGGAGAGGAGCCGACAGAGAATGGCGATCTATGTCGTGCTGTCTGATCGCCCGAGTCCGAAGCTCCAAGCCAATATCGAAAAGGAATTTCCCGGCGACAGCCACTTCCTGATCGCGCCCAATCAATGGCTGATATCGTCGGACAAGGTGGGCCAGACAATCAGCAACGAACTGAGCCTTCCCACTAACGGCGTGGATGCGAAGGCAGTCGTGTTTCGCACTACGGGCGCCGGTTGGGGGTGGCACAGCAAGGCTTTGTGGGAGTGGTTGTCCGTCAAGAGCGCTGAAGGCTGATGGCGCTCCCGCCGGGAAAGGGGCCGAGCAATAGTGACCCGACAGAGCCGCCGGGACAGAATGATGCGGCAAACAATCCTGCCGCAGATAAGGCTCGCCGTCGTTGGGGCATGGAACATTCCGACGACCCCCCTGTTGCCACTGGCGGTAACGATGGTGACCCCCCAGATGGTGCCGACATGCGTATCGCCAAACTCGAAGTCCATGTTGAAAACATCCAGTCCGTGCTTGGCGACATCCGCTCGGAACTGCGCGGGCTTGCGAGTAGCCTAAGTCACCTCCCGACCAAGCAGGACCTGTTTACGAATGCCATCGCGGTCGTTGTGATCGGGCTCACGGTCATCGTTATAACGGTGGGCGGCATTATCGGCGGCTTGGATTTCATCAAGCGAGACGACCGCGCGCCTGCTGCCGCAGCCGTAGCGGCGCCCGCTCCGGCACCGCAACCGATCGTCATTCAAGTGCCTTATCCGGCGCAGAAGCGCCACTAGGCCCCAACCCAGCCCTTATACCCGTCCGGCATGGTCCCCGCCCCCAACGCCAGCCCTTGGTTCTTGAGCGACGTCAGCGACGCCCCTAGCCGGTTGCGCAGTATCGCCCACGTCGCATCGTCGGTTTTCAGCCCCCGCTCTGCGCACCAACGCTCAGTCAGGTCGCGCGACGTGATGGGGCCTGTAGCCTCTCTCAACGCCGTGAGGATGAACCGCCGTACCGAACCCTTCTTGGCCCTGTACTGGCGCATGTAGCGGCCACGGGCCTGCGTCTGGCCGAAGAGGCGGATGGCTGCGTCTAGGTGGTCCAGATCGGCGACGACGGCCCGTAAGTCGGATTCCAGACTGTCGCGGACCTTCTCCAGCTCGGCTTTCTTGGCAACCAGGCCGGCGACAGTGTTGGGGCGTTCGGTGTCAGGCCGGGGGGTTGTGCGGGGTGCGGTCATGCCGCTAAAATACCCCCGGACCCCCGAAAGGGAGGGTGCGATCTAGTCCCACTTGCTACCTAATGCCGGAATTCAGCGCCCAGGCCCTGGATTCCCTGCGCGCGCCCCTGGAGACCGGGGAGGTGATGGTGGCGCGGGCCAATGTGCATGTGCGCTATCCGGCGCGGGTGCAGCTGGTGGCGGCGATGAACCCCTGTCGCTGCGGGCACGGGGGCCTCGGCCGCGGCGCCTGCGGGCGGGCGCCGCGGTGCATCCAGTCCTACCAGAGCCGGGTGTCCGGCCCGCTGATGGACCGGATCGACCTGCAGATCGACGTGCCCCCGGTCACCGCCGCCGACCTCGCCCTGCCGCCGCCGGCGGAGGGCACGGCGCAGGCCGCCGCCCGCGTCGCCCGCGCCCGCGCCATCCAGGCCGAACGATCCGAGGGCGAAGACCTGCCTCCCGGCGCCCTCAACACCCCGCTCAACGCCCACGCCCAGGGCGCCCGCCTGGGCCGGATCGCCGCCCTGGACGAGCCGGCCCGCGCCCTCCTGGCCAAGGCGGCCGAAGCCACCGGCCTCACCGCCCGCGGCTGGACCCGCACCCTGCGCCTGGCCCGCACCATCGCCGACCTGGAGGGCGCGGACGCCGTGCGCCGGGTGCACCTGGCCGAGGCGCTGATCTATCGCCGGGTGGGGGTGGAGAGCGGCGGGTTCGCGGAGCTGGGGGCGGGGCGGCGGTGAGGCCGGCTTACGGCACGCGAACCGTGAAACTCAGCCCCACCAGGGCCTTGGGCCCGGCGTTGGCCGGATATCCGGCGCGGCGCACGTAGTCCGGCTGGACATAGCCGGCCGTCGCCGCCCAGTTTGGCTGCCGCCAGCCGAAGCCGACCTCGGTCACGGTCGGCCGCGCGTTGGGGTCGACAGGCCACCGCCAGGGCCTGGCGAAGTCCAGGGTGCGTCCATCGCTGGACGCGAAGGCCGCCCAACCCACCGATGTCGAGGCCGGCGCTTCAGTTCGCCCGCTCAGGGGATAGACGGATTGCGGCCGATCGTTTCGCTCGGCGAACACCCACGGCCCGGTGGTGACGATCGCGGGCCGCTCGCCCACCACGGAAGGCTCTGCCATGACCGACGAGGAAAGCGCCGCCCACAGCAGCGGCCCGGCCAGACCGACGACCAGGGCCCCGCCGCCGGACCAGGCCGCAGCGTCAGCTAGGTGGTGAATGACTCCATGGGCGCGCATGGCCTCGGCCGATCTTCCAACGCCGCCGGGCGTTGATCGCCCGAATGAACAGTCTCGGCCGATCGAACAGGGTGTCGTTGATCCCCATCAACCTACGGTCATTGATTTGCCCGCCCAGGCCTGGCCCGAAGCCGGCCTCCGCGCCCAAGAGGGATTGAATTTCCGCCCGGGCGGTGGAATGCCGCTGGGTGGGCCCGCGCCGATGGGCGGCCGCGGCCGAGGATGCGCCGGATTTGAACGCCACGGGCCAGGACGACAGCGCCGCGCCGACCAGACCGGGCCGGACCAGGCTCACCCGCGTGTTTGCGGCCTTCGACTGGGGGTCGACCAACATGCGCGCCCTGGGGCCGGGGTCGGTGTCCAGCTTCCTGAAGATCATCCTGGATGTGGTTCAGGTGGCCCTGACCATCGGCATCATCGCGACCTTAATCGCCTCGCTGTTGGCCCTGGCGATCAATTTCGTGCCTTCGCTGGTAAGCAAGGTCACCATTCTGGGCGCAAGCGATCAGGCGGCCATCCGGCGACTGATCTTCGCCTACATCCTCTTGATTGCGCTCAACATCGCCACAATCATGGTCATCGTCAGCCGGTTGCGGCGCATCTTCGCGACCCTGACCGCTGGCGATCCCTTTGATCCAGAGAATGTTGGCCGCCTCAGGATGGTCGGACTGATGCTGGCGGCCCTTGAGGTGGAGCGATATCCACTGGCAGCCGGCGCCGCCATGATATCCCCCTCACGGATTACGTCGACGAGCATGGGGATCAATCTCACCGCCTGGTTCGCGGTTCTGGTGGTGTTCGTCCTGGCCGAGGTGTTCCGCGAGGGCGCCCGCCTGCGCCGCGAAGCCGAACTGACCATCTAGCGCAACGAAGGTCCCGCCCATGCCGATCCGCATCCGCCTGGACCGCATGCTGCTGCAGCGGCGCATGTCCCTCGGCGAACTCGCCGACCGGGTGGGGGTGACCGCCGCCAACCTGTCGATCCTGAAGACCGGCCGGGCGCGGGCTGTGCGGTTCACCACCCTGGACGCCCTCTGCCGGGAACTGGACTGCCAGCCCGGGGACCTGATGGTGTTCGAGCCGGGGCTGACGGTGGGGGTGGTGGAGGGGGAGGAGGGATAAGGGCGCGGATTCGGCGGCGCCGCTTGCCCTTCACACCAGCGCCGCGCGGCGGACCGACGCCCCCTCCGTCGGCGCTTCGCGCCGCCACCTCCCCCGCTTCGCGGTGGAGGACATCAGGACGCGTTGCTCCACCGTGAAACGGGGNNCCGTCGGTCCGTCGCAATCCTGCTTTTGAGCGGCTTCAATCCGTCCGGCTTAAGGATCGCAGCCGTTGCGGCGAGCCGAGCAATGGCGGGAAATGCGCCTGTGGTTACGCCATCATCCTGATGATGGCATGCCCTGAAACCCTTGGTCAGATTGGAGCTCCGGCCTTTGACGCAGTCAAGGACGACGCTCTTCGCGTCGCCACAGCCCAAGCGGGCCCGTCCTTGACTGCGTCAAAGGCCGGAGCAAACTCGCCACCAAGGTTTAAGGGCGCTTCTGTTTCAGCCGCTGGAGACCACCACAATCAGGGGGCGCCTCTCCGGCGTCCTCTGGGACGAAAGCCCCCTACCCCACCGCCGCCTTCTGCATCGTCACCAGGTCGGCGATGCCCGCCCGGGCCAGGGCGAACAGGGCCTCGAACTCGGCCTGGGTGAAGCCGCGACGCTCGCCGGTGGCCTGGATCTCGACGATGTCCCCCGCGCCGGTGAGCACGAAGTTGGCGTCGGCCTCGGCCTGGCTGTCCTCCTCGTAGTCGAGGTCGAGCACCGGGACGTCGGCGAAGACCCCGCAGGAGATGGCGGCCACCTGGTCGAGGATCGGGTCGGTCTTGATGACGCCTTCGTCCAGCAGGTAGCGGGTGGCCAGGCGCAGGGCGACCCAGGCGCCGGTGATGGAGGCGGTGCGGGTGCCCCCGTCGGCCTGGATCACGTCGCAGTCGAGAGTCACTGTCCGTTCGCCCAGCGCCTTCATATCCACGACCGAGCGCAGGCTGCGGCCGATCAGCCGCTGAATCTCGTGCGT
>PLSW01000324.1 GCA_003165275.1 Caulobacteraceae bacterium
CCGCGCCACATCCCGACTCTACCCAAAGCAGAAATTGGACCCACGGCGCCCGCGGGTCAAATCTCGGTCTGCTCCGACATGGATAGGGCGTCGTCGGCTTCGATTCCAAGGTAGCGCACGGTGCTTTCGAGCTTGGTGTGCCCGAGCAGGAGTTGGCAGGCCCTCAGATTGCCGGTCCGTCGGTAGACCAGGGCGACCTTCGTGCGGCGGAGGCTGTGGGTGCCGTAGGCGGCCGGATCGAGGCCAATCAGCGCGACCCACCCATCGACTAAAAGGGCGTAGTTCCGGGTCCCTATGTGGTCGCCCGGGCGTGAGCGGCTTGGAAAGAGCCAGGCGTCCGGCCTTTCTCCGCGCGCCGCCAGCCAGGCCCTCAGCGCCTCCCTTGTCGGCTCGGTGATTTCGAACGGGACCGGGCGACCGGTCTTTAGCTGGACGATGGCGGATCGTTCGCGCACGCCGCCGTGCGTGCTGACGTCCGCGATGGTCAGTTTGACCAGGTCGGAGCCTCGCAGCTTGGTGTCGATGGCGCAGTTGAAGAGCGCGAGGTCACGGATCTTGCCGTCCAGATGCAGCCGGGTGCGGATGGCCCAGATATGGCGAGGCTTCAACGGTGGCTTGGGGCCAACAAGGCGGCCATGGTTCCACGCGCGGCGAATCGGCGCGATTTCGCTTCGTTTCATGCTGATGGCCTCCGGCGATCGGCGAACAGCCCTGCCGGTCAAGCTAGCAGCGTATGATTTCCGGCCGGTTCACTGGGGCCGCGCCCCCTGACAACGGCGACGGCTCGGCTATGCTGGCGCCTCGAAATTCACGATGGGGCGCGGCGGCTTGGCGAGAAAGGACAGTGTCACGGCGGCGAACCTCGCCGCCCTTGGCGCGGAACGGCTGGCCGCTCTGCTGCTGGAGCTGGGCGAAGGCGACAGCGCCGTCCGCAAGCGCCTGGTGCTGGCCGTGGCCGAGCGCGGGGGCGCGGCCGGGCTGATCAAGGCGGTGGACCGGCGACTGGACGCCCTCGCTGAATCCTATGCCGAAATTCCTTGGGAACGGCAGAAAGCCTACGCGGCCGAGATCGACGGGCTGCGAAGTGTGATCACGCAATCACTGGTGCCGATCGACGCGCCTGCGGCGGCGGAGCGGCTTTGCCGGCTGATCCGCCTCGCGCCCGGCGTGCTGCAGCGCGTGGACGACTCCAACGGCCGGTTCGACGACATCTTCCGCACCGCAGTTACCGACCTCGGCGCCGTCTGGGGGCTCATGGAATCGCCTGACGCCAAGGCGATCGCCGGCGAGGTGCTGGCGCTTGTTCAAAACGACCCCTACGGCGTCTGCGACACTCTGGTCGCCGAGGCAGCGCCGGCGCTCGGCCCGGAAGGGCTTGCCGAATTGGTTCAGCGGGCGCGTTCGGCGCTCGCTGAATTGGATGAGGCGGGGCCAAGCCGCAGCCCCGATGGGGGACGGTACCGCCTCCTTCAGGCGCTCTGCGATGTTGCAGACGCCAGTGGCGACGTGGACGGCTACATCGCCGTTCAGATGAGCGACCGAGGCGTCCAGATCGATGTCAACGGAATCGCCTCACGTCTGATCGACGCCCGCCGTGCCGTGGAAGCTCTGACTTGGCTCGACGATGGCGCTCCCGGGCGCCGCCCTATCGGCGATCCTTCGCCATCCTTGGAATGGGAGCGCGATAGGCTGCGCATCAAGGCCCTGCTGCAGCTTGGGCGCAAACCGGAAGCCCAATCGGTGCGCTGGCGGTTGTTTGAGCAAACACTCTCGGTCGATGTTTTGCGCGCCTACCTGCGCGCGCTGCCCGACTTCGAGGACGACGCGGCGCTGGACCGGGCGTTTGCGATCGCGGCCGCGCACCCCGACGCGACAGCTGCGCTGAGTTTTCTGACCACTTGGCCCAACCTTCGAGCGGCGGCGACGCTGGCCCTGGACCGGGAAAGCGAACTGGACGGGCGCGACTACCACGCCCTCAACGCCGCGGCCGAGATCCTCGCGGACGCACACCCGCTTGCAGCAACTGTTGTTCGCCGGCGCATGATCGACAGCGTCCTGGAACGGGCAGCGTCCCCTTCATACGCCTATGCCGCCAAGAACCTCGCCGCCTGCGCGCAGCTCGCCGCGGACATCGATTGGACTGGGTCGCAGTGGCCCTCCCACGCCGACTACGTCGCCGACCTGATCGCTCGGCACGGTCGAAAAGACGGCTTCTGGTCGAAGGTGAAGCCTTGACGGGGGAGGCGCGGCAACTTCTCTTTCGGGTGGAATCCGGTAGTTGGCGGGACCGCCAAGGGGCGATAGCGTTGATCAATCCGCCATGAAGAACGCCGGCCCCCGATCCCTCCGAGACGAGCTTGAACACGATGCGCGCCGCGTCCGCGAAAAGACGCGTGCCTCGCTCATGTCCGACACAAAGTGGCGGAAGCTCCTAGCCATGCTGGACGGTTCTGGACTGGAACTTAGACAGTGCGTGATCAAGTTCGTGGATGTTGACGCTGAAAAGGTAATGCGCCGCCCCGCTCACCTATATCCGCCTCGTCCCTGGATCGACACAGCAGAGTTTGGCCCGGTCTCGCTCAGGTCGATTGAATGGATGTTGTTTCCCCGCGTCGCCGAGTTTCGCGACAGGGGTCGAACAATCCCCGCCACCTATCTTTCACAAGACGTGGAAAAGGCCGCTGAACTCATCGCCGCGCTAGGGTCTGTTGGGATTCATCGCG
>PLSW01000098.1 GCA_003165275.1 Caulobacteraceae bacterium
TAACCTGAAGCGATTCCCCTGGCCCTGGAAGTCCGCTGGCTCAGCCGGTGGCGGCGTCCTGGGTCAGCGGGGCGTCCGCCAGCGTATAGTCCCTGTGGGCCGCATCGTAGATCGCCTCGGCCAGGGCGGTGGCGACGATCGGCTTGCGCACCACGCCCTGGAAGCCCTGCTCCTGTTCCAGCCGGCCAAGGTCGGCGTCGGCGGTGAAGGCGAGGATCGGGGTGTCGCGGTTGGGGCCTACGGCGGCGCGGATCGCCCGCAGGGCGGCCGGACCGTCGAGACCGGGCATGCGGATGTCCATCAGGATGACGTCCACGGGCTGGACCCGGGCGGCGGCGACCCCGGCGGCGCCGTCCTCGGCGTCGATCACCACGGCGCCGAAGGGTTCGAGCACGGCCCGGGCGAGCTCGCGGTTGACCGGATTGTCATCGACCACCAGCACCGTCAGGCCGGCGAGAGGCGCATTGGGAGCTGCGGCCTCGACGGCGGACGCCACCGGAAGCTCGGCGAGCGGGGCTTCGATCTGGAAGTAGAAGGTCGAGCCGGCGCCGGCTTTAGACACCACGCGGATCTCGCCGCCCATCGCCTCGACGAGACCCTTGCAGATGGCCAGGCCCAGGCCCGTGCCGCCATGACGGCGGGTGATGGTGGCGTCGACCTGCGAGAACCGCTGGAAGAGCTTGGCCTGCGCGGCCTTGGTCATGCCTGCGCCGGTGTCGGCGACGCTGACGGAGAGCCTGCCGGCCGCGGCGTCATAGGACGCCGCCAGACGAACACAGCCCTTGTCGGTGAACTTGATGGCGTTGCCGATGAGGTTGAGCAGTATCTGGCGCAGCCTGTCCGGATCGATGGAGAGGCCGGCGGGCAGGTCGACGGGCTCGAAGGCCAGGGCCAGGCCCTTGGCCTCGGCCTGCGGCGAGAACATCAGCAGCGCCTCTCGCAGCATCTGCTCCGGCGCGACAGGTCGGGGCGTGATCTCGAAATGCCCGGCTTCCAGCTTGGAGAAGTCCAGCACGTCGTTGACGATGGAGAGCAGGGCCTGCCCCGCGCCGGCGACCCGCGCAACGCGCGTGCGGGCGGTGTCGGGCAGGTCGGATTGGTCCGCGAGCAAGTCGGTGAAGCCCAGGATGGCGGTGAGCGGCGTGCGAATCTCGTGGCTCATATTGGCCAGGAAGGCCGACTTGACCTTGGCGGCCTCCTCGGCGGCGTCGCGGGCGGCGCGCAGGTCGGTCTCAAGCTTGACCCGGGCGCTGACGTCCCGGGTGACGTCGATGAATTCATAGGGCGCGCCATCGCGGTCGCGGATCAGGATGGGATTGGATTCCACCCAGACCCAGTGGCCCTCCTTGTGACGCAGGCGGTAGGTCAGGGAGGTCTTGCCGGTCCGCTCGCCGCTCAGAATCTCCTGGTAGATCGGGATCTGCGTCGGCCGGTCGTCCGGGTGCAGGAATGAGAACATGCTACGTCCCACCAGCTCCTCGGGTTCATATCCGAGCATCTCCTTGAGCGAGGGGGACAGATAGACCAGCCGACCGTTCGCGGCGGTGCGGCTGACGATGTCGGTGGCGTTCTCGGCGATGATCCGGTACCGGGCCTCGCTCTCAGCCAGGGCGTCCAGGGCGAGGCGGCGCTCGTTGATGTCGCGCAGCTGAGAGATCAGCGCCACGGGTTCGCCGTGGCTGTTGCGGACCAGGGTCGGGTTGCCCTCGACCCACACAAAACGACCGTCGGCGGTACGCAGGCGGTAGCTGCGGTCGCAGCCCGGGTCGAGGAGATTGGCGGCGGCGAGGTGGTCGCGAAAGGCCCGTAGCCGCTCCGCATCCTCCGGGTGCACCAGCGTGCTGCGCAACACGCCGACCAGAGCCTGAGGATCGTAGCCATAGCGCCGGATCGCCGGCGAGACGTATTCGATCACGTCGGCCATGTTGACCTTCAGCACCACGTCGCTGGAGGAATCGGCCAGGAGACGGAAGCGCTGTTCGCTGGTGGCGATGCGCTCGCGGGCGATTTCTTCCTCGGTGATGTCGCGCATGACGCCGAAGACCGCGCAGACTTGGCCGCGGCCGTCGCGTTCGCCCTCGCCCTTGAGGACGATGATACGTTCCTCGCCGTCGTCGGCGCGGTTGAAGCGCAGCTTGATCTCGAAGGCCTCGCCCGTAGCCGACACCCGGCGCAGGGTGTGGCGGATCAGGGCCTGATCCTCAGGAGGGTAGAGTTCGATGCCCAGGGGCGCCCGGGGCGCCGTGGAATGACGGGCCAGGCCGTGGATCGCATAGGCCTGCTCCGACCATATCCGCTCGCCGCTGACGAGATCGTTGCGCCAATGGCCGACGCCACCGATCTGATCGGCCAGGACCGCCAGCCGATTGGCCTCGCGCAGCTCGGCCTCGAGCCGCCGGCGCTTGACCATGGCGGCCGCGATCGGAAACACCATCACGGTCATGGTGACCATGAACAGCTGCACCATTTCCAGCCGCGCCGTGAAGCCCAGGTTGAGCAGCGCCGGGCCGCCCCGGCCGACGACGGTGAAGGCGACGCCGGCGATGGCCGTGGCCAGCAATCCCAGGGCCGCGCCGCCGACTTCCAGCTGGAAGGCCATCAGCACCAGGGCCGGGGGCACGAAGAAATAGCAGCTGAAGCGGTTCTGGGCGAAGACCACGACGAGGGTGGCCGCCAACACCACCGGCGCCAGCCACCGCCGGCCCTGGCGCAGGTTCAGGGCGAGGGCGCGGCGCGACTGCGGATTGAGGGCCAGCAGGGCGGGAGTCACGATCAGGATACCCAGCACGTCCGAGGCGAACCACTCGCGCAAGGTGGTCGGGAACGGCGCATGCCGGCCCACGGACAGCGCCACGGCCGCGACAAGGCCCGACGCCATTGAGGCGCTGACGGCGGCCGCCAGAAAGACCGTCAGGTGCCGCTGCCGCGTCAGATCGACGTCGGGGCCGACGAAGCGGCGCAGGACGGCCAGGGCCACGCCAATCTCCAGACCGTTGCTGCAGGCCAGGGAGACGGCGACGAAGATCGAATCCCCCAGCGCCAGATTGGCGCCCAGGGCCCCGACCAGGGCGGCGGGAAGGTACCGTTTCCAGGCGCCGGGCGGGGAGAGCAGCAGCAGGGCGAGGACGGCGGCGTTGACCGGCCAGATCGCGGCGACCCGGCCGGTCTCCCGGGTGAAGACGATGCAGGCCACGGCGAGGACGAACACCGCCGCGGCCAGGCCCACCGGCGTCAGCATGCTCGCGCGGCGTGCGCCGCTCCCCGATGCGGTGGTCATACGCCCTCCATCATGATTGGCCGATCTTGGGAGACAGATGCTTCAGCGCGGTTAATTGACGCATAAACATCCGGTCCCGCCACGCATTCGACGTTGCCGCCCCGGCGGCGACAGGATAGCTCGGCGACGAGGCCGGCCGGGGCAACGGGCGACGGGACGATCTGACATGCAGGATTTCGGGGCGCGCGACCGGGGGTGGGTCGACTGGGCCGTGGGCCGGATCGAGGCGGATGTCGCCCGCTCCGCCGACACCCATCTGCTGCATATCCCCCTGCCCGCCTTCCCCAGGATCGCCCTCTATCTGAAGGACGAATCCACCCACCCCACCGGCAGCCTGAAGCATCGGCTGGCCCGATCGCTGTTTCTCTACGCCCTCTGCAACGGCTGGATCGGGCCGGGTACGACGATCATCGAGGCCTCCAGCGGCTCGACCGCCGTTTCCGAGGCCTATTTCGCCAGAATGCTGGGCCTTCGCTTCATCGCGGTGATGCCCCGCTCCACCTCCGCGGAAAAGGTGCGCGAGATCGGCTTCCAGGGCGGCGAGCACCATTTCGTGGACAGCGCCGGACAGATGTACAGCGAAAGCGCGCGCCTCGCCGCCGAACTCGGCGGCCACTACATGGACCAGTTCACCTACGCCGAGCGGGCCACGGACTGGCGCGGCAACAACAACATCGCCCAGTCAATCTTCACCCAGATGGCCAACGAGCCCTGCCCCACGCCGAGCTGGATCGTGGTCGGCGCCGGCACCGGCGGCACCTCGGCGACCATCGGCCGCTATGTTCGCTATCGAGGCCTCGCCACCTGTCTCGCCCTGGCCGATCCCGAGGCCTCGGTTTTCCACCGCCACCTGGCCGACCCAACCGTCCGCGACGTAAGCGGCCCGGCCTCGGTGATCGAGGGAATCGGCCGGCCGCGATGCGAGCCCTCCTTCGTCCCGGACCTCATCGACCGGGCCTATGCGGTCGCCGACGTCGCCAGCATCGCCGCCGCTCGCGTTCTATCCCGCCGGATCGGCCGCCTTTGCGGCGGTTCCACCGGCTGCAATCTGATCGCCTGCATCGAAATTGTGAGGGAGATGGCGATGGCGGGGCAGGCCGGGTCGGTGGTGTCGCTGCTGTGCGACTCCGGCGAGCGTTACCGCAGCACCTATTTCAACGACGACTGGCTAGCCGAGCACGGGTTCGACACGTCGGTCCAGGAAGCCGCCGTCGAGGGGTTTTTCGACGGCCGCATGTGAGCCGGCCGCCGCCCCGAACGCGCCGACACCAAGCGATAACAGTAATACAGAAGTCTTACAGAATACAGATCGTTAATTTCCGATTCATTGTTTACATTTTTTGGGCATTCGATTGCTGTCTTTCAGGAATGAAATGTGGTTGCTAACCAATTTGCTTAGCCGAGCAGAAACCACAGGGTGACATCCTCAGCGCGTCCCGTCACGCCACTCGTCTTGGGGTGGCGCTTGTCGATCCGCACAGGAGTCCTGCCATGCAGACCTTTGTCCGCCGCTTCGCCCAGAACGAGTCGGGCGCCACGGCCATCGAGTACGGCCTCATCGTCGCCCTCATCGCGGTGGTGATCATCGCCGCGGTGGCGACGATCGGCACCAAGATCAACAACGGCTTCGGCTCGGTGAACACCGGACTGGGCAACATCTGACGCCGACGGACCTTGTGGCGTCCGGTGACGGGCGCCGTCAGATCTGCTTGACGCGGCCGGCCCAGTAGGGCGCGCGCACCTGACGGCGCTGGACCTTGCCGGCTTCGGAGCGGGGAATATCGTCGGCGAAGTCGACCTTGCGCGGCATCTTGTAGCCCGCCAGGTGCGGGCGGATGAAGTCGAGCAGCTCCTTCGCCATCTCCGGCGTCGGCTGATAGCCGGGATGCAGGGCGACGACGGCGCGGACCTCCTCGCCCCACTCGTCGTTTGGAACCCCGATGGTGCAGGTCTCGCGCACGGCCGGGTGACGGACGAGTTCGTTGTCGACCTCCTGCGGGTAGATGTTCACCCCGCCGGAGATGATGCATTCCGCCGTGCGGCCGGTGAGGAACAAATAGCCGTCCTCGTCAACATAGCCCATGTCGCCCACGGTGAAATGGGTCCCGCCCGCGGTCGAGGCCGCGGCGGTCTTTTCCTTGTCGTTGAAGTATTCGAACCGCGCGATGGCGCTGTGCGGGAAATAGATCTGGCCGACCTCGCCGACGGCGACGGAATTTCCCTGATCATCGACGATCCGCGTCCCGAAGCTGGGGTCCAGCCAGCCGACGCTGCCCGGCTTCTGCAGCCACTCCTGCGGGGTGATGAAGAAGTTCCCGCCCCCTTCGCTGGCCGCGTAATACTCGTAGAGGATCGGTCCCAGCCAACGGATCATGGCGTGCTTGACCTCCGGCGGGGTCGGCGCGGCGCCGTGGAGGATGTAGCGCAGGCTGGAGAGGTCGTAGCGGGCGCGCACCGCCTCGGGCAGAGCCAGGATCCGTTGGAACATGGTGGCGACCATGTGTACGTGAGTGACCTGATATTTCTCCACCGTGGCCAGCCAGAGCTCCGGATCGAACTTCTCCATCAGCACGATGGGCACGCCGGCGGCGAGGGGCTGGGCGATGTCGAAGGCCAGCGGCGCGGCGTGATAGGCTGGCCCGCAGCACATGTTAACGTCTGTGTCGGGCTCGTAACCCTTCTGCGTGCCCGGCCCCCACTGGGGCGGCACGACGATGGCCCGGGCCCGGAAGACCCCCTTCGGCCGCCCCGTGGTACCCGAGGTGTACATCATCGAGGCGCCGTGGGTGGGGTTCTCCGGGTCGGCGTCGCTCTCGGCGGCCAGGGCCGCCTCGTAGGACGAGAACCCCTCGATCTCGCCGCCGATGGCCAGCTTCAGCACCTGGCGGGCGTTCAGGCAGGCGAGGGCGGCGGCCGGGAAGTCGGCGTGGGCGATGAAGGCCTTGGCGTGGCAGTCGCCGACGATATAGGCCGCCTCGGCCGCGCTCAGGTGCCAGTTGATCGGCGTCAGGCGGGTTCCGCTGCGCAGGTTGGCGGCGAGGACCTCGATGAACTCCGGCGTGTTGGGGCAGAGCATGGCGATGTGGTCGCCGGGACCGATGCCGGCGCGGCGCAGGGCGGCGGCCAGGCGGTTGGCGTTGGCGTGCAACTCGCCGAAGGTGCGGGTTCCCCTGGGCGCCTGGATGGCCACCGCGTCGGGCTTCAGCTTCGCATAGAGGCTGGACAGCATGCCCTGCTCGGCGAGGCTCATCACATCGGCGGGATTCAGCGCGGTCAGGACGTCATTCATGGGCGGTTTCCTGGGGCGGTTTCCGGGCGTTTTCGCCAGGCGTTCTTATGGGCTCGATTAAAGACGCGCCGCGCCGTCCTGGCTAGGGCGGACTAGTCGTCGCCGCCGCCAAAGAGCCGCCCGCCCCCGGAAATCTGCTCGCGGAACGCCTCGGGATCGAGGGCTGCGGCGCGGTCGAGATCGCCGATCTCCTCGGGAACGTACCAGTGCAGCCGGTCCGACCCATAGGAGTCCCACACCGCCTGGGCGACCGCCGAGGGCGGGGTCAGGCGGAACGGCCCCTCGGTGGGAGCCATGGCCGAGGCGCCCGCCGGCAGGATCGGGGTGTCGATCAGCCCCGGCAAGGTGTCGGCGGCGCGCACCCCGAAGGCGCGGAACTCGATGGACAGGGCCTCGGTCAGGCCTTTGACCGCATGCTTGGTCGCCGAATAAACGGCCAGATTGGGCATGCCGTAGGTGGCCGACGACGAGGAGGTGGTGAAGCACATGGAATTGGGCGTCGCCTTCAGCATCGGCAGGGCGGAATGGATGCCGTTCAGCACCCCGACGAAGTTGACGTTCAGCAGGGCCAGGACGTCCTCGAACGGCTGCTGGTCGAAGGGGCCGCCTCGGCCGATGCCGGCGTTGTTGAACAGCAGGTCCAGCTTGCCGCCAGTCTGGGCGCCGAAGGCGGCCAGGGCCGCCTCAAAGGCCGGCTTATCGGTGACGTCGAGCCGGCCGATGACGCCGTTGTCCGGGCCGATCTCACCGAGCAGGCTGGCCAGGGCCGCCTCGTTGACGTCATAGGCGCCGACGAACCAGCCGCCCGCGGCGAACTTCAGCGCAGTGGCCCGGCCGATGCCGGAGGCGGCGCCCGTGATGAAGATGGATTTGCGCCCGTTGGCCGGCATGCGTCGCTCCCTGGTGATGACCCGGCGGACTTGGCCGCCTTATCGTTGATCACCTGTCATTGACACCGCCGGGCCACCGGCGTCCAGGGGGATGGGCGCGATCAGGGCGTCTTCCTGGCCTCGGCCTTGTCTCTGTCCTTGGCCTTGGCTTTTTGCTTGTCCTGCGCCTTTTGCTTGTCCTTGGCGGATGTCGGGGTGGTCGCAGACACCTTCACCGGGGCGCCCTCGGACCTGGCGGCGCCGACCAGGCCCACGCAGTCGGCGTTCTTGGCGAGGCCCGGATCGACGAAGGGCAGGATGGCGGCAAGGGGCGTCGCCAGCACCGCAAGGCCGATCGCGGCGCCCGCCTGCAGCGGGACCTTGCCGGCCGACACCCCGATCTTGGGGCTGTCCAGGTGGCCGCGCAGGGTGATCGGCGCCATCAGCCGCACCAGACGCAGGCTCTTGGGCCGGCCCTGCAGGGACAGGTCCAGGGTCTCGTCCGACAGGTTCACCGTCCCGTGCCCCCGGGCCAGCACCTGGTCGCTGTCCAGGACCAGGTTGCGCGCCTGCAGCACCCCGTGATCGGCGCGGAAGTCGGCGACGGCGCAGCGGACCTTTTCGTCGCTCTGGTCCTTGGCCAGCAACAGGCCCAGGCCCTTGGTGGCGTCGATGCCCAGGAGCTCGGCGAAGGCCCTGCGGATGTCGCCCTGGGGCACGACCAGGGTCACGTCGCCATCGGCGGTGGAAGCCGCCTTGTGGACGGAATCGCCGACGCCGTGCAACCGCGCGCGGGCCTCCAGCACTCCCTCCAGGGGCGGCTGACCGGCCCTGGCCTTGAAGAAGTCCTCCAGCCGCACGTTCTTCACCGTCAGGTCGACGTCGAGCTTCGGCGTCGGCTCGCGGGCGTTCAGCCGCACCGATCCGGAGAGCGCCCCATGCGGGAAGTCGAAGGCGATGGGATCGATGACCAACAGGCCATGGTCCAGGTTCAGGGTCAGGCTGGCCTGGCGCAGCGGCAGGTTCGACTGGGTGGTCACCGAGTCGGCGCGATAGTGGACGACGGCGTCCAGGGACTGGAGCTTGGACGCATTCAAGGTGGCGTCCGGCATCATCCGGCCCTGGGCCGCGCGCTCGGCGGCCTGGGCCTTCTCCAGCGGCGTGTTGCGATCCCCCGGGGCCGGGGCGCCGACCAGGGAGCCGAGGTCGGCGAACCGCAGACGCCGGGACGCCAGATTCGCGCGAAGCTTGGTCCGGCCGGTGGTGCGGTCCGCCGTCAAGCCGCCGGAAAGGTCGCTCTGGCCGACCCGACCGGTCAGATGGCTCAGCGTATAGACCTGACCCTCCCGCGTCAGATCCCCGGTGAGCTGATAGGGCGGGGTGTTGGGCATGGCCAGCCGGTTGAGCTGGTAGAGGTCCGCCAGATCCCGGCCCGAGGCGGTCAGCCGGGCGTGGAAATGGCCGAAGTCGAAGGGGGTGTCGAGGCGGCCGTGGGCGACCACGTGGGTGGCGGCCTGGCGCACGTCGGCGTCGAATCCATAGGGCTGGTCGGCGCGCAGATGCAGCAGCGCGCCGCCGTCGATGTTCAGGGTCATCGGCAGGCCGTTGCGCATCCCCGAGCCGCGGAAGCGAAAGCCGCCCCCGGCCTTGTCGCTCGCCGCTTCGTCCGACCAGACCTGGCCGTGCAGGGCCATGCCGGCCTTGGCGTCGGTCATGGCCAGGACGCCGTTGTTGATCTTGAAATGCTCGATGGCCGGCAGCTTGGCGGGGGTGTTGGGATTGGCCCCGCTCCAGTTTGACCGGCCCTGGGCGTCGCGCTGCAGCCAGACGTGGGGCTGCTCCAGGTCGAGCAGCATGATGTCCGCCTGCCGCCGCAAGAGGGGCATGAGCCGGATCTGCACCGTCAGGGCGGGAATGTCGGCGAGGAGGCCCCCGCGCATCCAGGCCGGATTGCCGACCTTCAGCCCCCGGATCGTGGCCGAGGGCGTGAACGACCAGGGATGAACGGTGAGGTCGCCGTCGATGCTGATCGGCCGGCCGCTCAGCATCGACGCTTCCCGCGCCAGGGGCCCGCGCAGCATGTTCCAGCGGAAGAAGACGCCGAACAGCACCGCCAACAACGCCACGCAGCCGAGGACCGCTATGCCGGCGTGGGGATGAAAGCGGCTTGTGGGCCGGGGTGGGGACATACGCGTCAATCCAAGGGGCGAGCCCTCCTTAACGCGTCAGACGGGGTGGTTCGTTCCGCTGGGGGCTGGCCGGGCTCAGTCCGCGGCCGCGCTGGGAAACTCCAGCCGGGCGGCTACGCCCGCCGTGGTCGTGGTCGTCAGCGCGCCCCGCAACTGGGCGGTCAGCCCCTTCACCAGCCAAAGGCCCAGGGTCTCGCCGCCGAGGGCCGCCGGATCATAACCAAGTCCGTCGTCGTCGACGGTCAGGCAGGCCCGCCCGCCGCCGAGGGACTCCAGCCGGACCTGAATCCGCCCGGGCCGACCGTCGCTGAACCCGTGGTCGATGGCGTTGGTGACTAGCTCGTGGACGATCAGGGCGAGGGCCGAGGCGATGTGTTCGGGGGTGAGGACGACGCCGGCCTCGACCTCAATCGTGATCGGTCGGCCCGCGCACCGGCGGCGCCACACGGCGTCCATCTCCGCGAGAAATCGCGAGAAATCCTCCCCGTCCTTCGACCAGAGCCGCCGCTGCAGGACGCTGAGCGCGCCCATGGCCTCCAGCAGCCAGCCGAGCTGGCGGCGGGCTTCCGAATCTTTCGTGCGCTGGATGCGCATGCGGGTCAGGGTGGTGAGCAGCTGGAACAGGTTGGCCATGCGATGGCGCGCATGTGAGGCGAGTTCCTCCTCGGTGGAGATCGCCGGCGCCGCCGAACGTTCACTGGTCTTGGTCATGCCCGCCCCACACGCAGTGTGTCCGCCCCGCCTTGCGCCCAACCCGGCGCCAGGGGAGAATCAGCGACGTTCGCTCAAACAAGCTTGCGCCACCCTCGACGGCGGCGAAAGCAGAGGCAAGACGATCAATCGCCGCAGTTCGACCAATCGCGCGGAACCATACGGGCGGCTTGATCGCTCTTGATCGGGGGCGACAAGTCGCCGGATCGAGCGCCGGTGCGGCGGCGCGCCCTATTGGACGGCCATCCCGGCTCGTACGGAAAGGACGGCATGCAATCCCAGCCCGCCCTGCCAGCCCCGGCTCCGCTTGGCCCCGGGGTCGCCCTGTTCCTTGACCTGGACGGTACCTTAGCCCCCATCGCGCCCCGGCCGCAGGACGTGCGCCTGGACGATGATCACCGAGGCGTCCTGCGCCGCCTGGCGCGGCATCTGGACGGCCGG
The DNA here is from genome assembly GCA_003165275.1 of Caulobacteraceae bacterium. GTDB lineage: Bacteria > Pseudomonadota > Alphaproteobacteria > Caulobacterales > Caulobacteraceae > Poindextera. Next base: position 10,777 of record PLSW01000098.1, read on the forward strand.
CTGGCGATCCTGAGCGGCCGCACCCTCGCCGACATTGACCGCATCCTGGGCGGCGCGGTCGTGCCGGCGGCGGGGGTGCACGGGCTGGAGCGCCGGGGCGAAGACGGCCGCGTCCATCGCGCCGCCCCCAGCCCCGGACTCGCCGCGGCACGCTCGGTGCTGAAGGCGTTTGTCGAGGAAAACCCGATCCTGCTGTTGGAAGACAAGGGCCTCAGTCTCGGATTGCACTACCGCGCCGCGCCGCAGCTGGGCGCTTCGTCCCGGGCTCTGGCCGAGCGGCTGGCCCAGGCGCACGGCCTGGCGCTGCAACCGGGAGACATGTTGATGGAGCTACGCACCCCGGGAGCGAACAAGGGCGACGCCCTGCGCGCCTTCATGGCCGAGGCGCCCTTCGCCGGCGCCGCCGCGGTTTTCGTCGGCGACGACCTCACCGACGAGGACGGCTTTTGCGCCGCGCGCGTCCTGGGCGGAACCGGCGTATTGGTCGGGCCTGGCCGGGAGACCGCGGCCGGCAGCCGCCTGGCCGACGTCAGGGCGGTTTTCGCGTGGCTCGAGGCGTCGATGACGGGGACTGTGACGGCATGAACGAGACCGACGGCGTCGGCGACCTGGACCTCGCCCCAATCGGCAACTGCGCGGTCAGCGCCCTGATCGACCGGGCGGGACGCTACGTCTGGTCCTGCGCGCCGCGCTTCGATTCCGATCCGGTGTTCTCCAGCCTGCTCAGCGATCGCGACCCGGGCGGCCACGACACCGGCGGCCTTTGGGCGATCGACCTGATGGACCAGGTGGAGGCCCGCCAGTCCTACCTGCGCAACACGGCGGTCCTGCGCACAGTGCTGGTGGATTCCCACGGCGGGTCCCTGGAGATCATCGATTTCGCGCCGCGCTTCCTGCTCTATGGGCGCACCTATCGGCCCACGGCCTTCATCCGCATCATCCGGCCGCTGTCGGGGGCGCCCAACATCCGCATCCGCCTGCGGCCCACCGCCGACTGGGGCGCGCAGCTGGCGGAGACCACCTCGGGCTCGAACCACATCCGCTATTTCTGCTCCGACGTCACCCTGCGGCTGACCACCAACTGCCCGGTCTCCCACGTCTACGAGGAGCGCACCTTCCGGCTGGAGGAAGACCTGGCGATGTTCCTCGGCCCCGACGAGGGGGTCGAGGGCGAGGTGCTGTCCACCTGCACCCGAATGCTCGGCGAGACAAGCCAGGCCTGGCGCCAGTGGGTGCGCACCCTGTCGGTGCCCCTGGAATGGCAGACTGTGGTGATCCGCGCGGCCATCGCCCTCAAGCTGTGCGCCTATGAGGAGACCGGCGCCATCGTCGCCGCCATGACAACCTCCATTCCAGAGGCGCCTAACAGCGGCCGCAACTGGGACTACCGCTACTGCTGGCTGCGGGACGCCTACTACGTGGTCCAGGCTCTGAACCGGCTGGGCGCCGCCGACATGCTGGAGAACTATCTGCGCTACCTGCGCAACCTGATCGACCAGTCCAAGGGCGGCCATATCCAGCCGGTCTACGGGGTCGGGCTGGAGCCGGGCATCGGCGAGCGGATCATCGAGAACCTGCCCGGCTTTCGCGGCATGGGTCCGGTGCGCGCTGGCAACCAGGCGCACGAGCACAAGCAGTACGACGTCTACGGCCAGATCGTCCTGTCGGCGGTGCAGGCCTTTTTCGACGAGCGCCTGCTGCGCCCGGCGACGATCGAGGATTTCCACGCCCTGGAGAAGGTCGGCGAGCAGGCCTTCCTGATGCACGACCAGCCGGATGCGGGCCTGTGGGAGTTCCGCACCCGCGCGGCGGTGCACACCTATTCGGCGGTCATGTGCTGGGCCGCGTGCGACCGGCTGGGCAACGCCGCGGCCACCCTGGGCCTGAGCGACCGCGCCGACCACTGGCGGGATCGGGCGCACGTCATTCGCGGGCGGGTGGAGAAGGAGGCCTGGAACGAGGAGCTCGGCCGCTTCGCCGCCAGCTTCGGCGGCGACGAGCTGGACGCCAGCCTGCTGCAGCTGGTCGACCTTCGCTTTCTCTCCCCGGACGATCCGCGCAACCGCGCCACCTTCGAGGCCATCGAAAAGGGCCTGAAACGCGGGCCCTACCTGATGCGCTACGCCGACCCCGACGACTTCGGCGAGCCTGTCACCGCGTTCAACGTCTGCACCTTCTGGTTCATCGAGGCCCTGCAGCTCTCCGGCCGCACCCAGGAGGCGCGGGCCCTGTTCGAGGAGATGCTGTCGCGGCGCACCAACGCCGGCCTGCTCTCGGAAGACATCAGCCTGGAGGACCGGCGCCTGTGGGGCAACTATCCGCAGACCTATTCCCTCGTCGGGCTGATCAACTGCGCCACCCTGCTCAGCCGACCGTGGAGTTCGGTCAGATGACTGGTGACGGGCGCAGGGTGATCCCATGAGCCGGCTGATCGTCGTCTCCAACCGGGTCTCCCCCCCGGCCGAGGAGGGCGCCGCCTCCGTCGGGGGACTGGCCATGGCCCTGGCGGCGGGCCTTCGGCAGTACAAGGGCGTCTGGTTCGGCTGGAGCGGCCGGACGACGGAGCATTTTGACGGCGCCCTCGCCACCACCGAAACGGACGGGGTGACCATCGCCACCGTCGATCTCGAGGAGATCGACGTGCAGGAATATTACAACGGCTACGCCAACAAGACCCTGTGGCCGCTGTTCCACTACCGCATCGACCTGACCGCCTACGACCGTTCGTTCGGCGAGGGCTACGACCGGGTGAACCGGCGTTTCGCCGAGACCATCCGTCCACTGATCGAGCCGGACGACATCGTCTGGATCCACGACTACCACCTGATCCCCATGGGCCGCGAGCTGCGCCGGCTGGGGGTGAAGAACCCCATCGGCTTCTTCCTACACATCCCCTGGCCGGCCCGGCAGTTGGTCACCACCCTGCCCCGCCACCGCCAGCTGGTGGAGGCCCTGTTCGCCTACGACCTCGTCGGATTCCAGACCACGGAATGGCTGGACGCCTTCAAGGACTATGTGGTTCACGAGGTCGAGGGGCGCGTGGGCGAAGACGGGCGCATCGAGGCTTTCGGCGCGTCCACCCGGGCCGCGGCCTTCCCCATCGGCATCGACGCCAAGGAATTCGCCACCGCCGTCCACTCCCCCGCGGCGATGCGGATGTACGACCGGATGGCCGCCAACACCGTCTTTCGCTCGATGATCGTCGGCGTCGACCGGCTCGACTATTCCAAGGGGCTGGAGGAGCGGCTGCTGGGCTATGAGCGCTTCCTGCAGGACTATCCGGAGTACCGCCGCGAGGTGTTCATGCTGCAGATCGCCCCCCTGTCGCGGGACGACGTGGACACCTACCAGGACCTGCGCGCCCGGCTGGACGCCCTCTCCGGCCGGATCAACGGCGCCTACGCCGACGCGGACTGGTCGCCCATCGGCTACGTGAACCGCAACTATCGCCGCGACGAGCTGGCCGGCATCTACCGGGCCGCCCGCGTCGGCCTGGTCACCCCCCTGCGCGACGGCATGAACCTGGTCGCCAAGGAATATGTCGCCGCCCAGAACCCGGACGATCCGGGAGTGCTGATCCTGTCGCGCTTCGCCGGCGCCGCGCTGCAGATGAAGGACGCCCTGATCGTCAATCCCTTCTCCCCGGAGGAAGTGGCCGAGGCGTTGAAGCGGGCGCTGTCCATGGACCGGGAGGAACGCATTCGACGCTGGCGAGCGCTCTACAACGGGGTGGTGCGCGAGGACGTCAACGCCTGGCGGGACAGTTTCGTGGCCGCGCTGGAGGCGACGCGGACCGACGGTGGTCAACCGGTCGGGCGCTCCCTCAGGACATAGGCGTCGGTGATCAGGCCATTGGCCCGCATGAAGGCGGCGAGGGACTCATAGGTCGCCGTCCGGATGGGTCCGGGCTGGTCGTCGGTCTGCAGTCGGGGGTCGACCACCGGCCCCAGCCATCGCGGCAAGGAGCCGGCCTTGATCGTCGTCGGGGTGAAGTGCGCGGTGAGATCGGCGCGAATCTGCGCCGGATCGCTGGTTTCCCAGGCCGCGGCGGCGACGAGGTCGAGGAGGAAGTTCGTGCAGTTCTGGTGCGCCGCCGAGAACGGATTGGCGACCAGGGTGTAGGACGGATTGTGCAGGGCCGCGTAGGCGGGCGAATCCACGAGGTTCAGCAGCCGCCTCTGCATCTCCGGCGAAGGCAGGATCACGCCAACGTCGTCGACGCTCGAGGCGCGCACGAAGTCCAGCGGATAGTCCTGCACCAGCCGCGACTGCGACACCGGCCACGCCTTTCCGTCCCCGGCGTAGAGATTGTAGACCGCATAGCCTTGGACGACGCCGCCGTCGGCGGTGCGGATCTCCCGATAGATCCAGAGCGCGCCGTGGGTGTAGTCGATCCCCTTGGGCATGTCGGCGCGGGAGCGGCCGGCGCGAAACACCAGGGCGACCCGGGCGCCGCGCGCGCCGAGGTCGGCCTCGATCGCCTTCGAAAAGGCCGCCGCCTGTTCGGCGGTGAAATGGCTGGCGACCGCCTGGGCGGACTGTCCAGGGCCGACGCCGTCGTCGGCGCGGTCAGGCCGATGCAGGCCGCGCCTACCAGCAGCGCCGCCAGACGGCGGGGCGCGGTCGCGGGCATCAGCGCGCCGCGGGCGCGGGCTTCGCCTGGGCCGCATAGGGGACCTTGGGCGCGGGCTGGGCCTTGACCACCACGGCCTTGTCGACGGGAAGTGGCGTGGTGGCGAAGTTCGCCGAATCCACCGCCGCGGTGGAGAGGTCGCCGCCGGCCTTCATCGAATCCGCGCCGACCGCGTTCAGCACCGAGCCCGCCGCGAAGACGCCGGAGGCCCCCACCGAGACAGGGACAGCGACGACGCCGGCGACGATCTGCACGCCCGCCGTGGCCAGGTGCGCCACGGCGCTCGCCGAATCGTTCACGGCGGCGGAGGCGTTCTGCACGCTGTCCTGGGCGGCGGCGGCGCCGGCGACACCTAGACTGAGAGCGAGGGTAAGGGCGAAGCTTTGACCAATCATGGTTGGGGTCTCCCTGAGGTTGCACCGGCAAGCTGGGGCGTGAACACGACCGAATGAAGGCGGCCGCCCCCTGGAAGCGCCCGCCGTGGCGACCCGCGGCCCTAGAGGTGTTCCTTGAACCGCGAGCTGACCCCCAGCGCGCAGACCGCCGCCAGGGCCAGGCCGAGGGCGATCGGCCGCGCGCCCTGAGCGAATTCGTACACCGCCGCCCCCGCGGCGATGATCCCCAGCACGAACAACAGCCGCACGATCTGCGGGGGTAGCTCTCGCATCATGCGCCGTCCCGCCGTTTCAGATGTCCACCAGTTCGCGGTCGCCGCCGGGGGTCAACCCGTCGACGGGGGGGCATTCCTTGGCCAGCACCTGGCCGCAAACCTCGATGGCGGCGGTGAGACCGCCGGCGGCGTCCCCCCTGCGGATCGGACCCACGGCCGCGGCCACAGCCTGATCCCAGGGCTTTTCGCCCACCTTGCTGTGGATCAGCTCGTCGGCGATCACCTCGACCCGGCGCTCGGCCAGGGAGGCGAACACCAGCACCCCGGTGCTGGCCTTGGTGGTGTGCAGCCGGTGGGCGAACTGCTCCATGGCCCGGGCGTGGACATGAGCGCGCTTGAGGGAGTTGGGGGTGAGCAGCCGCCGCACGGCGGGGATCGAGGTGACTAGGAGGGCGACCACGAACACCAGCACCTGCACGACGGCGTACGTGATCAGGGCTGTGGTCAGGTCGTCGCCGAGGGCGTTGGCGTGGGCGACGCTCCAGCCGTTCTGCAGGGCCAGCAGCAGGGGCACGGTGGGCCGAAGGCCGAACACCAGGGCCAGCGGCGGGCCGACCAGGGCGATGGCCGCCGCCCAGGCGAAGGGCACCTCCCGGTAGGTGGCGCTCTCCTTGGCGACGACGCAGAAGATCTCGCCTGAGGTTTTCGCCTCCACGGCCTCGATGGCGTCGTGGATGCGCTGGTGATCGGCCTTGGACAGCATGTCTACCAACTCCCCGAAGAACCGCCGCCGCCGAACGAGCCGCCGCCACCGCTGAATCCGCCGCCCCCGCCGCCGCCGAAATCGTCGCCGCCGCCACGAAAGCCGCCGCCGCCGCCCATGAACAGGAAGGGCAAGGCCCAGAGCCCCCCGCCGCCGCGGCGGAAGACGGCGCTGATCACGAAGAAGACGATCAGAATGATGATGATCACCGGGAACGGATGGGCGGTCTGCACTGGCCGGCTCTCCGCCGCCTGGGCCTTAGCCTTGGCGGTGGTGGGATCCAGGCCGAGCTGGTCGATGATGGCGTCGGTTCCGGCCACCACCCCGCCCTCGACGTCGCCGGTGCGGAACTTGGGCAGGACAGCGGTCTGCAGGATGACGCTGGACAGGGCGTCGGTGAGCACCGGCTCCAGGCCGTAGCCGACCTCGATGCGCACCTTGTGCTCGCTGGGGGCGACGATGAAGAGGGCGCCGTTGTTCTTGCCCTTCTCGCCGATGCCCCAGGCGCGGCCCAGCTGGTAGCCATAGTCCTCAATGGCCTGGCCCTGCAGGGAAGGCAGGGTCACCACCACCAACTGGTCGCCGTTCTTCTGCTCCAGCGCCGCCAGCTTGGCGGTGAGGGCCGCCTGGGTGGCCGGGGACAGCACATGGGCGTCGTCGACCACCCGCCCGGTCAGGGGCGGAAAGGTCAGGGCCGCCGTCGCCGGGGCGGCGAGGGCGAGGCCGACCGCCAGGATGACCCCGGCGATCCAGGCGCGGAGGGGAAGGATCATTTGCTCGGCGGACCCGAGAAGCTCACCTTGGGCGCGGCCTGGGCGTCGGCGGTCGCCGTGAACGACTGCATGGGCCTGGCGGAATGATAGAAGGTTCCAGCCCAGAGCACGCCCGGGAAGGTGCGCAGCTCGGTGTTATAGTCGCGCACCGCCTCGTTGTAGTCGTTGCGGGCGATGGCGATCCGGTTCTCCGTGCCCTCCAGCTGTGACTGCAGCGCCAGGAAGTTGGTGTTCGACTTCAGATCCGGATAGTTCTCGGTGATCGATAGCAGGTGGCCAAGGACCCCGGACAGCTGGTTCTGCGCCTGCTGGTACTGGGCGAACTTGGCCGGGTCGGTCACGGTGGAGGCGTCCACCGACACGTGGGTCGCCTGGGCGCGGGCCTCGGTCACCTCGACCAGCACCGACTTTTCCTGGGTGGCGTAGCCCTTCACCGTCTCCACCAGATTGGGGATCAGGTCGGCGCGACGCTGGTACTGGTTCTGCACGTCGCCCCACTTGGCCTTGGCGGTCTCCTCCTTGGTGGGGATGGCGTTGACGCCGCATCCGGCGAGAAAGATGGGCAGCACGAGCGCCGCCAGCAGCTGCTTGGCCGAGAAATTCCAGGCTTTCACGATTCGTCTCCCCGACGGTCAGCCGCGCTGGGCGGCCGATTGCGGCGGGCAACCTAGCAGACCCTGTCGCGGGGCCAAAGGGGCCGTTATTTCGGCAGTTCGGCGGTGCTCCAGCCGCCGCCGAGGGCCTCGATGAGGCTGACCGCGGCGGCGAGGCGCTGGCCCTGCAGGGTGACCAGGGCCTGGCGCGCGCTCAGCGCGGTCGCTTGGGCGACGACCACATTGGTGTAGGCGACCTGGCCGGCCTTGTACTGGTTGAGGGCGATCTGCGCCGCCTGCACCGCCTCCTTGGCGGCCTCGACCCGGTAGTGCTCTTCGTTCTGCAGCACCCGGGCGGCGGCCAGCTCATCCTCCACCTGCTCAAAGGCGGTCAGCACCGTCTGGCGGTACTGGGCGACGGACTGGTCGTAGGCCGCCCGCGCCTGGCGCACCCGGGCGGTGGTGGCGCCGGCGTCGAACACCGTCTGGGCGACGCTGCCGCCCACGGACCATGTGGCGTTGGACGCCTTGAACAGGCTGCCCAGGGCCGCGGCGCCGAATCCGTAGTCGCCGGTCAGGGTCAGGGCGGGGAAATAGCCGGCGGTCTGCACGCCGATCTGGGCGTTGGCGTTGGCCGCCAGCCGCTCGGCCGAGGCGATGTCCGGGCGCCGCTGCAGCAGGGTCGACGGCAGCTCGACCGGGGTCGGCGAGGGCGGCGGGGTCCACTTGGGATCGGCGACCAGGGTCAGGGCCGCCGGCGGCTCGCCGGCCAGCACGGCTATGGCGTGTTCGGCCTGGGTGCGGGCGCGGTCGAGGTCGACGAGGCTCGCCTGGGCGTTGGTCAGCTGGGTCTGGGCGGTCAGCACGTCGCTCTTGGCCGCGACGCCGGCGTTGTACTGGTTCTGGGTGATCTTCAGCGAGCGCGTGTACTCGTCCACCGTATCGACCAGCAGCGCCTTTTGCACGTCCGTCACCCGCAGCTGGAAATAGTCGGCGGCGAGTTCGCTCTGGCCGGTGAGCTTGGCGTTGGCGAGGTCGGCGGCGGAGGACTGGGCCGAGGCCTTGGCGCCCTCGATCGTGCGGCGGATGCGGCCCCACACGTCTACGGCCCAGCTGGCGCCCAGGGAGGCCTGGAAGCTGTTGGCGGTGACCGACGTCCGGGTCGCCGCGACGCGGCTACCTGTGGCGGCCCCGGTCAGGTCGACGGTGGGGAAGAGGGCCGCGCGGTCCTCGGCGACAAGGGCGCGGGCTTCGCGATAGGCGGCCTCGGCGGCGGCGAGGTTCTGGTTGGAGACCTCGACCTTTTTCTCCAGGCCGTCGAGCACCGGGTCGTTGAACACCGACCACCAGTCGCCCTTGGCCACGCCGTCGGCGGGGCGCGCCGGCGTCCAGCCCTCGGCCTCCTTGAAGGCGGGGGTCGTGGTCACCGTCGGGCGTTTGTAGTTGGGGCCGACCGCGCAGGCGGCCAGGGCCGTCGACAACAGCAAGGCCAGGACGCGGGCGGCTTGGCGCGAAGGCGGGGAAGCGGGAGTCATCGTTCGCATTCCTAGACGGCGGGTTCGGGGGGCGCCGGCGTGGTCCCCGGGAAACGGCTCAGGCGGGCCTCGTCGGACGGACGTCTGCGCCAACGGTCCATGTACATATAGACCACCGGCGTGGTCAGCAGGGTCAGCATCTGGCTGACCACCAGCCCGCCGATGATCGTAATGCCCAGGGGACGGCGAAGCTCCGCTCCCTGCCCCCAGCCGATCGCCAGGGGCACGGCGCCGAGGATGGCCGCGAAGGTGGTCATCATGATCGGCCGGAACCGCAGCATGCAGGCCTGGAAGATCGCGTCGCGACTGGACAGGCCCTCCGTGCGTTCGGCCTCGAGGGCGAAGTCGATGATCATGATGGCGTTCTTCTTCACTATCCCGATCAGGAGAATGACTCCGATCAAGGCGATGATGTCGAATTCGCTATGGAAGACGATCAGCGCCAGGGTCGCGCCCACCCCGGCTGAGGGCAGGGTGGAGATCACGGTCAGCGGGTGGACATAGCTCTCATAGAGAACGCCCAGCACGATGTAGATCGCCAGCAGGGCCGCCAGGATCAGGATCGGCTCGTTGGACAGGGACTGCTGGAACACCTTGGCGGTGCCCTGGAAACTGCCCCGGACCGCGGTGGGCATGCCGATGGTCGCTTCCGCCGCCTGAACGGCGACCACCGCGTCGCTAAGTGAATGGCCGGGGGCGAGGTTGAAGGAGATGGTGGTGGCCACGGACTCGTCCTGGTGGTTCACCGAGATCGGCGACGACGCCGGTCCGAAGCTGGCGATGACCGACAGGGGCACCATGGTCTCCTTGACGCCGCTGATGGCCACGGCGGCGGAGGCGCCGCGGGTGGGGGGCGCCACGGGGCCCGCCAGGGTGGTCTGGCCCACCGCCCCGGCCAGGGCGTTCTGCGAGGCGACGCTGATGGTCGAGCCGGTGGTGGAGGCGCCCGTGGTGGTCAGACCCGTGGCCGTGGAGGCGGTGGCCGTGGCCGCCGAGGTCGCGCCGCTCTGGCCCGTGCCCGCGGTGCCGGGCGCGGCACCGCCGGTGCTGGTCGAAACGTAGACCTGGGAGAGGGCGTCCGGCTCCTGCTGGTAGGGCTGACCTACCTCCATGACCACGTGGTACTGGTTCTGGGCGTTGTAGATCACCGCGGCCTGACGCTGGCCGAAGGCGTCGTAGAGGGTGTTGTCCACGTCCTTGTCGGTGATGCCGAACCGCCCGGCGGTGGCCCGGTCGATGGTCACATAGCTTTCCAGCCCGTGGTCTTCCTGGTCGCTGTTCAGGTCGGTGAGCATCGTATTCTTCTTCAGCTCGTCGCCGAGCTTGGTCGCCCAGGTGCGCAGGGTGCCCAGGTCGTCGGCCTTGAGGGTGTACTGGTACTGGGCGAAGCTCTGCCGGCCGCCGATCTGCACGTCCTGCACCGACTGCAGGAAGAGGCTGGCGCCGGAGACGCTGAGGAACTTGCCGCGCAGGCGGGCGATGATCTCGTCGTCGGAGACCTGGCCCGCCCGCTGGGTCTTGGGCCGAAGGGTGACGAACACCTGCCCGCCGGCGGAGCGTCCGCCGGTGAAGCCGGCGACCCGGTCCACGTCCGGGTCGGACTGGATGATGTTCACGAAACGGGTGAGCCGCTTCTGGGTCAGCTGGAACGACGTGCTCTGGTCGGTCTGCATGAAGCCCTGCAGCTGGGCGCTGCTCTGTTGGGGCAGGAATCCCTTGGGTACGACGCCGTAGAGATAGACGTTCAGGGCGATGGTCAGGAACAGGACGACCAGGATCACCGGCCCCGCGTCCAGGGCCCAGAGCAGGCTGACCCGGTAGACCCGGGTCATCCAGTCGAAGATTCCGTCGGTGAACTTGGCCAGGCGGCTGCGCTCGTCCCCCTGGGTCGGCCGCGTGAGCAGGTAGGCGCACATCATCGGNNGGCGTGGTGGTCAGGGAGATCAGCAGCGAGACCACGATCGCCGTCGACAGGGTCAGGGCGAATTCCCGGAACATCTTGCCGACGATGCCCCCCATGAGCAGGATCGGAAGGAAGACCGCGATCAGCGAAATGCTG
>PLSW01000121.1 GCA_003165275.1 Caulobacteraceae bacterium
GGTTTATGGACGCGAACTAGCCTAGCCCCCCGTCCCCGCCGCGTTCGTCCAGTCGACGACCTGGCTGAGGGCTTTGCCGGTCCCGGCGTCGAAGGCCGCGACGATGCCCGCCAGGCGGTTTTCGCGCACGGGGGTCAGGACCGAGAAGGTCTTTTCGGCGACCACCTGACGGTCGAGGCTACGGATCAGCACCGCATGAACCTGCACGTTCACCGTGGGGGTATGTGGGCCGGTGGACGGGTAGTCGACCTCGAAGGTCTCCACCGACAGGCGCAGCACCAGTTTCGGCGTGGCGACGTCGCTGCGCTTGACCAATCGGGCCGGGCCGCCCGCGGCCTCGAAGGCGCGCGCCTCGGCCTCGTCGAACAGCACCGCCGCCGGCGCGACCCAACGGGCGTCGGCGATATAGGCGGTCTCCTGGCCGGTGACGGTGAGGATGCGGTCCCCCTCCGCCGCGTTGGTAAAGGCCGGCGCCGCCCCCAGGACGCTGAACGTCGCGCCCCCCCCCGTCGTCGCAGCCGCGGCGGCCGGGTGATCGCCGAAGCGATAGAGCTGCGCCGGCTTGGTCTTGGGGAACAGGGTTACGCAGCCGGCGAGGGCCAGGGCCGAGATCGTCAGGACGGCGGCGGCCGTAACACGGCGGGCGGTCATGGCTTCACCTCCACTTCCTTGGCGGGTGGTTTGGAGACCAGGTTTCGTGGCGACTGCTCGGCCTCGCTGGCCAGGCGGTTCAGGGACTCCGCCGCCTGCTGAAGGGTGACCACGGCCGAGGTCAGCTGCGGCAGGCCGGTGGTGGCGAAGTCTGTGGTCGGACCCTGCAGCTTGGCGATCATGGTTCGGGTGTCGGTGGCGGCGGCCTTGATCTGCTCGGCGGCCTCGGCGGCCTCGCGCAGGGTGCGCTTGCCGTCGCCGTTGACCAGGGCGTTGCTGGAGTCGCTGAGCTGCTTGATGCTTTGAGCCGTCTGGTCGATGCTCTTGACCGTCGCGTCGGCGTCGGCCAGCAGTTCCTTGCGCTTGCGAATTTCCGCGGTCACGGCCTGGACGTCGTGCAGGGTCGCCGTCATCGACTTGATGTTGTCGTCAGACAGCACCCGGTTGACCCGGTTCAGCGCATCGACCGTGGCGTTCAGCACGGTGCCGCTGCCCTCCAGGAGGTCTGACAGAGCGCTCGAACGGGTCATGATGATCGGCACCTTGCCCCGGGGGGTGACATCCTTCAACAGGGGCTTGCTGGTCGTCCCGGCGGTGATCTGGATGTAGTTGACCCCTGTGATCCCTTGCGGTTCCAGCGTGGCGAAGCTGTCCTGGCGGATCGGCACATTGGCCGTGACCCGCACCCGGGCGATCACCTTCTTGGGGTCGGCCTCGTCGAGGGCGACCTTGCTGACCTCGCCGACCTTGATGCCGTTGAAATGCACCTCGCCGCCGTCGGACAGGCCGCGGACCGGCCCGACGAAGACGATGTCGTAAATGCTGTATTCATGGGCGAACTGGACTCGGGCCAGCCAGACCACGAACACCACCATGCCGACGAAGATGGCCAGCGAAGCGAACCCCACCAGGGCGTAGTTGGCGTTTCTTTCCATTACTGCGCTCCCCGCGCCGGTTCCAACCGGGCCGCGGCTCGGCCGCGCGGTCCCATGAAATACTCTTTGATCCAAGGATGAGTCGAACGCATCAGCTTTGGAATGGTCCCGACCGCGATCACCTTCTTGTCGGCGATCACGGCCACCCGATCGCAGATGGCGTAGAGACTATCCAGGTCGTGGGTGATCATGAACACCGTCAGATTGAGGCTGGCGGAGAGATCCCGGATCAGTTCGTCGAAAGCGCCGGCCGAGATCGGGTCGAGGCCCGAGGTCGGCTCGTCGAGAAACAGGAGCTGCGGATCGAGGGCCAGGGCGCGGGCGAGGCCCGCGCGCTTGATCATCCCGCCGGACAGTTCGGCCGGCTTCAGCGCCCCGGCGTCCGGCGGCAGGCCCACCAGGGAGATCTTCAGCTCCGCCAGGTCCGAGATCATCTTCTTGGACATGCGGGTGTGTTCGACCATGGGGGCGGACACGTTCTCCTTGACCGTCAGGTTGGAGAACAGGGCGCCGCGCTGGAACAGCACCCCCCAGCTGCGCTCGATGGCGTCCCACTTGGCGGTGGAGGCCTTGTCGAGGTCCTGGCCGAAGATCTTCACCATCCCGGAATCGGGGATTTTCAGACCGATCAGGGTGTTGAGCAGCACGGTCTTGCCGGCGCCGGACCCGCCGACCACGCCGAGGACCTCGCCGCGGCGAACCTTCAAGTCGAGGTGGTCGTGAATGACCTTATCCCCAAACTTGGAGACGAGGCCGATCACCTCGATCGGCGGCGCGCGCTCGTCGAGTTCGTCGTCCAGATCGACGATGGGTTCGACGTCGCTCATACGTGCAGCTCCATGTAGAGGAGCGCGAACAGGGCGTCGATCAGGATGATCGAGAAGATGGAATGGACCACGGCGGCGGTGACGCGGCGGCCCAGGGTCTCGACGTCGCCCTCGACCTCCATGCCCTGGCGGCAGCCGATGCCGGCGATCACCACCGCCATCACCGGCGCCTTGGACAGGCCGACCCAGAAGTGGGTGATGCCGACGTTCTCTACGATGCGCTGCAGGAAGAAGCTCGGGCTGAGGTCCAGAACCACCCAGCTGACCATGAGGCCGCCGGCCAGCCCCGCCAGGGTGGCGATGAAGGTCAGCAGGGGGATGGTCAGCAGCAGCGCCAGGAACCGCGGCAACACCAGGGCCTCGAAGGGATCGACCCCCATGGTGCGCATGGCGTCGACCTCCTGGTTCATCTTCATCGAACCGATCTCGGCGGCGAAGGACGAGGCGGAGCGGCCGGCGAGCAGCACGGCGGTGATGATGATGTTGAATTCGCGCATGACGGCGATGCCGATGAGTTCGACGGCGAACACCTGGGCCCCGAACTGCTGCAGTTCGTTCGCGCCCAGAAAGCCCACCACCGCGCCGATGAAGAAGGTGGTGACGGCCACGATCGGGATCGCGTCGAGGCCGGCGCGTTCCGCCAGGCTGAACACCGCCGCCCAACGCATCCGGCGCGGATTGACCAGGACGCGGCCGCACGCCACCAGCAGATGGCCGACGAAACCCATGGTGCCGTATGTGTCGTGCCAGACATTGATCAGCCCGTGGCCCAGGCGTTCGAGCAGGGCCACGAAAGACCGGTTCGGCTGTTCCGGCACGGGCGCGGCCCGCATGCCGTGGCTGACCAGTTCCAGAAGGCGCGTGGTCTGTTTGGTGGCGGCGATCCGCTCCGTGGGCACGCTGCCCTGCACGGCGGTGAGAATGGCGAAGGCGCCGGCGGTGTCGCATCGGCCGATGCCGCTCAGATCAAGGCGCGGGCTCTTCGCCTTGGTGATCGCCTGTGACAGGCGGGCGCCAGTCTGGCCCAGGGCGACCGCGGTCCAGTCGCCGATCAGCGCCACCACGTCGCCCCCGTCGGCAGTCGCGACGCTGAAATCGGCGGGGTCGTCCATGGTTGAAGCAGGGCCCCCGCGAATCCGCATTTCAAGACAGCAACGGTTGAAAGCTAGCAGAGGTTGCCCGGATCGGTGAAATGGAAGACGCGCATCCGCGCCGCACCATCAACCGGAGCCATTTGATGCGCAAGGCGGCCCAGGCTGACAAGCCCCAATTACCCGCTCCCGCCGAGGCGCACGGCGCCTGCGCCTGCGGCGCTGTGAGTTTCGCCATCGACGTGCCGGCGGTCTGGGCCTGGCACGATCATTCGCCGGCCAGCCGCCGGGCGCAGGGCTGCGCCTACGCCACCTATGTCGGCTCCTGGCGCAGCCGGTTCCGCATCCTCCAGGGCGCGGACGATATCCGCGCCTTCGCCGACGTCGCCGGCAAGGGTGTTCGCAGCTTCTGCGGCGCCTGCGGCACGCCCCTGACCTATGTGCGCGACCATGCGCCGAAGATGGTCAACATCCCCCGGGCCCTGTTCGAGACCCGCACGGGCCGCGAGCCGCGCTATCACCTCGCCGTCGAACAATCCGCCGATTGGGAGTACCGGGGGGAGACCCTCGCCCCGTTGAAGGGCTATCCTGGCGTGATGTGGGCGCGGCCGAAGCGAATGCGGCGGGCCGCGCTCCACGATCCTGACTTCTGACCTCCCTGCGCGAGTTTGATTCCATGGACACTCCTATTTCCATCGGCGCCCGCCTGACCCAGCTGGCGGCGGAACGCCCGGGCCGGCCGGCGGTGAGCGACGATCACCGCACGGTGACCTGGCGCGAACTGGACCGGCGCAGCAACCGCATCGCCCGCGGCCTGGAGGCGGCCGGGGTGAAGCTGGGCGATCTGGTCACCATCGGCCTGCCCAACAGCGTCGATTTCGTCGAGGCCTGCTACGGCCTCTGGAAGGTCGGTGCCACGCCGCAGCCCATCTCCTACCGCCTTCCCGCCGCCGAGGCCGAGGCGGTGATGGACCTGGCGCAGACGCCGATCCTGCTGGCCGGGGACACCATCGAGAGCAGCCGCCCCCGCTACGACGTTCCGGCCCTCCTGGCCCTCAGCGATGACGACAGCCCGCTGCCGGACCGCACCGCACCGATCTACAAGGCGCCCACCTCCGGCGGCTCCACCGGGCGGCCCAAGCTGATCCTGTCCGGCGGCCCCGGGGTGGTGAGCCTTGAAGGCGAGACCGGGCCCTACCGCACCCGGCCGGACGACGTCATGGTGATGCCCGGCCCCCTCTATCACAACGGCCCCTTCACCTCCGGCTTCGGCGGCCTCAGCCGGGGCGCCCACCTGGTCGTGCTGCCGCGGTTCGACGCCGAGCGGACCCTGGAGGCGGTGCATCGCCACCGCGCCACCTGGCTCTACCTGGTGCCGACGATGATGAGCCGCATCTGGCGGCTGCCCGAGGACGTGCGGGCGAAATACGAGGTGGGCAGCCTGGAGACTGTCTGGCACCTGGCCGCCCCCTGCCCGCCCTGGCTGAAGGAGGCCTGGATCGGCTGGCTAGGGCCCGAGGTGATCCTGGAACTCTACGCCGGCACCGAGGCCCAGGCGGTAACGATCATCACCGGGACGGAATGGCTGGAGCATCGCGGCTCGGTCGGCCGGGTCACGGTCGGGGAGATGCAGGCTTTCGACGCGAACGGCGTCCCCCTGCCCGCCGGCGAGATCGGCGAGATCTTCATGCGACGCCCCGCCGACGCGCCGCCCTCATACCAGTACCGGGGCGCGACGCCCCGCACCCTGCCCGGCGGCTGGGAGTCCCTCGGCGACATCGGTTCCTTCGACGCCGACGGCTATCTGTACCTGGCCGACCGCCGCACCGACATGATCCTGGTCGGGGGCTCCAACGTCTATCCGGCGGAGATCGAGTCGGCCCTGGACGAGCATCCCCTGGTGCAATCTAGCGCGGTCATCGGCCTGCCCGACGAGGACCTTGGCTCGACCATCCACGCCATCGTCCAGCCCCGGGAGGGCCTGAGCGAGGCGGACCTGCGCGAACATCTGAAGGGGCTGCTGGTCCCGTACAAGCAGCCGCGAACCTATGAGTTCGTCACCGAGAACATCCGCGACGACGCCGGCAAGGTGCGGCGCACGCAGCTGCGGGAGGAACGGCTCGCCGCGCGGGCGCCGAATTAGGCCGACGGCCGGCGGCCCTCCTAGCTGATCGACCCGTCCCGCAGCCAGGCCGTCACCGCCCAGGCGTGGCTGTCGTGGCGGAGGGCGATCACTGCCGCGCGCGGGTCGAGCCAGACGGTCTGGTGGTTGTCCTCAACCTTCAGATCCGGGTCTTCGCCGACGATCTCGACCTCGAAGATCGCCCCGCGGCTGTTGAACGGCTCGTTATGGGCGCCGATCATGTACTGGTCCGCGCGGGTGATCAGCCGGCCGGTCTGGACGACGAGCCCGGTCTCCTCGCCGAATTCGCGGATTAGGGCGTCCGCCTCGCTCTCCCCGGGATCGACGCCGCCCCCCGGCAGGTCGAAGAAGGGCTCGCGGTCAGGCAGGGTGACGAACACCAGGGCGATGAGCCCCTCGCGCAGCGCGACCCCATAGGCCGAGGGCCGGTCGCGATAGCTGAGCCCCGGTCGCTGAAGACCGAACTGCGGACACGCGCGCACGCCTAGTCCTCGCCGAACAGGGCGTCATAGGGATCGACCCCGTGGTTGACCACCTGGTCGACGGTGATCGGGGGATAGCCCACCACGCCCTGGGCGCTGGCCACCCAGGCGGCGACGACCATGTCCCGCAGCTGCGCCGCGCCGGCGGCCACCCGCTGCCTGGCGTAGGCCACGCCGCGCGCATCGCCCGGGGCGAAGCCGCCGGCCTTCTGCAGGATGAAATAGGGCTCGACGGTCGCCTGGGTGGTCGCCAGGTAGCGGGCGGTGCAGACCTCGATGGCGTCGGGGCAGGCCTGGGGCGCGGGCATAGCCGCGCGAACCGCCGCCTCGGTCAGGTTCTGGCGCACGTAGATCCCCTCGAACGGGCCATGCACCCGATCCTGTGTGTAGCCACTGGGGTTCGGGAACTGGCCCCAGCCGTTGTAGTGGACGCTGACGTGCATCGGCTGGCTGGCGTCGCCCACATAATGGGCCCAGACGCCGAGGTCGCGGATGATCAGCGCCTCGCGCCGGCGAAGGTCGGCGACCATCCAGGCCTTGTGCTGGGAATTGGTCTCCCGGGGGATGGCCGCCGTCTCCATGCGCCAATAGGCGAAGTCCTTGGCCAGCTGCTGCCAGCCGTCGATGATGGCGTAGGGCAGGTAGCCGGCCTTCTGGGCGGTGGCGCCCACGGCCCGCAGGGCGGTGTCGTAGTCGGTCCGGGTGGGCGGGAGGGCGCTGAGCAGAGGACCGCCCAGCACCTTGCCGTCGTCGCCCGCATCGACGAAATGGGCGGCGTCCCGGTCGCTGTCGTGGACCTTGCCGGCGGCGCGCCAGCGGTCCGGCTCGCGGGCGGTCTCGCCGATGGCCGCGATCGCCTCGGGGGTCTTCAGAAAGGCCGGCAGGTCGGCCGGCAGGGTCGCCGCGCCGAGTTCGCCGATGATCCGGTGCCCGGTCGAGCCCCAGGCCAGGGCCTGCGGCGCGCCCACCGAGGCGGCGACCAAGCAGGCGAGCGCCGCGGCGGTGCGGGTCAGGGGACTCATCGGCAAGGCTCCTTGCGGGTCAATCGGTGATGTTCAGCGCAGCCTCGACCCGCCCGATCCAAGCCCTGACGGCCGGATAGCGCGTCAGGTCGAAGCCGCCGTCGCCGACCATGCGAGTATAGGCGAGGCCTAACGAAATGAAACATGTGGCGACCATCGGCTCGTCCCGTGGGCGGCGCTGCTTGATCGAACATTACAAGATGCCGAATGGGCCTCCCCTTCGGAAGGCATGGAGGCGCGATCGTCAATCGGTGTGAGGCGCCGTTGGTTCGAGCTTGATCCACATCAACGCGCGCCAGTCGTCAGCCGCAGAGACTTTGATCACGACGCGGGTCGGCCATCCCTCCTTTACCCGCGTCAGAAGAAGTGCCTCGGCCCCCCCGCCGGGGCACTTCGCATATCTTCCCCAATCACCTCTTCCTATTGAGAGGCGAGGTCTGGTTGCTGGAACGTTTGAATGGCCTGACCCTTCGTCAAGCTGATGAAGCAGCGGACCCCATCGGGGTCGTAGCGCAGATCGACGCCGCCACTCGTTCGCCGGAGCGCGGCGCCTAGGAGTTTGGAGCCAAAGCCGACCTTGCTCGGCGGGGACACACGCGGGCCGCCCAGTTCCTTCCACTCAATGACGATCCCATCGGCGCGCTCAATCCAGCCCAGTTCCAAGCGTCCATTGGGGACAGAGAGCGCACCGTATTTGGTGGCGTTGGTGGCCAACTCGTTCAGCAGCAGTGACAGCGTGACGGCGAGGCCCTCATTCACTTCCACAGCGGGTCCGCTGATCGGTCGTTCGAGATGGCCATCAATCTCAAACGGAGAAAGCAGCAGTTCAACCAACCGGCTAAGCGAGACCGGCTTGCCACCGCTTTCAAGAAGCAATCTTTGCGAGCTTGCCAGGGCTTGCAGTCGCTCGGAGATATTCCGTTCGAAAACCGTAATGGAGGTTGTGCTTCGGGCGGTCTGGCGGACCAACGACTGGACGATGGCGAGCACATTGCCGACCCTATGCTCCATCTCGCGACTTACTAAAGTAAGCCGCTCGACAAGCACCGCTTCGCGCCGCAACGTCGAGGTTAACATACCCGCAACGGCGACGACGAATCCGCTCAGGGCGAAGAATCTGATCAAGGCCCAGATGTAGCTTTCGTCCAGACTGGTCCACACTTCAGTTCCAGGATGGTTGGCCAGGACGCCGCCGAGAACGGTCGCCGTCAATCCGCTGAGCGTGCCGCCCCATATGGCTGAGACGAAGACCGCCGCTACGAAGGGAAGGTAATGGGTTTCAGAGTGGAGGACGCCATCGACCGCCAGTTGGACCAGCCAAGCCGCAACCGTGACAAGCGCGGCAAGCAGCGTCCCCACCCACCACGGGGGCGGCCGCAAAGGAATCAGTGACCGGAAGTCTTCCACAGCATATCGCCCCCTTTGAGCTGAAGCGCCGCTTGCGAACACAGTAGGTGGGGCCCTGAAAGCCGATCGTTGATCTATGTCAATTTTTGACATATCCGTTGGCGGAGCCGGTCGTTTTCACCACGTCGAATTTCTCGCCGAGACCCGATTCCAGACAAGGGCCGATCCAGATCACATCCCAGCGCGCCCAATAATCGCGGCAGGGCCTGTGGCTCCCCCGTCCGGCCACATCTTGAAGATGTGCACCGATCCAAAGGACTGCGGCGCCTGTTGGGCCGACCGTCGATAGGCGCGAGCCTTGGTGTTGACGGTGAACCTACCGCCATTTCGAGCGTGACCAACCCGCGCGGGGCGCGTGGCCGAATTGGCGGCGGGTCGTGCTGGGCGCCGAAAGGATGTGCGATGAACAGGTTACTAATTGGAGCAATGGCCCTGTCACTAGCAGGGGCCTCGGTCGCCGGGGCCCAGCCCTACGGCGGTGGTCCGGGTGCGGGTCAACAACATGGCGATCAAGCTGGTGGCGGCCAACACACCGGCTGGGGTCAGGACTACGGTGGCAGTCACCAGTGGAAGAGCGGCGAACGGATGGGCTACAACGATTGGAGCGGCGCGCAGCCCGTGGACTATCATCAGCATCATCTTCGCAAGCCGCCTCGCGGCTACGAGTGGCGCGAGTCAAATGGCCAATACATCCTCGCGGCGGTAGCCACCGGTGTGATCGCCTCAATCATTCTCAATAGCGGACGGTAGCCGGGGGCGGGATACGCGGCGGGCGGAGTAAGGACAAAATCCGCCCGCCGCGCCCCGCCGTTGCGCACGACGACGGGCAAGGCATCCGTGTCCCGTCTGCAGATTTTGGCGGCCAAGAGTCTTTGGCGCGCGACGTTCTGTTGGCGGAAGCCCTTCGCTGACATCGCCGCCTTGAATGAAGAGCGGCAAAAGATGGGGCATTTCCAGTGGCGGTACTAATGTGCAAGGCGCATCGTCTGGATGAGGAAAAGTCGCGCGAACGCCTGCACCCGGTTGAGCCCGTAGGCTACCCCGAGGCGGCCGCCCTTTGCGGCGCCGTCAAATGCGAGGAACCGGGCCTCTTGTGGTTGAATGCTGACGAGTTAGCCGACTATGAGCGTGGGGTGCGGGTCTTCTACGTCCCGAGCGGCGCCATCAAGGTCGGGGTGAAGTAGTTTCCCAATTGGGCCGCCACCCCCTCGTGTCTTCCGGCCGAATAACGGGCGTGGCTGTCGCTGGCTTTTATTGACGCAGATCACGCCGCAATCGCGAGCGGAAAGGCCCGGCGAATGGTGGCCGATGCGGCGGGAGGCGGCGGGAATTTGAGCCTCGCTTGAAGCCAAGCCTCTTGGTTCGTCGGTCGTGAAGCGCCAAAGGGTCGGCGCCGCCCGCACCGCCCCCTATCGATGTCAGCCGATCGGCAGCGTTTTCTCCACATGCGTCACCCAGCCCTTGACGGCTGAATAGCCGCTCAGGTCAAAACCACCCTCGTGGGCTACCCGGGTGTACGCAACCAAAGCCACATCAGCGAGGCTGATCGCGCCACCAGCGAACCAACTCCCATTGGCCTCCAATCTTGCATTCATCAGAGCAAGAGCGGCGTTCCCTTTCGTCAAAAGGGCCGGGTCAATCTCCGAGTCTGGCTTGCCCAGGTAGTGCTTTTGGAACCGCCGAACAGCGATTGCCGGCTCATGGGAATATTGCTCCCAAAAGAGCCACTGCAACATGACGGCGCGATCGTAGGCGTCGGCGGGAATCAGGTCCGAGCCTTCAGCCAGATGCAGGATGATGGCGTTGGACTGCGCCAGCGGCCGCCCACCCGGCAGGATCACCACCGGCACCTGGCCGGAGGGATTGATCGCCAGGAAGGCCGGCGTGCGAGTCTCGCCTGTCAGGACGCCTGTCTCCGCCCAATCATAGGGCAGATGCAGATAGTCGGCGGTCCATTTCACCTTCAGGCAGTTGCCGGATATCGAGTCCCCATAAATCCGTATTTTCAAGGATTTGCCCTCCCCTATCTCATCCTGGGCGCCAAGGCCGCGCCTGCGGCGAACCGTCCGCAGGTCACGGCGCGGGGTTGACCTCGCCAATTCGCCCTGTAGGAGTCCGCCCCGATCCGAGACGAGAAACAACAGGAGGGACGCTGATGAAGCGTATCCTGGCATGCCTCGCCACGCTGGCGCTTGCAGCATTGCCCATCGGCGCACAAGCGCAAGGTGACGATCCCATCGGGGATTTGATCGCTTCGACCACAAACGCCTCAGCGGCCGTCGCTGTTCCGACGGACGGCGGCTTTCGGGTGACCCTCTATCATACGGGCGGGCACGGCATTCACGGTCGCGATTCCCTGGGTTGCCCGGTCTCGCCCATGCGCACCCTGGCCGTCGATCCGCGGCTGGTGAGCCGGCGCTCCATCGTGTTCATCAAGGAGACGGTCGGCATGCCGCTGCAGGACGGCACGCTTCACGACGGCTATTGGTTCGCCTCCGACGTGGGGGGCGCGATCAAGGGCGCGCGGCTCGACCTGTTCACCGGCCAGGGGGCGGGCTCGATGCGGCCCCTGGCGGGGATCAATCAGACGTCGGTGACCCTGGCCAAGGTCGGCGAGTTCAGCGGCTGTCCGCCCACCGACGGCGGCGGCGGCCTACGCCTGTCCCAGGCGACCCAGACCGCCATCAACTAGCGCGGCCCTCCTGACCCTCGCTGGCTGACGCCCGGCGTCTCAATCGATCAGCTGAGCGCAAGGCCCTCCAGGCGCCCCGTGGCGCGCCACTCTTCCAGCAGCTGGAAGAACCGCAAGGGACCGGCGCCGTACATGTCGGAGAAGAAGCCGGCGCGCTTTTCCGCCTGGCCTTCGCCATTGTAATAGCCCGGCGTGCACTCCGCGTAGAACCGCAGGCCGATGCGCGCGAGGCTGCGCACCTCGTCCACATAGGCCTGTTCGGCCTCGGCGGTCGGCTCCAGAACCCCTTGGCCCCGCGCCTTCGCCTGCGAGATCATATAGGCCACGTGTCCCGCCTGTTCGCCCAGGGCCTGGGGCACGCTGATGGTGATCGCCGTCTGGGTGAAGCCCAGGAAGAAACAGTTGGGAAAGCCGTGGGTGGTCAGGCCGTGCAAGGTGCGAAAGCCCTGGCTCCAGTGGTCGGAGAGAGTCCGGCCGCCGCGGCCAATGATGTCGTAGCCGGCACGGCGCGTGTAGGCGGTGCCCACCTCGAACCCGGTGGCGAAGATCAGGCAGTCGACCTCGTATTCCCGGCCGGCCGCCACAACGCCGTGCTCGGTGAGCGCGTCCACACCCTGGCCGTGGGTGTCGACCAGGGTGACGTTCGGGCGATTGAAGGTCTGCAGGTATTCGTCGTGGAAGCAGGGCCGCTTGCAGAACTGGCGATACCAGGGCTTCAGCGCCGCCGCCGTGGCGGGGTCGTTGACGATGGCGTCCACCCGGGCGCGGACCTCGTTCATCTTCTTGTAGTCGGCCAGCTCCATCAGCGCCGCGCGTTCCGCAGGGGTCAGCCGGCGTCCGAGTTTCTGTGACGCGCCCTTGGCCGCGGCGCCGGTCAACTTGCGGAAGATGTCGGTCCAGCCGTCGTGGACCAGGTCCTCATCCTGATCGCCGCCGGCGACGAGGATGTTGAAGTTCTCCTGGCGACGCTTCTGCCAGCCCGGCTGGAGCGAGGCCGCCCAGGCCGGATCGGTCTCGCCGTTGTTGCGCACGTCCACGGACGAGGGGGTGCGCTGGAAGACGTAGAGTTCCTTGGCCGCCGCGCCCAGGTGCGGCACGCACTGGATGGCGGTGGCGCCTGTGCCGATGATCCCCACCCGCTTGTCGGCGAGGCCGGTCAGATCGCCGAAGGAATCGCCGCCGGTGTAGGCGTAGTCCCAGCGGCTGGTGTGGAAGGTGTGGCCCTTGAAGGCGTTGATGCCGGGAATGCCCGGCAGCTTGGGCCGGCTGAGCGGCCCGTTGGCCATGGCCACAAAGCGGGCCTGGAACCGGTCGCCGCGATAGGTGCTGATGACCCACATCCGCGCGGCCTCGTCCCAGCGCATTTCGCTGACCGCCGTCTGCAGCAGGGCGTTGTCGTAGAGTCGGTAGTGGCGGGCGATATTGCGGCTGTGCTCGAGGATTTCCGGCGCGAAGGCGTATTTATGCCTGGGCATGTAGCCCAGCTCCTCCAGCAGCGGCAGGTAGCAGTAGGACTCCACGTCGCACATGGCGCCGGGATAGCGGTTCCAGTANNTTCCAGTACCAGGTGCCGCCGAAGTCGCCGGCGTTCTCCACCATGCGGATGGACTCGAAGCCGGCCTCGCGCATCCGCGCGCCCATGAGCAGGCCGCCGAAGCCGCCGCCGATGATCGCCACCTCGACGGAATCGAATACCGGATCGCGGGTGAACCCGGGCTCGACATAGGGATCGTCGACGTAGCGCGAGAACTCCGCCTTGACCTCGACGTACTGGGAATTGCCGTCCTCGCGCAGGCGCTTGTCGCGCTCGGCAAGGTACTTTTCGTGCAGGGCGTCGGGGTCGAAGTCGATCTCGCCGACGAGGGCGGCGATGTCGGGGTGGATGGTCATGGGGCGGCGTTTCCGGCTTGTGTTTTGCCCCGAGTGTACAGGCGGCGGGCCGGGCCGCAATCGGGTTGGCGACGGCCTATGACAGGCTTGGCTTACGCGGCGAGCGCCCCGTCACGCAGACGCCGAAGGCGGCCGCCGCGCCCAGGCAGAGCTGCCAGGGAAAGGCCAGACGCCGCAGCCCGGCGGGCAGTCCGAGGGCGTCGGCCACGTAGGGCTGCAGCACCAGGATGACGACGAATCCCACGACCAGGGCCGCGATCACCGAGGCGGTCGATCCGCGCTTGGTGAAGACGGCGGTGAAATAGACCCCCAGCAGGCCCGCATAGGCGAAGTTCATCACCGACAGGACGAACTCCAGCAGCGGGGTGTCGGTATAGCGACGCCAATAGAAGGAGAAGGCCGCCATGGCCAATGTCGCCAGGCCCGTCGCCGCCATGCCGATCCGACCCGCGCGGACGTAGTGATGTTCGGGCCGCGCGGTCCCCTCCCCGCTTCGCCAGGGCCGGTAGAAGTCCTGCACCAAGACCGAGGACATGGCGTTGAGGGCCGACATGGTGGTGCCGACGCAGGTGGCGACCACGCCGACAGTGGCCAGCCCCCGGAGGCCCGGCGGCGCCTGGGTGAGGATGAAGCGCATGAAGATGGTGATGTCGGAGCCGGAGACGCCGCGCCGGGGCGTCAGGGCCGCGTGACCCATCAGGTCCGGCCGCCGATAGACGATATAGAGCAGGCTGCCGATGGCGATGAACACCGCCACCACGGGGACAGCAGCGATGACGGAGATGTAGAGCCCCCGCGCGCCCGCCTTGGCGTCCTTGCAGGCCAGCAGGCGCTGGGTGACGTCCTGGTCGAGGCCAAAGCTGCCGATGTTGAGCAGGGTCAGGCCGCAGAGGATCGCCGGCAGGGCGAAGGGCTGGGTGGGGTCGAGGGTGAGGTTGACCAGCCGCAGCTTGTTCGTTCCCTCCGGGGTCGCCGCCAGGCCGTGCAGGATGGCGCCAAGGGGCAGCGGGATCAGGCCGCGCAGAAAGACCAGCATGGCGACGGCCGCGCCCGCGTAGACGGCGAACTGGATCACGTCGATCCAGACGATCGAATGCAGGCCACCGCGAACACCGAAGGCGAAAGCCACCGCCACCAGCAGGGCCGCCGAGGTCAGCACGCCGCCGGCGCTGACATTGAGGAACAGCAGCATCGAGACCGCCACCGCAGCCAGATAGAGCCGCGCCCCGCCGGCCAGCACCCGGCCGATCAGGAACATCGCCCCGGCCGCGCGCATGGCGCCGGCGCCGAACCGCCGGCCGAGCAGTTCGTACACCGTGGTCAGGCCCTGGGCGTAGAACCGCGGCATCAATACCCGGGCGACCACGTAGGCCGCCAGCAGGGCGGCGAGGTTGGCGCCAAGGTAGGTGAAGTCGCCCCGGTAGCCGTAATCCGGCCCTCCGAGAAATGTCGCTGCAGATTGAGTGGTGGCCAGCACCGATATGGCCGCGAGCCAGGGCGGGACCGCGCCGCCGGCCAGGAAATAGTCCCGGGCATCGGCCGTACGCCGCCGGCCCAGCCACAACGACGCCGCGGCGATGACCGCTCCGTAGCCGCCGACGATCAGCCAGTCGAGCAGCCCCAGCCGCGCCGTCACCCCCCGTTATCCTCAGGTCTCGACGAAGGCGCGCTCCAGCACGAAATCGCCCGGCTTGGCCACCGAGCCCTCCTCATAGCCGCGAGCCAGCAGCAGGGCCTTCAGGTCCGTCAGCACCGAGGGGCCGCCGCAGAGCATCACCCGGTCGCGGGCCGGGTCCAGGGGCGGCAGGCCGATGTCGCGGAAGATCTGGCCGGACTCGATCATGTCGGTGATCCGGCCCTCGTGCACGAAGGCCTCGCGGGTGACCGTGGGGTAGTAGATGAGCTTGGGCGCCACCAGCTCGCCGAGGTCGGGGTCGTTGGGCAGATCATGGGTCAGGAACTGGCGGTAGCTGAGGTCGGCGACCTCGCGCACCGTGTGGGTGACCACGACTTTTTCGTAGCGCTCATAGACTTCCGGGTCGCGCACAAGGCTGAGGAAGGGCGCGAGGCCCGTTCCCGTGCCCAGGAGGTAGAGGTTCTTGCCGGGGCGCAGGCCGTCGAGGACCAGGGTGCCGGTGGGCTTCTTGCCGACCAGAACCTCGTCGCCGACCTTCACGTGCTGAAGTTTCGAGGTCAGCGGGCCGTCCTGGACCTTGATCGAATAGAATTCCAGCTCGTCGGCGTAGTGGGCGCTGGCGATGGAATAGGCCCGCAGCAGCGGCTTGCCGTTCACGATCAGCCCCAGCATCACGAACTGGCCGCTTTCGAAGCGCAGGCCGGCGTCGCGGGTGGTGCGCAGGGAGAAGAGGGTGTCGGTCCAGTGGTGGATCCAGGTCACCCGCTCGACATAGAAGGCGCCGCCGGCCTTGACGGGCGCGGCGGCGGGGGCGGCGACGGGAGCGTCTTGCATCACGAATTCCAACTCCGGGGGCAGGTCCAAGGGCAGGCGGCGAGGTCGGCGGTCAAATAGACCCGCCCACTTCCACCGGGACAGCCCGAGGGACATGGATACCACACTCCGTCTTTTCCTGGCCCGCCCAGCGCCCGGAACGCAAGTCCTCGCCCTCCTCCACCGGCTTGGTGCAGGGCCAGCAGCCAATCGACGGATAGCCGAAGGCCACCAGCGGATGGGCCGGCAGGTCGTGCGCCGCCGCATAGGCGTCAATCTGTTCCTTGGACCAGTTGGCGAGGGGATTGAACTTGATCTGGCTCAAACCCTGCTCGACCACCTGCAGCCGCAGACGGTCGCCGCCCTGGAACCGCTTGCGGCCGGTGACCCAGCCTTCGAAGCCAGCCAGGGCCCGATCAAGGGGCAGCACCTTGCGAATGTTGCAGCAGGCGTCGGTGTCGGTCTTCCAAAGATCCGCCGACGGATCGTGCACGGCGATGTCCTGGAACTGCGGACGCAGGTCGCGAACGTCGGTGAGGCCGAGCTTGGCGGCCAGTTGCTTGCGATAATCCAGGGTCTGGCCGAACAGCATGCCGGTGTCGAGGAAGAGCACGGTGACGCCGGGGGCGATCTGGGCGGCCATGTGCAGCAGCACCGCCGACTCCGATCCGAAGGAGGAGACCAGGGCGAGCTTGTCACCGAAGTGCTCCACGGCTGCGGCGAGGATGGCCTGGGGCTCGGCGTCCCGCAATTCGGCGTTCAGCCGCTGGGCCAGGCTGATGGGTTCGGCGCCTTCAAAGGGCATCTTCGCCTCCCCTTTCCGCGTAGGCCGGCGCGCGGCCATCGGCGGCGCGCTGATAGACGTGGCGATAGCGGCCGGCGGCGTCCGCCCATTGTTGCGGCGAGGACCCGTCCACCGGCTCGAAGCCGTCGAAGCCGCAGCGGACCATGAACAGGGCCTGTTCGCGCAGCACGTCGCCCACCGCCCGGATCTCGCCAGCGTAGCTGTAGCGTTCGCGCAGCAGTCGCGCGCCGGTGTAGGCGCGGCCGTCGCGGTATTTGGGAAACTCCAGGGCCACCACGCTGATCCGGGGCAGGTCGTAGGCGAGATCGTCGACGGACTGGTCCGCGGCCACCCGCACCCCCACCGCCCGGCCCTGCGCCAGAAGGGCGTCACCGTCGGCCTGGAAGCGGGCGACGGAGACGATGATGTCGCCGGGGGGCGGCGCCTCGTCGTCGGCGACGGTGGTGAACCGGTCGTCCTCGAGGGCGAAGGCGCCCTGGCTCAGCCTAATGCGCTGCGACATAGACCGCCTCCTTGAAGGGCGCGACGCCGGTGCGGCGATAGGTGTCCAGGAACCGCTCCCCGGGCAGGCGTTCGCGCCGGTAGACGCCGATGAGATCGTCGATGGCCGAGGTGACCCGGTCGGCCGGCAGGGCCGGACCGAGGATCTTGCCGACTTCCGCATCCTCAGCGCCCGAGCCGCCGAGCGTGAGCTGGTAGTATTCCTCGCCCTTCTTATCGACGCCGAGGATGCCGATGTGGCCCACGTGGTGATGGCCGCAGGCGTTGATGCAGCCGCTGATCTTGATCTTCAGCTCGCCGATGTCCTCGGCCAGATCCGGGTCGGCGAAGCGCAGGGCGATGTCCTGGGCGATGGGAATCGCGCGGGCATTGGCCAGGGCGCAGTAGTCCAGCCCCGGGCAGGCGATGATGTCACTGACCAGGTTGATGTTGGCGCTGGCCAGGCCCGCGGTCTTCAGCCCAGCGAAGACGGCGGCGAGGTCGTCCAGCTTCACGTGCGGCAGGACGAGGTTCTGCTCATGAGTGACCCGGATCTCGCCGAAGCCGTAGCGTTCGGCGAGGTCCGCGACCGCCTCCATCTGCTCGGCGCTGGCGTCGCCGGGGGTCTCGCCGGGCGCCTTCAGGGAGATGTCGACGATGCCGTAGCCGGGCTGCTTGTGGGCATGGACATTGTTGCGCGCGAAGCGGGCCAGGGCCGGATCGGCGGCCTTGGCGGCTTCGAAGGCGGCTGAGACGCGGGGCAGCACGGCGAAACCCGGCGGGGTGAAATAGCCGCGGATACGGGCGAGCTCGGTGTCCGGCAGGTCGGTGAGGGCCGGATCGATCTGCAGCCATTCGGCCTCGACCTGGCGGCCGAATTCCTCGGCGCCCAGGGCCGCGACCAGGATCTTGATCCGGGCCTTGTAGGAATTGTCCCGCCGGCCGCGGCGGTTATAGACCCGCAACACCGCCTCCAGGTACGACAGCAACCGCCCCACGGGCAGGTGCTCCTTGATGGTCGGGCCAATGTAGGGGGTGCGGCCCATGCCGCCGCCGACCATCACCTCGAAGCCCAGGGACCCGTCGCGGCCCCGGCGCAGGGCCAGGCCGATGTCGTGGGTGCGGGCGGCGGTGCGGTCCTTGGCCGAGGCGGTGACCGCGATCTTGAACTTGCGCGGCAGGAAGCTGAATTCCGGGTGCAGGGTCGACCACTGGCGGATCACCTCGGCCCAGACCCGGGGGTCGTCCACCTCCTCCGCCGTCGCCCCGGCGCGGGGGTCGGTGGTGGTGTTGCGTATGCAGTTGCCGGAGGTCTGGATGGCGTGAAGGTCGACCTCGGCCAAGGCGTCGAGGATATCCGGCGTGTCCCCCAGCTTGATCCAGTGGAACTGGATGTTGGTGCGGGTGGTAAAGTGGCCGTAGCCCTTGTCGTAGGCGCGGCTGATCCAGGCCAGCTTGCGCAGCTGGGCGGCGTTGAGCGTGCCATAGGGGATGGCGACGCGCAGCATGTAGGCATGCAGCTGCAGATAGAGGCCGTTCATCAACCGCAGGGGTTTGAACTGGTCCTCGGTCAGCTCTCCGGCGAGGCGGCGGGCGACCTGATGGCGAAACTCCGCCGCCCGGTCGGCGACGATCTCCTTGTCCAGCGCGTCATAGCGATACATGGCGGGCCTTACTTGCGCTTGATCAGATTGTGCCGCCCGCCGGAGCGGGCGACGCCGGAAGCGTGGGCGATGACGTCGATGTCGGCCCCGCCCTCGGCCTGCTTGCCGTGTTGCGGGGTGTTGGTGGGGCCGAGCGCCCGCAGCCGCTCGCGGTAGGCCACCGGGGCGACGCCGCCGGGGGCCTCGGCGACGTCGATCAGATAGGGGTCGATCACCACCGTCGGCTGGTTCTTGGCGTGGGCCTCGGCCTCGCCGGCGGGGGCGTCGGCGTCGAACAGCTGCGCCTCGCCGAAACGCTCGACCCAGTGGCCGCGCGCCCAGAACACCACCTCGCCGTCGATGAGTCGGTTCGCGGTCAGGGCCTTCATGCGCGGGTCCTCTCCGAGGTGGCGACCACGGTTTGACGCGCGTCGCGGGCCGGCGCCAATGCGACCGATAGCGCGGCCACTTCGCCGATGATGAGCAGGGCGGGCCCGTCCATGTCGCGGACGGCGTCGCCCAGGGCCTCCAGGGTCGTCGACAGGCGATGCTCGTCAGGCAAGCTGGCGTTCTCGACGACGACGACCGGGGTTCCAGGCGCGCGGCCCTCTGCGATCAGCCGGGCGGCGATCCGGGGGGCGGTGGTCAGGCCCATGTAGACGACGGTGGTCTGGTTGGGGCGGGCGAGCGCCGCCCAGTCGAGGTCAGGCTCGGCGTCCCCCGCCGCATGGCCGGTGACGAAGGTCACCGCCTGCGCGAGGCCGCGATGGGTCAGCGGCGCGCCGGCGCCGGCCGAGGCGGCCAGGGCGGCGGTGACGCCGGGGACCACGTGGGCCTCGACCCCGGCCGCCACGCAGGCCGCCAGCTCCTCGCCGCCGCGACCGAACAGGAAGGGGTCGCCGCCCTTCAGGCGCACCACCATCAGCCCGTCGAGGGCCAGGGCCACCAGCAGGCGGTTGATGTCGTCCTGCGGCAGGGTATGGCGCGACTTGCGCTTGCCCACGTCGATCATCCGCGTGTCGGCGCGGGCCAGGGCCAGGATGGCCGGCGGGGTCAGACGGTCGTGAACGACGACGTCGGCGCCTTGCAGCAGGCGCAAGGCCTTGACGGTCAAGAGCTCCGGATCGCCGGGTCCGGCGCCGACAAGCCAGACGACGCCGGCGCGGGGCGGCGCGCCGTCCGACCGACCTTGCAGAACCACCAGGCGTTTGGCCTTGTCGGAATGACGCACGCCGCGCGGCATGAAACAGGTCCTCTAAAACCCGGGGAGGGATTGCCGCGGCGAAAGGCGCAGGGCCGCGCCGCGATTGGGCCCAACGCCAAAAGGGTCTATGCGACGCTGGTAGTTGCAAAGTGGGATTCGCGACGCCACTTCGCAACCAAGGACTTCTAGCGGGGCGCTCAGGAATTCTGATGGAACAAAGACACCGCCTGCCGCCGCTCAACGCCCTGCGCGCGTTCGAGGCGGCGGCCCGGCACCTTAACTTCAGCCGCGCGGCGGACGAGCTGTCGGTGACCCCCGGCGCGGTTAGCCAGCAGATCCAGAACCTGGAGGACTTCGTCGGGGTCGCCCTCTTCAAGCGCACGCCCAAGGGGCTGTTGCTCACCGACCCGGCGCAGATCGCCCTGCCCGCCCTGCGCGAGGCCTTCGACCGGCTGGCCGAGGCCGCCTCCATGCTCACCGCCGCCGTCGACGGCCGGCGGTTGACGGTCTCCATGGCCCCCTCCTTCGCCGCCAAATGGCTGGTCCCGCGCCTGGGGCGGTTCGAGGCCCTGCATCCGATGGTTGACGTCTGGGTCTCGGCCGGCATGGAGCTGGTGGACTTCGCCTCCGGCGAGATCGACATCGCCATCCGCTACGGCGCCGGCCGCTATCCCGGCCTGGAGGTCACCCGGCTGATGCAGGAGACGGTGATCGCCGTCGCCAGCCCCGAACTGCTGGAGCGCCAGCCCCTGGCCGAGCTCGCCGACCTGTCCCAGCATGTCCTGTTGCATGACGGCTCCCCCGACGCCGACGAATCCTGCCCGGACTGGACCATGTGGCTGGCCGCCCGGGGCGTGCGCGGCGTGGACGGCTCCCGGGGCCCGAGGTTCAACCAGTCGAGCCTGGTCATCGAGGCGGCGGTGGGCGGTCGGGGCGTGGCCCTGGCCAAGCGGGCCCTGGCCCAGGCCGATCTGGATGCGGGCCGGCTGGTGGCGCCGTTCCAGATCGCCACGGCGGTGGACTTCGCCTATTACGTCGTCCATCCCAAGGCCAAGGGCAGGCTGCCGCAGGTGAAAGCCTTCGTCGCCTGGCTCACCGCCGAGGCCGAAGCGCATCAGGCCGCCCTGGCCACCATCGATAACGGAGCCGGAATCTAATCCGCATGACCGCGTCCCTGCTCGCCGCCACCGACCCGCGCCCCCTGCCCGCAGATTGCGAAACCATGGTCGACGTCCGCAAGGGCGTCGACGCCCTCGACCGGGCCCTGGTGACCCTGCTGGCCGAGCGCCAGCGCTATATGGACGCCGCCGCCCGCATCAAACAGGACCGCGGCGCCGTGCGCGATGCGGCCCGGATCGAGGACGTGGTCGCCAAGGTCCGCGCCGCCGCCCGCGAGGCCGGCTTCTCCGAAGCCATCGCCGAGCCGGTCTGGCGCACCCTGATCGAGGGCTGCATCGCCCATGAGTTCGAGGCCTGGGACCGGCTGCGGGTGACGCAGGACTAGCAAATCCGGTTATTGACGGCCGAGGCGACTGCGCGCCCATCGAAACAGAATCAACTGCTAGCGCCGTCAGCCTTCATACGACTTGAAGGCCTCACGGA
Organism: Caulobacteraceae bacterium; assembly: GCA_003165275.1. Classification (GTDB taxonomy): domain Bacteria; phylum Pseudomonadota; class Alphaproteobacteria; order Caulobacterales; family Caulobacteraceae; genus Poindextera. The sequence goes on from PLSW01000121.1 coordinate 21,324, forward strand.
TCAGCACATCGATCGCGCTCCAGGCATCCCGCTGCGCAGCGACGGGTCCTACGCCGAAGTATCGGACGTAGTAGGCTTCCAGAACGGCCTCAGCCTTGGCGATCTCCATCTTGTGACCGAGCCGCCAAGCCCCCTCCTTCTGACGCGCGCCATCCGAATAGCCGCGGCTGTCGCCGGCCTTGATCGCCCACACGTCCGTCCTGTGCAGTCGCACCGCATTCCGAAGTTTGATGCGTGCCTATCCGGTTAACACAGACACCCACTAGATGTAGTGTGCACCCACTGGCCGGAATATAGCTGGGCATAGGTCG
>PLSW01000316.1 GCA_003165275.1 Caulobacteraceae bacterium
GCCAATCGCATGCTCCAGTTCGTCACCCTTCCGCAGCAGACGCCGCCGAAGCGCGACGCCACCGCGCGGCGCGCCGATTTCAGCGAAATCTACACCGATTTCGACTCGCCGCAGGCGCGCCAGCAGTCCAGCCGGTGCAGCCAGTGCGGCGTGCCGTTCTGCCAGGTCCACTGCCCGCTGCAGAACAACATCCCGGACTGGCTGAAGCTGACCGCCGAGGGTCGTCTCGAGGAAGCCTACGAGGTCAGCAGCGCCACCAACACCTTCCCCGAAATCTGCGGCCGGATCTGTCCGCAGGACCGTCTTTGCGAGGGCAACTGCGTCATCGAGAAGGGCTTCGAAAGCGTCACCATCGGCGCCGTCGAGCGCTTCATCACCGACACCGCCTTCGCCCGCGGCTGGGTGCGCCCGCCCGCACCGGTCGCCGAGAACGGGCTGTCGGTGGGCATCGTCGGGGCCGGCCCGGGCGGCCTGGCCGCCGCCGCGCAACTCCGCCGGCAGGGCTACGCGGTGCATCTCTACGACCGCTACGACCGCGTCGGCGGGCTGATGATCTACGGCATCCCCGGCTTCAAGCTGGAAAAGACCGTGGTGGCGCGGCGGGTGGCGTTGCTGGCCGATGCCGGGGTCGAGTTTCATCCCGGCTTCGAGGTCGGGCGCGACGCCACCCTGGCGACCCTGCGGACGCGCCACGACGCGGTGCTGATCGCCACCGGCGTCTACCGGCCCCGTGATCTCCAGGTCCCGGGTTGCGGCCTTGAGGGCATCGTACCGGCCCTCGACTACCTGATCGCCAGCAACCGCAAGGACCTGGGAGACGCGGTGGCGGGCTTTGACGACGGCACGCTGGACGCCCGGGGCCGTAAGGTGGTGGTGGTCGGCGGCGGCGACACCGCCATGGACTGCGTGCGCACCGCGATCCGTCAGGGCGCGCACTCGGTCAAATGCCTTTATCGCCGTGATCGTGCCAACATGCCAGGCTCCCAGCGCGAGGTCAGCCACGCCGAGGAGGAAGGCGTCGAATTCCTCTGGCAGGCCGCTCCCGAAGCCTTCGTCGGCGACCGGCCCGACGGCCTCGGCCGGGTCCGGGCCATCCGCGCCCACCGCATCCATCTCGGGGTCGCCGACGCGACCGGCCGCCAGACCCCGCAGATGCTCGAAGGCTCGTCGTTCCAGGTGGAGTGTGACCTCGCCATCAAGGCGCTGGGTTTCGATCCGGAGCCGGTGGCCCAACTGTTCGATGCGCCCGACCTTCACGTCACCCGCTGGGGAACGGTGGTCACCCAGCCGCACAGCCTGATGACCAGCCTGGAGGGGGTGTTCGCCGCCGGCGACATTGTCCGCGGCGCCAGTCTGGTGGTGTGGGCAATCCGTGACGGCCGCGACGCCGCCGCCGGCATCCATGCCTGGCTCCAGAAACGGTAAAGGGTTCCAGGGGGAACCCCTTGGTGGGGGGCAACGCCCCTGGTCACCGTTGGCTGAAAACACGCACGAAGGACTCTCCATCATGACCGGCACCCGTTTCGTCACCGAGTACCGCGCCAACCTCGAACGCCTGCGCGCGGCCCATGCTTACGATCCCGCCGACGAGCACGATGCCTGCGGCGTCGGTTTCATCGCCGCCATTGACGGCAAGCCGCGCCGGGACGTGGTGCTGAAGGGGATCGAGGCCCTGCAATCGGTGTGGCACCGGGGCGCGGTGGATGCCGACGGCAAGACCGGAGACGGCGCCGGCATCCACATTCAGGTCCCCCAGGAATTCTTCCGCGACCACCTTCGGATGATCGGCCACGCCCCGCCCGACGGCGCGCTGGCGGTGGGGCAGATTTTCCTGCCTCGCCTCAGCCTGGACGCCCAGGAAACCTGCCGCTGTATCGTCGAAACCGAAATTCTCGGCTTCGGTTATAAAATCTATGGCTGGCGCCAGGTACCGATCAATGTCGAGGTGATCGGTGAAAAAGGCCACGCCACCCGCCCCGAGATCGAACAGATCATCGTCGGCAACAGCAAGGGCGGCGCCGCCGACCAGTTCGAGACCGATCTCTACCTCATCCGCCGCCGCATTTCGAATGCGGTGCTGGCCGCGGCCATCAACGACTTCTACATATGCACGCTCTCGGCGCGCTCAATCGTCTACAAGGGTATGTTTCTGGCGGAACAGCTTTCCGTGTTCTACCCGGACCTGATGGACTCGCGCTTCGTTTCGGCCTTTGCCATTTACCATCAACGCTATTCGACCAATACCTTTCCGACCTGGCCGCTGGCCCAGCCCTTCCGCATGCTCGCCCACAACGGCGAGATCAACACGCTCAAGGGCAACATCAACTGGATGAAGGCCCACGAGACCCGACTGCACCATCCGGTCTTTGGCCCCCATCTCGATGACCTCAAGCCGGTGATCCCCTCGGGGACCTCGGACTCGGGCGCCCTTGATGCGGTCTTCGAGGTGCTGGTGCGCGCCGGCCGCCCGGCGCCGATGGTCAAGACCATGCTGATCCCGCCGGCCATGTCGAACCAGGACTATCAATCTGCGGCGCACCGGGCGTTGATTTCTTACTGCAACTCGGTGATCGAGCCCTGGGACGGCCCGGCGGCCATCGCCGCCACCGATGGCCGCTGGGTGCTGGGGGGCATGGACCGCAACGGGCTGAGGCCGATGCGCTACGTGGTCACCGGCGACGGGCTGGTGATCGCGGGCTCCGAAACCGGCATGGTCAAGATCGACGAGTCGACGGTCCAGGAGAAGGGCCGGCTCGGCCCCGGCCAGATGATCGCCGTGGACCTTCACGAGGGCCGGCTTTACCACGACGCCGCCTTGAAGGATCAGTTGACCCGCCGCCAGCCGTTCCAACGGTGGATGCGCAACACCATCGAACTCGACACCCTGGTCCGCCGGGCCTCGGCCCGGGCCGAACCGGCCGAACTGACCGCCGGGCAGTTGCGGCGCCGCCAGTTGGCCCACGGCCTCACCATCGAGGACCTGGAGATGATTCTCCACCCGATGGTCGAGGACGCCAAGGAAGCGGTGGGTTCGATGGGGGACGATACCCCGATCGCGGTGCTGTCCGACCGCTACCGTGGCCTGCACCACTTCTTCCGGCAGAACTTCAGCCAGGTCACCAACCCGCCGATCGACTCCCTGCGCGAACGCCAGGTCATGACCTTGAAGACCCGGCTCGGCAATCTCGGCAACATTCTGGACGAGGATGAGAGTCAGACCCGGCTGCTGCTGCTGGAAAGCCCGGTGCTGTCCACCGCCGAGTTCCGGGCCATGCGCAGCCACATGGGCGACACCGCCGCCGAGGTCGACTGCACCATGGCCATCGGCCGCGACGCCGACAGCCCGGTTGATCCCGATCTGCTGCACAACGCGCTGCGGCGCATCCGCCATGACGCCGAGGACGCCGTCCGCGGCGGCGCCACCCACCTGATCCTGACCGACGAGGCCAGCGGACCCGACCGGGCCATCGTTCCCATGATCCTGGCCACCGGGGCCGTTCACACCCATCTGGTGCAACGCCATCTGCGCACCTTCACCTCTTTGAACGTCCGTTCCGCCGAATGCCTCGACGTTCATTACTTCGCGGTGCTGATCGGGGTGGGCGCAACCACGGTCAACGCGACGCTGGCCCAGGAGGCCATCGCCGATCGCCACCGCCGCGGCCTGTTCGGTGACCTCAGCCTCGAAACCTGCCTCGGCCGCTACCGGAAAGCGGTGGACGACGGATTGCTCAAGATCATGTCCAAGATGGGCATCTCGATCATCAGTCCCTACCGCGGCGGCTGCAACTTCGAAGCGGTCGGCCTCTCCCGGGCGTTGGTCGCCGAGCATTTCCCGGGCATGACCAGCCGCATCTCGGGGATCGGTCTGGCCGGCATCCAGAAGAGCGTGCTCGACCAGCACACCCTTGCCTACGACAGCGAGGTTACGACCCTGCCCATCGGCGGCTTTTACAAGGCGCGCCAGGGGGGCGAGCGCCACGGCTGGGACGGCGCTCACATTCATATGCTGCAACAGGCCGTGGCCACCGACAACTATGCGCTGTACAAGCGCTTCAGCGAGGCGGTCCATGGCCGGCCGCCGCTGCATCTGCGCGACCTGCTGGATTTTCGCTCCCACCGGGCGCCGGTGTTGCTGGACGAGGTGGAGTCGATCACGGAAATCCGCCGGCGGATGATCACCCCGGCCATGTCCCTGGGCGCGCTCTCTCCCGAGGCACACGGCACCCTCAACGTGGCCATGAACCGGATCGGCGCCAAATCCGACAGCGGCGAGGGCGGCGAGGACCCGGCGCGCTACGCGCCGCTGCCCAACGGCGACAGCCGGCGCTCGCGCACCAAGCAGGTGGCCTCGGGCCGGTTC
>PLSW01000004.1:0-3797 GCA_003165275.1 Caulobacteraceae bacterium
GGCTCGGGCGTATTCGCTGGGCGTGAGGTAGCCGAGACTTGAGTGGGGCCGGACCTCGTTGAAGTCTCGCCGCCAGGCCTCCAGCTTGGCGCGGGCGTCCGCCAGGGAGCTGAACAGAGTTTCGTTCAACAGTTCGTCGCGCAGCTTGCCGTTGAAGCTCTCGCTGAAGCCGTTCTGCTGGGGCTTTCCGGGAGCGATGTAGTGCCAGTCGACCTGACGCTGGTCGGTCCATTCCAGGATGGCGTTCGAGGTCAGTTCAGTGCCGTAACACATCAGGAAGGTGGCTGACGGTGAGCCTGCGAAGCGCGCCGCTATCAAGCGGCGGGCGCGCGTAGCAGGCGGTCACGGCCGGTCGAGAGATCTCTAAAGTGAAGGTGTTCGAAGCCTCTCTTTTGGAGACCAGACCGGCCATGACCAGCAGACAGCCTACGCCTCCGGGCGCCATCCTGGTAGCGATTGACATCGCCAAGACCCGTAACGAGGTGCTGATCGCGCCCCCCGGCGCTGCCCGACGACGTCGCCTCACGGTGCTTAACTCTCGCGCCGATCATGATCGCCTCGTGGAGCTCTTGAGGGGCTATGAGGCGCCCGTGATCGTGGCCTTCGAGGCGACCGGCGACTACCACAGGGCGTTGGCTTGGCGCTTGACCGACGCGGGATTTGAGACGCGCCTGATCTCGTCGGTCGCCTTGGCCCGCACGCGCGAGGCGCTCCACAACGGCTGGGACAAGAACGATCCCAAGGATGCCCAGGTCATGCTTCACATGCTGGGGATCGGCGTCACCCAGCGCTACTACGATCCGCTGATAGAGGGGATCAACGATATCCAGGAGCTCTCCAAGACCCACGATACCGTGGCCAGGATGAAGACCGAGACGCTGCACCGGATCTTGACCCACTATCTGCCGCTCTACTTTCCAGAGATTGAGCGCTTCCGGCACGGCGCTCGTAGCGATTGGTTCTTCGCCTTCCTTGAGCAGTTTCCGACGCCGGCGAGTATCGTCGTCCTATCGAAGGAAGCCTTCATCGAAGCGGCCTGGAAGGTGGTCGGTCGCAAGGTCGCCAAGAGCCGTCTGCTCGGCGACATCTACGAGACCGCCAGGTCCTCCATCGGCCTGCCCATAGCCCTCGACAGCCCGGCGATCGCCATGTTCCGCCTGGTGCTGGCCGAGATGCGCAGCCTTGTGGCACAGCGTCAGTCGATCGAGGTCTTCGCCGTCCAGCTGTTGCAAGCGCGACCTGATTTCCTGCGCCTGCAGCAGATCCCGGGCATCGGACCGATCAACGCCCTGACCATTCTGGCTGAGGCCGGAGACCTGAGACGGTTCAGCCATCACCGCCAGTTCCTGAAGTTTTGCGGTCTGGACCTGGCCACATACCAGTCCGGCAAATTTCGCGGCCAGACCAAGCTGTCCAAGTTCGGCAACGCGCGTCTGCGCCGCGCTCTTTGGATGGCAGCCCAGGTCGCCATTCGTCAGAAGGAGAACAGCTTTCGAGACAAGTTCGAGCGCTACATCGCCAGGGATCGCCGCGACCCCGATCTTCGGCGCAAGGCGCTCACGGCCGTCTCAGCCAAGATGGCGCGTGTCGTGCACGCGATCATCAAGGCCGAGGCCGAGTACCGCCCCTTCTTCGAAGGCGGCGGCGCCAGGTGGAAGAACCCCTCTCAGCAGTGCCGTGAGGGCGCCGTTGCGACCCTGTAGATAATGCTCGGGTCTTCCGCCTGGATCTGTATCTCGTCTTAAGGACGGTGAGGGCCGCGGCCACAGCGCCGACGTACCCTGTGTTTGTTATGGCCGGGAGCTCTTCCTTCTCGGCGGAAGCCGCTTGGCTCAGTTGACGCGTAACCCAGCGGCAGCTCATGCTGCCGAGTAGAGACCTTTTGGCCGACTACCGCCTTTCGTTCGTCTCATAGGACGTTGTCGCTGACAATGGTCACCGGCTTGCCGCGCCAGGCGATGATCGCGTCCAGCTCGCGCGCGACGCGCCGGCCCGAGATGGAGGTGTCGGCCACCAGCGTCAGGCACTCGCGGGTGCAGTCGTCATACACCTCCAGGATCCGGAACCGGCGCCCGTCGGTGAACTGGTCGGACACGAAGTCCAGGCTCCAGCGCTGGTTGGCCGCCGCGGGCGTCTCCAGCGGCCGCCGCGTTCCCAGCGCCCGCTTGCGCCCGCCACGCCGGCGAACCATCAGCCGCTCCTCGCGGTAGAGCCGCTGGACGCGTTTGCGGTTGACCGCATGGCCCTCGCGCCGCAGCAGCACATGCAGGCGCCGATAGCCGAACCGCCGCCGCTCCTGGGCCAGGGCCTTCAGCCGCTCGCGCAGTACGCCGTCATCCGGCCGCCGGGCCTGGTAGCGCAGGCTGGCTCGGTCGCCGTCGATCACTCGGCACGCCCGCCGCTGGCTCATCTCATAGGTCTGCTGCAGATAGGCCGCAGCCTCCCGATGCGCGGCGGGCGTCACCATTTTTTTCCAAGCAGGTCCTTCAGCGCGACGTTGTCCAGCATGGCGTCGGCCAGCATCCGCTTGAGCTTGGCGTTCTCCTCCTCCAGCGCCTTTAGCCGCCGGGCCTCCGACACGTCCAGCCCGCCAAACTTGGCTTTCCACTTGTAGAAGGTCGCCGAACTGACGCCGTGCTTGCGGCACAGCTCGGTCACCGCGACACCCGCCTCCTGCTCGCGCAGGATCGCAATGATCTGCTCTTCCGTGAACCTTGATCGCTTCATCCGTCCGTCCTTTCCTCGGGGCGGACTCTACGTATTTTTGGATGAGTTTCAGTACCCATCCGCCGTGGGCCGCGGCGCTGGATCAGCTCTTTGATTGGTTGATGCGGTTATATTCTTGGAGGATCAGCTCGACCTCCTCGACGCCTTCATCGGTGAAGGCCAAGGTTCCATCGTCCTCGAGGCCATATACCCAGATCACACCGTCTTCCGGTTCAAGTCCCACGGTCAGGTTGTGGATGAGGTCTTCGTCGACGCCCAGCGTCTTGGCGACGTGCGCGATGGTGTAGACATGGTGCACCTTGTTGCGCTGCATGGTCAGGCGGCCATCGGTTGGGTCATCAGAGTTTGGGCCTTCCAGTTCCAGGGCAGCAACTCATCGATCCGGTGAGCCGGGTGGGTGGCGATGCGGGCGAGCACGTCGGCGAGCCAGGCTTGCGGATCGACGTCGTTCAGCTTGGCGGTGACGATCAGGCTGTACATGGCCGCGGCGCGCTGGCCGCCCCGGTCTGACCCACAGAAGAGCCACGACTTTCTGCCAAGGGCGATGCCCCTCAGGGCCCGCTCGGCGGCATTGTTAGAGAGACAGACCCGGCCATCCTGGAGGAACAGGGTGAAGGCCGCCCAACGCTTGAGGATGTAGTCTATGGCCTTGGCGAGGTCGTGCCCGCGCGAGAGCTTGGCGCGCTGCTCCAGCATATAGGCGTGCAGATCGGCGACCAGCGGCGCGCTCAGCTCTTGGCGAACAGTGCGCCGGCCTTCGGCGCTCTGGCCGTTGATCGACCGCTCGATCTCGAACAGGGCGTNNGCCGGGCGTTCTCCTCAAGATCGGCCATGGCGAAGAACGGCCGGCGGGCATGGACCCAACAGGGCGCCTCCTGGATGGGCCCTGGCTGTCGCTGAGGCTCATAGAGCTTGGCGTAGCCGCCGAAGGCGTCGGCCTGCAGGATGCCGGCGTAGCTGGCCAGATGCGCCTGGGGATGCGCGCCGCTGCGATCGCGCGAGTAGTAGAACATCGCCGCCGGCGGACCCGCGCCACCGAACGGCCTGTCGTCGCGGACATAGACCCAACA
>PLSW01000004.1:3811-4022 GCA_003165275.1 Caulobacteraceae bacterium
TCGACAGGCTGATCGGCACGCCCTCGCGGGCGTAGCGCTCGACCTGGCGGTTTAGCGGCTGATGCTGGCCGAACTTCTCGAACAGGATCATCGCCAGGAGGCTTGGTCCCGCCCAGCCCCTGGGGATCACATGGAACGGCGCCGGCGCCTGGCTGATCTTCTCGCAATCCCGGCAGGTGAACTTCTCGCGCACCGTCTCGATCACCTTCCA
>PLSW01000342.1 GCA_003165275.1 Caulobacteraceae bacterium
CTCATCCAGATTGTCGCGCCACAGGCCGGACCTTGACGGGCGGCGAAATCCACCAACCACACCTTGTCTCCCGAATCGGGGACGACCACGACCAATGCCGGGGGGGCCGAACCCTGCGCAGACACCAGCCCCGGCGCGCCGGCGCAGATCAAAAGAGCGCCGAAGACGGCGCCAAACCTCGACATCCAGTGCAATGTCTAACCTCCCCGCCCGATCGCCGGAACGCCTCGAATGGCAAATCCCGACAGAAATCCCGAAACGATGCTTAGATGAATGAGCCCCAGTGCGTTTATGGCGTCTTTTGATGTGGCAAAGTGATTCTTCATTATCGACACTTGGAACTCAATATTGAGAGAGCCTAAGGCAACCAGGACGATATCGACGAGAGACAACATCATCAATACAAGGCATAGGGCCGAAATAACCCACTTCAACGGCTTTTCGGCGCTCGTGCCCGATGGTGAGGATGCGAAAAATCCTCCACCAAGGCCGAATAGGAAGTTCACCAGCGCCAGGACATTGCCGGTCCAACCGCCCAGCATGGCGACCGCTCCGATGATCGACGGCTCGACAATGCCCGTGGCCCACAGACGCGTCGCGCAGCCCTCGACCAGCACCCACAGGGAGAGCACGAGGAAAAGCATGATGTAGATCGAGATCAGAATGAGGATGGCGGCCGAAGCGTCGGCGGCCAGGGATCGGCTCCAAGGACCGGCGGCGATTGGCGGTTCCTGATCCACCTCCAGTGACCCGGCAACGTCGGCGGCTACGTCCAAATCCAGCCCCTCATGATTCACACCCCGATTGGGGGCGACAGCCAAAGGCGACACCAACGACACGGCTACGATCTACGCGGGCAACAACCCTTGCGTCTATTTTCGGATTTTGCAAAACAAATAGTGGTGCGGTGCCCGGCGAATGTTCAGCGAAACGTCGCCGCCGCACCCAGCTAAGCCTGAACTTGACCTGACAGGACCGGCGCGCACACTAGCCGACCAGACGTTGAAGGGCTTAAGGGATGCGACACTGGTTCTGCACCGCGGCGGCGATCGCCCTCGCCCTGGCCCTGCCCACCGCGGCGGCTGAGCCGGGCGCCGCCTACGACGTCGTCATTCGCGGCGGCACGATCTACGACGGCTCCGGCGGCCCGCCCTATCCCGCCGACCTGGCGGTCAGCGGCGACCGGATCGCGGCCATCGCCCCGCACATCCCTGGCCGCGGCCGCACCGAGATCGACGCCCACGGCAAGGCGGTCTCGCCGGGCTTCATCAACATGCTCGCCCACCCCGAGGAGAGCCTGATGGTGGACGGCCGCGCGCTCAGCGACCTCGCCCAGGGGGTGACCCTGGAGGTGATCGGCGAGGATTCCATGGGTCCCCTCACCCCGGCGATGAAGGCGGCCATGGTCCGCCGCCAGGGCGACATCCACTACGCCGTGGATTGGACCACCCTCGGCCAATACCTTGACGGCCTGCAGCGGCGCGGAATCTCGCCCAACGTGGCGGCCTTCGTCGGCGAGGGCACGGTGCGCACCAACCTGCTGGGCGAGGATGACGTCCAGCCCACGCCGCAGCAGCTGCTGGCCATGCGCGTCCTGGTCCGCCAGGCCATGGAGGAGGGCGCCCTCGGGGTCACCACCGCCCTGCAGTACGCCCCCAACAGCTTCGCCAGGACCCCCGAGCTGATCGACATGGCCAAGGTCTCGGCGGCCTGCGGCGGCATGTACATCGCCCATATCCGCAACGAGGGCGACCACCTGATCGAGGCCATCGACGAGACCATCGCCATCGCCAAGGCCTCCGGCGCCCCGGCGGAGATCTACCACTTCAAGCAGGGCGGCCGCGACAACTGGCCCAAGCTCGACGCGGCCATCGCCCGCATCGAGGCCGCCCGCGCGGCCGGCGCGCGCATCACCGCCGACATGTACACCTACACCGCCAGCGCCACCGGCCTCGACGCCGCCATGCCGCTCTGGGTGCAGGACGGGGGACTGGAGAAGTGGATCGAGCGGCTGAAGGACCCGGCCGTCCGCGCCAAGGTCGCCGCCGAGATGCGCAACCCGCATCCTGTCGGCTGGGACAGCGCCTACGGCGCCGCGGGCCCGGACGGGGTGCTGCTGCTGGCCTTCAAGAACCCCAAGCTCAAGCCGCTCACCGGAATGACCCTGTCGCAGGTGGCCAAGATGCGCGGCGAGACGCCGGAAGACACGGCCATCGACCTGGTCATCGAGGATGGCACGCGCGTGGGCGTCGCCTACTTCTCCATGAGCGAGGACAATGTCCGCCGCGAGGTCGCCCTGCCCTGGATGAGCTTCGATTCCGACGAGGAAGGCGCGGCGCCCGAGGGGGTGTTCCTGCTCTCCAACCCCCACCCCCGCGCCTACGGCAGCTTCGTGCGGGTGCTGGGCAAGTACGCCCGGGACGAGCATGTGCTGTCCCTGGCCGAGGCGGTGCGCAAGCTCAGCGGCTTTCCCGCCGAGACCCTGTCCCTGAAGGACCGCGGCCTGCTCAAGGTCGGCGACTACGCCGACGTGGTGGTGTTCGACCCCGCCACGGTCGCCGACAAGGCCACCTTCGCCAAGCCGCACCAGCTGGCGGTGGGCGTCCAGGACGTGCTGGTCAACGGCGGCCTCGCCTTCCACGACGGCGTCGCCACCCGCGCACCCACCGGCCGCTTCGTCCACGGCCGCGCCTGGACCGGCGCGCCGGGGGGCGGGTGCCGGGCGAGCGCCGCGGACTGGAGCTATGCGAAGTGAGGCGCTGAATAGGGTTTGAGGCGGCCTCGCAGGGTTACGGCGGACCGACGCCCCCTCCGTCAGTTCGCTTCGCTCACTGACACCTCCCCCGCTTCGCGGTGGAGGACAAGGAACGCTTTGCTCCACCGTGAAACGGGTGAGCTGTCGGCGAAGCCGACTGAGGGGGCGTCGGTCCGC
>PLSW01000283.1 GCA_003165275.1 Caulobacteraceae bacterium
GGATGATGCGCTTGTCGCCGATCCGATGTTCTAGGAAGCGGACCAGCCATTCTTGGCTAACCGCCCCAAAGAAGTTTTGGATATCGGCGTCAAGTATCCAGTTCACCTTCCGCTTGTCGATCGCCACTGCCAGAGCGTCCAACGCATCATGCGGCCCTCGTCCGGGTCTGAACCCGTAGGAGAAGCCGACGAAGTCGCCTTCGTAGATGGCGTTGAGCACCATGACAGTTGCGCCCTGGACGATCTTGTCTTCCAGGGCGGCGATCGCCAGCGGCCGCTGCTTGCCGTCCGCCTTCGGTATATACGTCCGGCGAGACGGTTGCGGCCGGTAGGCTCCTCGATGGACCCGTCCGTGCAGATCCTCGAGCCTGGGCTCAGGGTCCGCCTCGTAGTCCTGCCACGTCACGCCATCCACGCCGGGGGCGGCTTTGCGCTTGAGCGCGTAGAACGCCGTCCGAAGCGTATCGACATTGATGTGGTGGAGGAGCGTGGTGAACTGCTCCTTCTTCCTTAGCCTCGCGGCTTGCCGTACGCGGTCCAACGCCTGGGTCACGCGAGCCCGGCTCTGAGTCCGGTGCGTGTTTTGCTGATCCGCGTTCCCCTTGGTCCCCGGCCTTGGCTCCACCAACTCCGCCGCCGGTCGCCCGGCTTTGTTCGTCGGCTTCGTTGCTACTATGCCGGAGTCAGACTTCTCACGCCCGTTCACCATCGGCTACGGCTCCTCGCCTTCCCGATGCGGACCGGGCTCGGCCAAAGCCGCCCGGCCAAGCGTGAGATCTCCCAGTTCCCGCACAAGGAGCGTCCGTACATGCCAGGGTCTAAGACCGCGCCGGGTCGGCAGATGCTCGCGATAGCGCGTCTGTCCGTTTCGCCTTCCACAGGGGGGAAAGTGTCAGCACCCGGAATGTCGAGTCTTTCACGGCTCAATGGCTGGCCTGTACGATCCCCTACCGACGCTTCGCCGACGCCCTCGCGGACGCCTGCGCACGGCTCGGGGCCGATGTGGTTCGCTATTCCTTCATCGTAATGGACTTTCACCATCTACTCCTTGCCAGTCTCCTGGCGCACCCCCCCAGCCCCCTTCAGCCATCTCAGGGCCCGCGCAGGGGAGCCGCGTGGGGCTTTTGGCGGGGGAACCTCGGGGCGCAGCCTATCAATGGGCCATGTCCCGTGTTGGGGCCTCGCCGGCTGACCGTTTGGCCCTGGCCGGCGGTTCGGCTGCCGGAGGGATTTCCCACGCTTGCCTAGGTGTGCTCGCGACCCCATGCATGTCGACATGACCTCCGACAATCGATCACAACTGACGCTGCTGCTGGGCTTCGCCCTACTCGTCGTCATGATCCTGGGATCGGTCTGGCTGGCGGATCAGCAAAAGCAGAGCTTCGCCCTGGTCCGTCACACCCTTGAGGTGGAGGGCCGACTCGGCACGGTGCTGTCAGACTTTCAGGACGCGGAGACCGGTCAGCGAGGCTATCTTCTCACCGACCAAGTTCTCTATCTGGCCCCCTATGAATCGGCGATCGGTCGCATCGATGGGGATGTCAGCTCCCTGGCGGCGGCGACGGCCGACGATCCCCGGCAACAGGCCTCAATGCGGCAATTGAGCGCTCTGGCCGCCGCAATGCAGCAGAATCTGCAGCTGACCATCGAGCTCCACCGCAGCGCCGGGCACGCGGGCGCGACGGCGCCGCAGCTCAGCGTCGGCAAAACCCTGATGGACCATATCCGGGGTGTGATCACCGCGATGAAGGCGGAAGAACGTGGGCTGTTACAGTTCAGGGAACGCACCACCGTCCGCCAAGCCAGCCTGGCCCAGGCTGGTCTCGTCGCGGACGGGCTCGTGATCCTCGCCCTGGTCTTCATCACATTCCGTCAGGGGAGCACGCGGCTCGCCCTCGCCGTCAGCTCGGCCGCGGAGCTCAAGTCCGCCAACGCCGCTCTGAAGGATGAGTTGGAAACCCGCGAGGCGGCCGAGGCTCAGGTCCGGCAGATGCAGAAGATCGAGAGTGTCGGCCAGCTGACCGGGGGTATAGCCCACGACTTCAACAACATGCTGGCGATCGTCATCGGCTCGCTCGACATCGCCAAACGCCGGCTCGACACCGACCGGGCCCAGGCGCTGGTCTGTATTAACAACGCCCTGGACGGCGCTCACCGCGCCGCTCTGCTCACGGCCCGCCTGCTCGCCTTTTCACGCCAGTTGCCGCTCGCGCCGCGGCCGTTGGACGTCAACAAGCTGGTGGGCGGCATGTCGGAGATGCTTCGCCACACCATCGGCGAGCATCTGCGGGTGGAGACCGTGTTGGCGGGCGGCCTCTGGCGCGCCTTCGTCGATCCGGGCCAGCTCGAGAATGCGATCCTGAACCTGGTGATCAACGCGCGCGACGCCATGCCGGATGGCGGCAGGCTGACGGTGGAGACCTCGAACGCGCATCTCGACGACGCCTACGCCCTCGCCAACGCGGGGGCGGAGGCTGGCCAATTCGTTCTGCTCTCGGTGACCGACACTGGAACCGGAATGGCCGCCGACGTGATCGAGCGGGTATTCGACCCGTTCTTCACCACCAAGGGGCTGGGCAAGGGCACGGGGCTGGGCCTCTCCCAGGTGTACGGCTTCGTCAAGCAGTCGGGCGGCCATGTGAAAATCTACTCCGAGCCCGGCCTCGGCACGACGGTGAAGCTTTACCTTCCCCGCTACGTCGGAGGGGAAACCGACCTCGGCGCCGAAACGCCCGTGCTCAGCGCGGAAACTGCGCGGGCCAAGGATGGCGAGGTCATTCTCGTGGTCGAGGACGACGAGAAGATCCGCGTCCTGTCGGTCGAGGCGCTGCGCGATTTCGGCTACACGGTCGTACAGGCTGGCGACGCCTCCCAGGCCCTGGCCGTACTCGCCGTGCAGCCACGCATCGACCTGCTGTTCACTGACATCGTCATGCCCGACATGAATGGCCGCCAGCTGGCTGACCATGCGCGCGAGACACGCCCAGACCTTAAGGTGCTCTACACCACCGGCTTCACGAAGAACGCCGTGGTCCACAACGGGGTCCTGGATCCCGGCGTGGCGCTCATCTCCAAGCCCTTCACCATCGACGATCTCGCCATCAAGGTGCGGCTGGTGCTTGATGGCGCAGGGATCAATCGACCGGGGTGAACAGCGTTCGCCCGCTGTTGAGCAACTCACCTGGAATGAAGCCGTCAGGGTTGAGATGGAGGCCACAATCGCCGGCGGCGAGAGGCCCGGCCCCCGGAATGGCACGACGACCGATGATCGATCCTGGCGCGCTTCCGCGCCTAACCATCATGGCCGTGCTGAAGGACAGTCGTGGATGGCCGCCGAGCCTGGGCGGCGCCCGGATCATGGCGCATCCGGCCGGTAGCTCAATCCCCCGCAGGCCGACCACCCCAGCTCTTTGATCCCCCGCCTCCGGCCCTAGCCGAAGACGCTGACCGGCCCCGGCTGCTCCCGCCAGAAGGCGCGGATGTCCGGGTTGGGGTCGTTGTCGACGCGGATGTCGTCGTCGAAGATCATCGTCGCCCGCGTGGTCGCATCGAAGACCGGCCAGGGGGGCAGGCGGGGGGTGTTCGGGTCGCCGGTGCGGGCGAAGGCGATCCAGGCGGCGGAGAGGGCGGCGCAGAGGCCCGGGCCCCGGCCCGTCCCCGCGCCGACGATGGCGTCGCGGGTGTTGTCGAACGAGGCGGCGACATCGGCGGCGTGGACGGCGCCGAACCGGCCCTCGAACGCCGGGGTCGGCCAGTCCCACTGGTACATGTAGACCGGGGCGCGCCCTTGCGCGGCCTTGCGTTCGGCCTGGGCGTAGGCGAAGCGGCGAAAGCCGGCGTCGGTGATCATCTGGGCGTTGAGCAGATAGGGCGACTTGGCGGGCCAGCGGGCGCGGTAGAGATCGACGAGCCCGGCCGCGGCCTCCCCCTGCCGGGCGAGGACCAGGGCGCGCAGGCCGGCCTCGTCCAGGTCGAAGTTGTCGAAGAACAGGCCGGCGTCGTCGAGGGTGGTGGAGACGATCAGCGGCACATGGGCGCTGTCCGCCGGGGCGGCGGGGTCGAAGGGGTGGTGGGGCAGATAGCGGCCGTCCAGGACCGGGGTGAAGGCCAGGGCGCCGATGCGGGTCTGGGCGGCGAGCAGGGTCTGCCAGGGCAGATCGCGAATCTTGCCGACGGTGCGTCTGGTCAGGCCGAGCTCGGTCAGCAGGGCGGCGGCGATGGCGGCGGATTCGTCCTGGGTCTGCAGGCGCGGCCACGAGCCGCTCTGGATGGCGGCGCGGTGGAAGAGGCCCTTGGCGGCGGGGGCGGCCAGCAGGGCGCTGGTCTTCCAGCCGCCCCCCGACTGGCCGAAAATCATCACCTGGCCGGGATCGCCGCCGAAGGCCTCGATATTGCCCTGGACCCATTCCAGGGCCGCCACCAGATCCATGATCCCGGCCACGCCAGCGTAGCGCAAGTCCCGCCCGCCGCCGACGCCGGCGAGGTTGAGATAGCCGAAGCTGGCCAGCCGATGGCTGACGGTGACCACCACCACGTCGCCCTGCCGGGCCAGCTGGGCGCCGTCATAGACGGCGGCGTTGCCCGAGGAGATGGCGAAGCCGCCGCCGTGGATGGAGACCATCACCGGCCGCTTTGCGCCGTCCCTCAGGGCGGGGGTCCAGATGTTCAGGCGCAGGCAGTCCTCGCCCATGCCGCCCTCGGCCACGGCCAGGTCGAACTGGATGAGCCGGCCGTAGGCGTCGGTCATCGGGGTGGGAACCTGGGGGGAGACCGGGCCGTAGCCGAAGCATTCGCGCACGCCCCGCCAGGCGGCGGCCGGCTTCGGCGGCAGGAAGCGATTCCTGCCGCCGGTGGCGGCGCCGTAGGGCACGCCCTTGAACTGGCGGATCCCCGCGTTGATCAGGCCCTGGATCCGGCCCGACGTGGTCTGGGCCACGCAGAACAGGTCATCAGCGGCGGTCATGGCCGGGACCCGCGCCGGATCAGCCGCCCAGGGCCACCTTCAGCACCAGGCCGATGGTGCGCGGCTGCGACAGGGCCACCGGCACCGGCGCGGCGAGGTTGAACACGTTGTTCAGGGTGTTGGCCGAGACCTGACCTTCCACGTCGAAGATGTTCTTCGCATAGGCGTCCAGCTCCATCCGGTGGGGCATCTTCAGCGCCAGGTTCAGGTTGACGGTGTTGTAGGCCGGCAGGGCGTAGACCGGGTTTAGGGCGCTGCCCTGATAGCCATAGGTGCGATCGCCGACATAGACGTCGCTGACGCCCACCGAACCCGAATAGCCGGCGGCGATGTCGAACCGGTAGCTGGCGTTGAGGGCGAAGTTGTACTTCGGCGACAGGGGCAGGCGCGCGCCGGTGTAGGCGATGCCGAGCACCGGCGAGGTGGTGGTCAGCGCGGCGTCGGTGTAGGCCGCAGATCCGCCCAGGGTGAAGTCTGGGGTGACCCGGAACGAGACCGCCGTCTCCGCCCCCTTGATCCGCGCATTGCCGGCGTTGACCAGCTGGTTGATGCC
>PLSW01000159.1 GCA_003165275.1 Caulobacteraceae bacterium
TTAACCGGATAGGCACGGTTCAATCTTCGGTCGGCTGCTCCTGAGGACAAGCGAACCCATGGCTCGAACATACGACCGGCGAAAACGTGTCCTGGTTACAGGCGGCGCCGGCTTCCTGGGGTCGCATCTCTGCGATAATTTGCTCCAGCGCGGGTACGAGGTTCTCTGCCTCGACAATATGTATACCGGCACCAAGCGCAACATCGATCACCTGCACGCCAACCCGCGCTTCGAGTTCATGCGCCACGACGTCTGTTTTCCGCTCTATGTCGAGGTCGATGAAATCTACAATCTCGCCTGCCCGGCGTCGCCCGTGCACTACCAGCACGACCCGGTGCAGACCACGAAGACCTGCGTCCACGGCGCGATCAACATGCTCGGCCTGGCCAAACGGCTGCGCTGCCGCATCCTGCAGGCCTCGACGAGCGAGGTTTACGGCGACCCCAGCGTCCACCCGCAAACCGAGGACTACTGGGGCCATGTGAACCCCATCGGCATCCGTTCCTGCTATGACGAGGGTAAGCGCTGCGCCGAGACGCTGTTCTTCGATTATCACCGTCAGCACCACCTTGAGATCAAGGTCGCCCGCATCTTCAACACCTATGGCCCGCGGATGCATCCGGCCGACGGGCGCGTGGTGTCCAACTTCATCGTCCAGGCGCTCAAGGGCGAGCCGATCACCCTCTATGGCGACGGCGGCCAGACGCGCAGCTTCTGTTATGTGAGCGATCTCGTGGACGGCCTGGTGCGGCTGATGGAAAGCCCCGACGGGCTGACCGGACCGATCAATATCGGCAATCCCAACGAGTTCTCGATCCGGGAGCTTGCGATGGAAGTGCGTCGCCAGATCGGCGCGTCGGTTGAACTGGTCACCCAGCCCCTGCCCGCGGACGACCCGAAGCAGCGCCAGCCGGACATCACATTGGCGCGCACAAAACTCGGCTGGGAGCCCAAGGTGCAGCTTCGCGAAGGATTGGCCGAGACCATCGCCTATTTCCGCGAACTGCTTGAGCAGGGCGCCGCCTGATCGCGACGGCGGGCGTGAGCGCTGGCGCGGCCAACCTCACCCCGCCGCCTATGAGCGCGACAAGCCAAGGCGCGAAATGGGCAGCGCCTTCAGCAGGATCGCGCGATCCTCCCGGCTCATCACGCCAAGCGCCGAGGCCGCATACACTGCGCTCACCCCAACCCCGGTCAGGAAGAGCGCGGCGTAGCTGTTGAGCACCAGGAAGCGGCCGGCGGTCCAGGACAGGGCTAGCGCCAGCAGGAACATCAGCACGCCCTGAACGATGGGTGGGTAGAAGGTGGTGAGCTTCTGCTGAATATTGCCGGCGACGTACATGGGCATGAACACCAGCTCCTTGGCGAACAGCACCCCGCTCACGCACAAGGCGACCGCAACCATGCCCGCGCCGGTCTGCCGCACGACGATCAGCGACAGTCCGATGGCGGTGACGCCCGTCAGGAGCTGCACCGCGCCGGAGAACAGGACCCGGTCGGCCGCCAAGGAGATCGTGTAAAGCGGCAATACGCTTGTGATCACCACCAGAGGTGCGAGCTGGACGAACATGATCGGCCAAAGGCCCTGAAACTCGTGCCCGAGCCACACATGCAGAACCTGCGATGACAGGCCGCACAGGTATCCCGTCGGGAGGGCCAGGCACAGGCCCACCCAGCGCATGGAACGCTGAGCGTAGCACACCAGCTCGTGGTTATCGTTTCGGGCGTAGAACGCGAGGATGGTGGGGACAAACAGGACCACAAGCGCCGTGGAGACGTTGCGTAGCAGGAACAGCCACTGGATCACCGCCGCGTAGCGGCCCGCGTCGTCGTGGCCGAACAGGCGATTCACCAGCACGATCTCGCAACTCATGACGATCACCGTGCCGATCTGCATCACCAACTGGTGGCTGGACGTTCGGTAGAAGCCCCGGAACGCCGTCCTGTCATAGGCCACGCCGGTCATTTTGAGCCACGGAACGCTGTACTTGGCGAAGGCGACGCTCAGCCCGGTGGCCACCAGGGTGCTGAACAAGATCGCCAGAGCGGCGTAGAGGACCCGAGGCGAGGCTGCCATGAATAGCGTCACCGTCAGGGCCACGCGGCAAATCGACTGGATCAGTCCGGTGATGTTGTTGAGATAGATCTGATTGCGGATGAAGGAGACCGCCGAAAAACAGGTTGATATCAGCGTCAGCAGAAAGCTGACCCCAACGACGCCAAACAGGATCTGCGTCTCCGTCTGCATCCCGGGGGGCAGGTCGAACAGCTTGGGGGACAGGACGGCCACGGCGCCCAACGGCAAGAGCAGGACCGCGCACAATATCAGCGAGGCCGCCAGGACCGTGCCGAACACATGGTTGGAATTTTCGCGATCGCCTTGCCCCAGGGTCAGCGCCAGATTGCGGGAAAGGGCGGCGCCGAGAGTTTGGCTGAGCAGGCTGAAATAGGAAACGATGGTCGTCGCCAGCGGGATCAGTCCATAGGCGGCGGGGCCAAGATGATGCACCAGATAGGGGGTGAACCACAGGCCGACGATGATCGACACCAAGAAGCTGGCGATGGTGGTGATCAGGTTCGCCCGGTGATGCGCCGGCGCCGGCGCAGGCCCGGGCGGCGGATCGGCCGTCATTCGCCGCCAATCAATCCGGCCCACTGGGCCCAGGCCTGCGTCATGGCCATGCCCTTGGCCAGGTCGAAGACCGGCTCATAGCCGAGCACGTCCCGCGCATGGTCGATGCGATAGTCCGTCGTTGAAGCATAGTAGCCCCACATCAGGCTCGGCAGAACATGCAGCGGACGCTGATCGGCGACCGGCGCGGCGGCCTTGGGGGCCGCGACCACGTCGGACGGGGGATTGATGTAACGCCGATAGACCTTCCAGGCCGGCTTGATCAGGGGAAGCTGTCCCGCCAGCGACTTGAATGCACGATCCTGTTTGAGCACGCCAAGCGCCTGGGGCAGGGCCCCGCGAATGGCCGCTGACCGGGCCCTGCGGCTAAAATCCCGGACCTCCGCCGGCGTCATGCACACCAGGGAATCCGTACCCAGCATGGCCTCATAGGCATCGTAGAATTGCCGCCAGGTGACCCGGTCGGGACCGCGAATGATGAAAGTGTCCGGCTGGGGCGCGATTGATGGCCCAGACGCTCCGCTGCGCCGTCTATACCCGCAAATCCTCCGAGGAGGGGCTGGCGCAGCGGTTCAACAGCCTGGACGCCCAGCGCGAGGCCTGCGCCGCCTATGTCCTCTCCCAGGCCGGGGAGGGCTGGACTCCGCTGCCAGGGGTCTATGACGACGGCGGTTTTTCCGGCGGCAGCCTGGAGCGCCCCGGCGTTCAGGCGCTCATCGCCGACATCCGCGCCGGCCGTATCGATGTGATCGTGGTCTATAAGGTCGACCGGCTAACGCGGTCGCTGGCTGACTTCGCGCGGCTGATCGAACTCGTCGACCAGCACGGGGTCTCCTTCGTCTCGGTGACCCAGGCCTTTAACACCACCACCAGCATGGGCCGGCTGACCCTGAACGTGCTCTTGTCCTTCGCCCAGTTCGAGCGCGAGGTCACCGGCGACGGATCCGCGACAAGATCGCCGCCTCCAAGGCCAAGGGCATGTGGATGGGTGGCCGCCCACCCCTCGGCTACGACGGCCTTGATCGCAAGCTGGTCATCAATCCCGCCGAGGCGCTTATCGTACGGCACGTCTTCGACCGATACCTTGAGCTGGGCTCGGTCACGGCGCTCCAGCCCGACCTGAAAGCTCGCGGGGTGCGGTCAAAGGTCTGGGTCAATCGCCAGGGCGAAATAGTGGGCCGCGCTGAGTTTAGCCGAGGGGCACTTTATCATCTGCTGGCCAACCCGGTTTATCGCGGCGCCATCCGGCACAAGGAGCGCCTCTACCTCGACGCACATCCCGCCATCATCGACGATTCGGTGTGGACGGCGGTTCAGTCCCGGCTCTGCGCCAACTGTCCCGACCACCCCGAAACGCCTCGTGTGACCGACGGCGCCCTGCTCAAAGGTCGCGTTTTCAATGACCGCGGCGGGGCGATGTCAGCGATCCACACCAAGAGCGGCGCCAAACGCTACCGCTACTACACATCCGTCGCCCAACGTCGCGGCGAACCCGGTGGGCAGTCTACCCAGGATCTCCTGCGGAGTGCTGGAGGGCTTCCTGGTCGAGCGCCTTGGCTCTGCGCTTGCCGCCGGGTGGAAGCCGGACGCCGATCCCACGATCCGGGTGGCAGACGCCGTCGAACGCGTGTGCCTGGGCGCGGACCGGATTGAGATCATGCTGGCGCCTGCAAGTCTGGAGCACGGGGTCAGAATCGCGGGCGAGAAAATCGGCCTGCTTAGGGGAGATTGGCGGCCATGGAGACGTGGGTGCGGCTCTCCGCGCGTAAGCGGGGCAGATTCCCGTGCG
>PLSW01000068.1 GCA_003165275.1 Caulobacteraceae bacterium
GCACGTCGATGTCGAACGGCTCTATCATTGGTGCAGGACGGCGAGCTCCCAGAACATAGCCAGGACCAGGTTCGATGTGGTCCGCCGCTTCAGCCTTTACGCCCATGCCGAAGATCAAGGTCACCAAGTCCCGCCGGCCGGCGCTTTTGGTCGAGGGCGGCGGCCACGCCCAACGCCGCACATCATCGAGCCGGAACAGCTTCAGGCGATCCTGCAGGCGGCGCTCGATCTCCCGCCCAAGGGCCAGATTAGCCCGTACACCTACCACTACCTGTTCGGCCTTCTGGCCTCCTCCGGCTTGCGCATATCGGAGGCGCTGTCTCTCCAGCGCGGTGATCTGGTCGACGATGGCCTGATCATCCGCAATGGCAAGTTCGGCAAGCAGCGCCTACTGCCCATCCAACCATCGACCCGGCAGGCGCTGGAGACCTACCTGGCGATCAGAGCCAGGCTCGGCGCCGGCGGCGAGGATTTCTTCGTCACCATCCGGGGGCGGCCGCCTCACCAAGTCCGCGTCCACATCGTGTTCGTCAGGCTGGCCCGAATGCTTGGTTTCCGAGGACCAACGGGGACGTCCGGCATGCGCGTGCACGACCTGCGGCACACTTTTGCTGTTCGGTCGCTCGAGTCCTGTCCCCGCGACCGGGAGGCCATCGCACATCACATGGCAGGCCTGAGCGCCTATCTCGGGCACGCCGATATCGCCAACACCTATTGGTATCTCGAGGCGACGCCAGTCTTGCTGCGGGATATCGCGGCTGCAGGAGAGCAGCTCTTCCTGGGAGGCGCAGCATGACCGCGCTCGCGCCTCATCTCTCCGCGTTCCTGCGCGACCACCTGCCTCGCGAGCGCAATGTGAGTCCCCACACGGTGACGACCTATGCGACCTGCTTCGCCCTGCTGGTCCGCTTTGCAGCCGACCGGCTCAAGCGCCGCCCCAGCGACCTGACGATCGAGGATTTCGATCCCGACCTGATCTCCGCGTTCCTTGAACATGTGGAGGGCGAGCGGGGTAACAGCGCCCGGACACGCAACGGCCGGCTGGCCGCCATCAGGGCGTTCTTTCGATACGTCGAGTACCGCGTGCCGGCCTGCCTCGACTTGGCGCTTCGGGTGCGCTCGGTGCCGAGCAAGCGTACGGACTCCACCCTGATCGACTACCTGACCAGGGATGAGATCGTCGCGCTTTTGGATGCGCCCGATCCGCGGTCCCGTCTGGGAACCCGTGATCGCGCCATGCTGCACCTCGCCTACGCGGGCGGCCTGCGCGTCGCCGAGCTCCTATCGCTGCAACTGCAGGACTTCCCAGAGCGCTCGCTCGCCACGATGCACATCATGGGCAAGGGGCGTCGCGAGCGCGTCTTGCCCTTGTGGCGCGAGACACAGGCCGCGCTGCGTAGCTGGCTCGCCGTCAGGCCCACGGCCCATGCGACGGAGATCTTTCTCAACGCCAACGGTCAGCCGATGACGCGCGATGGCTTCGCCTTCAGGCTGGCTCAACACGTCGCGGCAGCGGCCCGGAAGCAACCGTCTCTCACGGGAAAACGCATCACGCCTCACGTACTCCGACACTCCTGCGCGATGCACACGCTCGCCGCGACCGGCGACATCCGCAAGGTGGCGCTCTGGCTCGGACACGCCAGCCTTCAGAGCACCGAAGCCTACTTGCGGGCCGATCCCGAGGAGAAGTTGCAGATCCTGGCGGCCCATGGTGCGCCCGGGATCAAGCCAGGCCGGTTCAAGCCTCCCGCGGATCCCCTGGTCGCAATGCTCAACGACGTTCGGAAGCAAGCGTAGCCCCGACGGCTTTGTGCCTTCGGCCCCCATCGACCCCTAATTATCCGGAGTGAAATCCATGTCTTCTGCTTGCAAAACCGCGCTCTCGCTCGGCGTGCTCGACATAAAATCTGGCTGCAAAGAAACGGTGTTATCCTGATCTCGGGATAACACCGTGTCCTTCGGAGAGAGGTCGATGGTGAGGTTGTTCCACTCTTCCGGCGGGATCTCCGCCAGGCGCCGCTCCATCACCGCCTCGTTGGTCGACACGACCTGGACGACGGCCGACCGCCCGTCAGCGAGGTCCTGGCGGATGGACGCCACCAGCGACGGCGCCTTCAGCCCCGACAGCAGATGGCCGAAGAAGCGCTGCTTGCAGCTCTCGAACGCCGACATCGCCGCGGAAGCGGCCAGTGGGGAACGAGCCTTGCCCTCCTCGGTCAGGCCCACGGCCTCTAGCGCCTCCTTAAGGTGATGATGGATCAGTTGATAGGCGTCGGCCCAGGCGTCCCAGATGGCGATGTCGTCGGCCGTCAGGGCGTGACGCAGGGCCTCGTATTCGACGCCGTCGAACGACAGGGAGCGGGCGATGTACAGGCCCATCGCCTTGAGCTCCCGCGCGATCAGCTCCATCACCGCCACGCCGCCGGCTTCGACGGCCTCGAGGAAGGCCTCGCGCGTAGGGAAGGGGGCCTCGGGCCCGCCCCAAAGGCCCAGCCGCGCAGCATAGGCGAGGTTCTCCGGCGTGGTCGCGCCGGTGGCCGAGACGTACATGATCCGCGCCTTGGGCAGGCGGTTCTGTAGAGCGATTCCGGCCATGCCCTGCTGGGATGCCTTCTTGGTCCCGCGCGCGCCTTTGCCGCCGCCGGCGGCGTTGGCCATGGCGTGGGCCTCGTCGAAGACGATGACGCCGTCGAAGTCGGCGCCGAGCCAGGTCACGATCTGGTCGAGGCGGGAGGCGCGGGCGCCTCGGGCCGGCTGACGAAGCGTCGCGTAGGTGGAGTAAAGGATGCCGCGGTCCATGCGGATGGCGTCGGCCTGTTTCCACGCCGATTGAGGGGTGAGGTCCGACCCCGCGCCGCCGATCGCGCTCCAGTCGCGGCGGGCGTCCTCGAGCAAGGCGTCGTTCTTCGACAGCCAGACGGCGCGGGGCCGCCCCTGGGCCATGTTGTCGGCGATTACGGCGGCGATTTCGCGGCCCTTGCCGCAACCGGTGCCGTCGCCGAGGAAGAAGCCCTTGCGGAACTGCACGGCGCCCGGGCGATCCTCGCGAACGAGCGTGACCTGGTGGGCGGCCTCGCCGAGCACCCAATGGCCGGGCAGCGTCTGGGCATGCGCCTCGCCGGCGTAGATCACGGTCTCGAGCTGTGCGTCCGAGACCAGCTCGTCGACGATGACCTTCGCCGGCAGGACCGGCCGATAGGCCGGCGCCGGCGGGCACACCGAGGCCATGGGCCCGGATTCCACGAGGGGCGAGGGGTGCGGGGCCGACTTGGCGAGTGCGATGCGGCCGAGCTGGTACGCCTGGTAGAGGCCCACGTCATGACCTTCACCCGTCCAGGCCTTGATGTCGTAGGCCACCTGGGCGGTATCGGCGAGCAGCGCGAGGCGACCGGCCGGCGCGGCGATCTCCCGCGCCCGAGGGGCCAGGAAGGCCGCACGGTCGACCGGGCGGAACTGGCGAGCCTGGGCGGTCGGACGCGGATCGACGCCGGCGGCGGCCGTGGCCGCCTCGACCAGGGTGTCGGCGCAGACGATCGCCGGAATGGCGCGGTCTGCCACGCCACGATCGACCACGATCAGGCCGGTGTCGACGGACGTGCCGTGCTTGGCGTAGGCCCCGGTCGGGAAACATAGCCGAAGGCGGATGCGGCCCCGCGCAGCGAGGGCGCGCATCGCCGCGCCATCGTCGAACAGACGGGTGGACACGATGGCGGCCATGCGCCCGCCATCGGCCAGGGCGTCCATGGCCGCGTGCAAGTGCGCCTCGAGCGCCTGGAAAGGCGGATTCATGACGACGGCGTGGAAACTGCCGGACGTCGGCAGGATGTCGGCCAGGTGGGCCGCATCGTGGCGGCTGCGCGCGGCGAGGGGGAAGAGCCCGTCGAGTAGGCCGGCGCGGCCGGCGGAAGGCTCGTTGAGGGTCACGGCGCCGCCGCAGGCTTCGGCCAGGACGGCCAGGAGGCCGGTGCCGGCCGAGGGCTCGAGCACCAGGTCGCCGGCGCGCACCTGGGCGGCGAGGACCGCCAGCGCCCCCAGCTGAGGCGGGGTGGAGAATTGGTCGAGGGCGACCTGTTCTTCCGACCGGCGCGTGTGGGTCAGGCCCAGCGCCGACAGGTTGCTCAGCAGGGCCACGATCTGAGCCGGAGCGTCTTCCAGGCAGGCGACCTGGGGCGCGAGGCGACGAATCTGCAGGACCAGGGCCGCCTCGATGGCGTCATAGGCGTCCCGCCACAACCAAGAGCCGTCGGCGTCGGATGCGCCGAAGGTGGTGGTCATGACGTTCGCGACCAGCTTGCGGTCCAGAACGCGAGAACGGTTCAGGTGGGGGACGAGGGCGCGGGCGGCGGCGAGGACGTTGGCGGCCTTGTCGTCGCCGGCGGGGCTGGCGGTCGAGGCGGCCACCTGGCCCCAGAAGGGCGACTACGACGAGGAATAGCCTGGCGCATACGGCGCCGGCGTCAGGAAAGGACCAGAGAGAGGGAGGGGCGCGGGCGAGCCCGCAGATTGGGGAGGGATGACCCCTCCGTGGCGGGTGACCGGGATCCCCGCCATGAACGCCCTGCTTCCGATCTTCAGCGTCGTTAGGTGGTGAGCTATACCCCTTGTGACGCTGAAGATGGGCTGAGGAGAGCCGTCCCATCCCGAGTGCAGTGTTCGCACCCACCAGCGAGGAACATTGAGCCCCGCCAGTTCTGTTCACTTTACTTTGCCTCCCACGCCATCGCGCGAGTTGGAGACGGTCTCGGATATAGAGGCGTCAAGCGCTCACTTCGTTGTCTCACCGTAGACACTGCGGTAGCCCGACCTACGCTCGATGGGCGTATCCGGTACAGTTCAGGCCGCTCTGCTTATGACACCCCACCGGCGACACCCGGTCGAGCTTTGCGGCCCCCTTCCGTCTACTGCTCTCTGTAGAGGGGCGGCATTGCAGCCGCCGATCGAAGATCAGCAAGGTTGGGAGGTGCTATCTACTTCATGATAACCCTCCCGCTCCGTCACGGCGCACCAATATCCTCCGAGAGATGTTGGACAGCGCCGCTTAAGGGACTTGCGGTTAGGCGCTCCGCGTGCGGGCCAACACAAACTCAATGGATCCCTGGTCAGCAGATGCTTTGAGGAGACCCGGCCAGGCCCCGCGGCGATCAATTCCCAGGCGCGGATCGGCGGGCGCACTGCAGGATTTCCGTACCCTCACTGAGCTTGTCCCGCAGCCATTTCCGGCCTTCATCCCTCCGCGTTCAAGGACGCGGGCGCTCACGCAGGCTGAGGATATAAGCAGATAACTCGCCAATCTGGTCGTTGGACAACATCATGCTGGGCATGGACATGGGAATGGTCGACTGATCCCAGTGGGTGCTGGTCAGGAAGTGGCGCAAAATCGGGCTCGATATATTGGGCCGCGCAGCAATTTCGGCGAAGCTCGGAGCAGGCCTATCCAGCATCGGTGGAAACTGCTGAGTCGGCGAGACCACGTGGCACGTCCAGCAAACCTGTTCCGCGATCTTGCGCCCCGCGGCGACGGACGCCGGAGCTTGAGCGTCCGCCAGCGAGCCCGACAGGAGCGCGACGGCGGATGACAATAGGCCTAGGACAAGTCTGTTCATGCCGCTCTCCTGCACAACTGAAGGCGTACGATACCGGGTTAATGTCCGACGCTAGCTGTTGGCTCGCCTTGAGGCAAATCGATAGCGGCGAGCAGCGGTGGCATCCGTAAAAGCCCTTACGGCGCCGACCTGAATGGCGGCGGGCGAGTACGGGTCGTAGCTGTTGCATAACGCCCAGCTTGGAAGGTCGCCGTTATGAACCCGCATCACTCCGCCGCCGCACCCCATCCCGCCGTGGTTGCCCGCAACCCGATCGCTGGCGACGCCGAGCAGTACCTGACGCTGAGCCCGCAGGGC
Organism: Caulobacteraceae bacterium; assembly: GCA_003165275.1. Taxonomy (GTDB): domain Bacteria; phylum Pseudomonadota; class Alphaproteobacteria; order Caulobacterales; family Caulobacteraceae; genus Poindextera. The sequence continues at coordinate 5,901 of PLSW01000068.1, forward strand.
GCGCCGAGTTGGACCTGCGACCTCAAGGCCGCCACACCGTTCACCTCCATGCGAGAAGCCACCCGCATGGCACTGCGTCTGGCGAGTGCTGACCGCGCTTTCGGCCTGCCCCTGCGTTCCGCGACTACGGCGGCGCTGCACTAATCGGCTGACCCGGCGTCCGGCTGGTTGGTTGTCGGGTCTGACGCGACGTTCATATCCTAGCCATATCGCCGCCTTCGGCTTCAGTCTTCGCGTCAATCCACACCGCGACGCTATGCAGCGGTCAAATCTCCCGCAAGCTGCCGTTTGAAGCGCTCAATATTCATTCGACGCCCAAACGCTTCCTGAGTCTCGCGCATGGCGGTCTCCGCGATGGTCGCCGAACAAAACGCGCGCCGGCGCTTCGCAGAGTCCTATGACCAGCGCCGTGGGATCGAGTGCGGCGGCGGCGGTGAAGCGATCCTTGTCGTTGGAGATGACGATTGGCCGTATCCGATTCCGTTCGTGCGGCAAGGGTCGGGGTGGCGGTTCGAAGTCAAGGCGATCGCCGCTCAGATTCTCAATCGTCGCATAGGCCGGAACGAACTGAATGCCATTGCTATGTTCCGCGCTTACGTCGAAGCCCAGCGCGACTTTGCGGCCAAAGACCCGCTGCGCAGCGGACTGCATGAGTACCCGCAGCAGGTCGCCAGCACCGACGGGAAGCGCAATGGGCTTCTTCATTGGCCGGCCGCCGCAGGCCGCCCGGCGAGAGTCCTCTCGGGCCGCTCGTGGCAACGGCGGAAGCGAAGGGTTATCCCGCTCCGCCGCCCACCGCCGACGGCCGCGCGCCGGAGCTAATATAGCACGCCGCAGGACTGCGAGCCTCAACCGAAGGTCAGGCCGAACCATCGAGCAACACGGACACGACCTCCATCCAAGCCACCGCACCGTCGATACCCATCGCGCTGCAATTGTGAAAAAGACGTGCGCAAAGTCGCTGCCCGAACTGATTCGCTTGGCTGTCGCAGCGAGCTAGGAAAACCGACGCGCTTGGAAGTCTTTGATACGGCTTACCGATCTATTCGCCCGATCTGAACTCCATCGAGATGGCGTTTTCACAACCCAAGGCCCACCTGCGAAAAGCGGCCGAGTGAACTGTCCCAGCTCTATGGGATCGTATTGGACTCTGTCCCGACGAGATCACCCCGCAGGCCAGCGGGAACTACTTCGACGAGGCCGGATATGCGCAATGTTTGCCGGGCAACGCCCTAGCTGTGAGCTGATCAGTGGTCGGATTGTCCGAGATCCAAAGATTGGCCACACCGATCACCGCGATCACCGCCGCAGAGCCGATCAGCGCCCAGACCCCGAGCCCGATATCGTGAAAAGAACGATCCGCGGTGGCCTTCCAAGGACGGTCGCGATCATGGTGACGGCGGCCGGATTAGAAAACATGCACCTCAGTCGCCGTTGGGCGCGGTGCGTTTGCCGGCATCCGACAACGGCCTTCCATACTGGGCGCGCGCATCGGGGGTATCCGGCACCGGACCATTGGACACCACATTGGCGTCTCCAGCCTTGAGCTTGGAAGCGTCGCCCAGCGTGTCAGACGAAACATATTGCCCGGCGGGACTGGCGGCGGAGGCGCCTTTTGGCAAGGCGCCCGCATCGGCCGGAGCGCCGGATTGGGCGACATGGTCAGGGGCGGCGCCCGGGAAAGGAGCTTGAGCAAAGGCGATAGTGCTCGTCATGGCGACGGCGGTCACAGTGATCAGAACGAAAGCGCGCATGGCAATTCTCCAACTGGCTGGGCATAGCAGCCCAGTTCCTGCAATTGGCCGAAATGACACCGGCGTATATCCACGGGGATAGCCGCAGGCTAAGCAAAAACGGTAGGAAAGGCCTACCCGGCCACCGAATGTAGTTGAAGATTGCTCAACTCACTCCCACTGTCCTTGATCCGGATCAACGTAGCCGACTGCAGCTCCCTCGCCCTCTTCGGCGAAACGGGTCGACGCTGAAGCGCACGTCGCAGACCAAGGTGCTGCGAAAATCCTGCCCCCGTTGAGTAGGATCAAGGTCGATCGACCCATGCCATCCTTGGTCACCGAAAAGTCGGGGTGCGCATTCTCAGGTCACACAATCGTGGCGCAAAGAAACATGACTAGTCACTTCATCGCGTCCGGTCTCGCCGCCGTTGGCCTGGCGGGGGACCTCATTGGCGCTCCCGCCCAGACCGCCCCGTTGAGGCTCGACACCCTCGCCGAACCGGCCGGGACGTCTACGTTGGGCAGAATTGTGAAAGGCGAGCCCCTTCCAACGACATCGCTTCAACCCGTGCGGACCGGTCGATAGAGTCGCCTGGGTCAAGCAGGCCGCGGCCTGAGCGGAGGTTCTGTTGATCACCCTCAGGATCAATCACCGGACGACCTATCGCTACAGCCGGCCGGTCAGCTTCGGGCCGCACCGCTTGCTGCTCCGCCCGCGCGAGAGCCGCGATCTTCGGTTAATTTCAAGCGATCTGTCGCTCACGCCGAGCGCGACGGTGACTTGGGCGCAGGATGTGTTCGGCAACGCGGTGGCGACGGCGACCTTCCAGGACATGGCCGATCAGCTGGTGATCGACAGCGCTGCCGAACTCCAGCTCGGCGGCGCGGCCCGGCCAGTGTTCGATATCGCCTCGTCCGCCAGGTCCTATCCCTTTCAATATTCCGACGATGAATGGACCGACCTTGGCGCACTGGCGATCCAGCAATACCCTGACCCAGGCGGCCATTTGCGGGGCTGGGCGCAGGCGTTCGTCCGCAGCAACCCGACCGACACCCTCGCCTTACTGCGAGACTTGAGCGATGGCGTCCCGGAATGGATCCGTTATCAGGCCCGTGAGGTCGAGGGCGTCCAATCACCGATGCAGACCCTGGATTGGGGGTCGGGATCCTGCCGGGATTTCGCGGTGCTATTCATCGAAGCGGTCCGCAGCCTCGGCTTCGGGGCAAGGATCGTCTCCGGCTACCTCTACAATCCGGAGCAAAGCTTACTCGGATCCCCGGGCGCAGGCTCAACCCATGCCTGGGCGGAAGTCTATGTTCCGGGCGCAGGCTGGATCAATTTCGACCCCACGAACCGAAGCTTCGGCCCCGCGAATTTGATACCCGTCGCCGTCGCCCGCGACATTCGCCGAGCCATGCCCGTGGCGGGCAGTTTCGTCGGAACCGGCGACGCCTTTCAAGGCATGTGGGTGGATATCCGGGTCACGTCATCGACGAATGCGCAACAGCCCGACCATGAACAGCAGCCTACCGAACATCGAAGCGCTTGAGCAGGTCCAGTAGAGCGGCCTGGCGCGGGACGCCGATAGCCTTCGCCATCGGGCTTTGCCAAGCTGATCCATAGATAGTTTCGCCTATCTGCTGTATCTCTATCGCAGTGAGCGTGCAGCTATTCGACATAAATGTTAAACTCGTGACGTATCGATCTATTTTTTATCGATATAAATCTAGGTTGATTTTGTCACAAAACGCCACTCATGTCCCGGAAAAAGACAACTCAATTGGCAAAATGCCCGAACTATTGGTAATCTAGTTTGACGGTCTCGACCGTCACCGTCACATGAAAACGCCCGCAAAGTTGACCAAAATCAACCTGGACC
>PLSW01000141.1 GCA_003165275.1 Caulobacteraceae bacterium
CGCTTCGCGGGCCCCTCCCTCTCCCTTCGGGAGAGGTGTTTCAGGCCATGACCAAAGACAATTCAATGCTTTCCGTCCAAAACCTCCACGTCACCGTCGGCGAGACCGAGATCATCAAGGGCCTTTCCCTGGAGATTCCCGCTGGGGAGGTGCACGCGATCATGGGGCCGAACGGGGCGGGCAAGTCGACCCTGTCCTACGCCCTGGCCGGGCGGCCGGGGTACGAACCCACCGCCGGGTCGGTCACCCTGGACGGCGACGACCTGCTGGCCCTGGCGCCCAGCGAGCGGGCCGCCAAGGGGGTGTTCCTGTCGTTCCAGTACCCCACCGAGATCCCCGGGGTGCCGGCCCTGACCTTCATCCGCACGGCCCTCAACGCCCAGCGCAAGACCCGGGGCGAGGCCGAGATCAGCGCGCCGGACTTCCTCAAGCTCGCCCGCGCCAACGCCGCGGCGCTGAAGATCGACTTCGACATGCTCAAGCGGCCGCTCAATGTCGGCTTCTCCGGCGGCGAGAAGAAGCGGATGGNNCGACTCCGGCCTCGACATCGACGCCCTGCGCATCGTCTCCGAGGGGGTGAACGCCCTGCGGTCCCCGGACCGCTCCATGCTGGTGATCACCCACTACCAGCGCCTGCTGGATTACATCCGACCCGACCGGGTGCACGTCCTGGCCGGCGGCCGCATCGTCGCCTCCGGCGGGCCTGAACTGGCGCTGGATCTGGAACGCGAGGGCTACGACAAGTACGCAAAGGCCGCCGCATGAGTCTGGCGAGCGCCATCAGGACCGGCGACGTCGCCGAACTGCCCAGCCGCCGGGACGAGGACTGGCGCTGGACGGATCTGCGCGGCCTGATCCGGATCATGCCGCCGGCCTCGCCGCCGGGGGATGCGGCGCGGCTGGGCGCCGGGCCGTTCGACAGCCTGGGCGGCGAGGAGATCGTGTTCCTGAATGGCCGGCGGCTGACGGGCGAGGGCGCCGTGCGCATCGACGCCGGCGCGCCGCGCACCCTGCGCCTTCGCTTCGTGTCCCAGGCCGCCCAGGGGGCGCACCAGGCGGCCCTGAGCGTGGTCCTGGAGCCCGGCGCGGCCCTGACCCTGCTGGAGAGCCACGAGGGCGCGGACGGGGCCTATGTGACCGATACGGCCATTGATCTCACGCTGGGCGAGGGCGCCGGCCTTGAACGCCTGGTGTTGATCGACGAGGCCGCCGACGCGGTTGCCGTCGGCGCGGCGGATATCTCCCTCTCGCCCCGCAGCCGCCTCGCCCAGACCACGCTGACATCGGGCGCCAGGCGCCAGCGCGCCGAAACCCGGGTGAGCCATTCCGGCGGCGGCGCCACTGTGCGGCTGGACGGCGTCTATCTGCTGGACGGTCCCCGCCACGCCGACCTGACCAGCGAGGTCGTCCACGCCGGCCCCGGCGGCGCCACCGACCAGCTGACCAAGGGCGCCGTCCAGGGGGCCGCCCGCGCCGTCTTCCAGGGGCGGATCATCGTCCGCGAGGGCGCCGATCAGACCGACGCGCGGATGGGCCACCACGCCCTGCTGCTCTCCGACCGCGCCGAGGTGGACGCCAAGCCGGAGCTGGAGATCTACGCCGACGACGTCGCCTGCGCCCACGGCAATACGGTGGGGGCCCTGGACGAGGAGGCGCTGTTCTACGCCCAGGCTCGAGGGATGCCGGAGGCCGAGGCGCGGGCGATGCTCACCGAGGCCTTCGTCGGCGCTGTGGTTGACCGGATCGAGCACGACGGCGCGCGGGATGTGGCCCGCGCGTGGGTCGCGGCGCGGCTGGGGAGGGCGGGATGATGATCGTGCGGCCCGGTCAATCCAGAGGCCTTCTCCCCTTGCGGGAGAAGGTGGCCGCGAAGCGGACGGATGAGGGGTCTCGCCGGCCCCTCCGCCGCGGTGTCGACGCGCCGCCGCAATCGCCGGCGCGCCCCCTCATCCGGCCCTTCGGGNNGGCAAGCCGCTGGTCTATCTCGACAGCGCGGCCTCCGCCCAGAAGCCGCGGGCGGTGATCGAGGCGATGACCTGGGCGATGGAGAACAGCTACGCCAACGTCCATCGGGGCCTGCATACGCTCGCGAACGAAACGACGGAAACCTATGAAAAGGCGCGGGAAAGCGTCCGCGCCCTCATAAATGCCGAAAGCGCTGCCGAGATCGTGTTCACCAAGGGCGGCACCGAGGCCATCAACCTGGTCGCCTCATCCTTCGGCCAGTCCCTGAACCCCGGCGACGAGATCGTGCTTTCTGAAATGGAGCACCACGCCAACATCGTCCCCTGGCATTTCCTGCGCGAGCGCGCCGGCGTGGTGTTGCGGTTCATCCCGGTCACCGACGACGGCCGGCTGGACATGGCGGCCTATGCGGACCTCATCGGCCCGCGCACCCGGATGGTGGCGGTGAGCCACATGTCCAACGTCCTGGGCACGGTGAACCCGGCGGCGGAGATCATCGCCATCGCCCACGCGGCGGGGGTCCCTGTGCTCCTCGACGGCTGCCAGGCGGTGGTCCACCAGGCCGTCGATGTGCGGGCTCTGGACGCCGACTTCTACGTCTTCTCGGCCCACAAGCTCTACGGCCCCACCGGGGTCGGCGTGCTCTACGGCAAGGCCGAACGCCTCGCCGCCCTGCCGCCCTACCAGGGAGGCGGGGAGATGATCGACACTGTCACCCTGGAGGCTGTCACCTACGCCGAGCCGCCGCACCGGTTCGAGGCCGGCACCCCGCCGATCCTGGAGGCCATCGGCCTGGGCGCGGCCATCGACTGGCTGTCGGGGCTCGACCGCGCCGCCATCGCCGCCCACGAACACGCCCTCTACGATCGGGTGAAAGAGCGGCTGGCGGGGGTGAACGGCATCGCCGAGATCGGGACCGCGCCGGGCAAGGGGGCCATCTTCAGCTTCACCGTCGCCGGCGCCCACCCCCACGACATCGCCCAGGTGCTGGATCGCTACGGCGTCGCCGTCCGCGCCGGGACCCATTGCGCCGAGCCGCTCATGCGCCGTTTCGGCGTCACCGCGAGCGTTCGCGCCTCATTCGCCCTATATAACACCCTGGAAGAGGCCGACGTTTTCGTCGACGCCTTGACCCGGGCGCAAACCTTTTTCGGATAGTCTGAAGATCGCCATGGACGACGCCAGCCCCGCCGCAACCACCGCCCCCGCCGACACCCAAGCCATTGGGGAAGTCAGCGCCCTGAGCCAGGACGAGCTGAACGTGCTGACCGACAAGCTGGTCGACGCGCTCAAGACCGTGTTCGACCCGGAGATCCCCGTCGACATCTATGAGCTCGGGTTGATCTACAAGGTCGACGTTTCCGACGACAAGGACGTGGCCATCGACATGACCCTCACCGCCCCCGGCTGCCCGGTGGCCGGTGAAATGCCCGACTGGGTGCGCGACGCGGTGCTGACCATCCCGGACATCAGGTCCTGTACGGTCGCCCTGGTGTTCGACCCGCCCTGGGATCCCTCGCGGATGTCCGACGAGGCCAAGCTGCAGCTGAATATGTTCTGACCATGGAAATCCAAGCCACCCCGCCCCCCCGCGCCCGCCGCCCGCGCCCCAAGGTCGTCACCCTGACCGAGCGGGCGGCCGAGCGGGTGCGCGAGATCATGGCCAAGGCCGAAAAGCCCTATGCCGGCCTGCGGGTGGGGGTGAAGAACGGCGGCTGCGCGGGTCAGGAATACATCCTGGAATATGCCGACGCCGCCGCCCCCTTGGACGAGGTGGTCGAGGACAAGGGGGTGACCATCCTGATCGAGCCCAAGGCGGTGCTGTTCCTGATCGGCTCGGAGATCGACTACGAGACGACCAAGCTGGCCAGCCGGTTCGTGTTCCACAATCCCAACGAGACCGACGCCTGCGGGTGTGGGGAGAGCGTGACGATCGTACCGGCGGGGGCGGCGGAGTAGGGGCGGGCGTGGTCTGATCCGCTTGAAAGATTCCGCTCATCCCCGCGAAGGCGGGGACCCAGGCGATCGCCCGCGGGCCCGGGGCCAGTCTCCTGGGTCCCCGCCTTCGCGGGGATGAGCGGGTGTTGAATGCTACGGGCGAGGCCGAAATAGGCGGCCGGATTCGGCAAGCCGGTGTCGGGTAAGCCGCGTATCCTGTCCTTCAAAGAGTCCGGAGCCCCCTCATGACCGTCACCGCCTCCGATAAGCGCAAGGTCTTCCGTGCGCTCCACGCCGAAGGCTTCTTTGTGATCCCCAATCCCTCGGACGCGGGGACCGCCAAGCTGCTGCAGCAGCTGGGCTTCAAGGCCCTGGCCTCCACCAGCGCCGGCCTGGCCTGGTCCCTGGGCAAGGCGGACAACCAGATCACCCTGGACGACGTGCTGGCCCACCTTGCGGCCCTGAACGCGGCCACGGACCTGCCGGTGAACGCGGACTTCGAGGGCGGCTTCGCGGACGATCCGGAAGCGGTCGCGGCCCATGTGGCCAGGGCGGTGGCGACGGGGATCGCCGGCCTGTCCATCGAAAACAGCCGCCGAGGCGCGGCGACGCCCCTCTATGACGACGTCCAGGCCGTCGAGCGAATCCGCGCCGCCAAGGCCGCCATCGACGCCGCTGGGGGCGAGACCCTGCTGGTGGCCCGCTGCGAAGGCTTTCTCGTCGGCGAGCGCGACCTGGCCCGCACCATCGCCCGCCTCACCGCCTTCGCCGAGGCGGGCGCGGACTGCCTCTATGCGCCGGGGCTGTCGACCGCCGAGGAGATCGCCGCCGTGGTGAGGGCGGTCGCGCCCCTGCCGGTGAATGTGCTGGTCGGCGCCGCGGGACCGCAGCTGGGGATGCTGGCCGACCTCGGCGTGCGCCGGGCCAGCGTCGGCGGCGCGCTCACCCGCGCGGCCTTCGGCGGCTTCCTGAGGGCGGCCCGCGCCCTGGCGGCGGGGGACCTTTCGCCGCTGGCGGACGGAGCGCCGGGGGGCGAGCTGAACAAGGCCTTTGGTGGCTAGGCCGCCTTGGACGTCTGGTCCGCCACGGTGACCCGGTTTCGGCCGGCGTGCTTGGAAGCGTAGAGGGCCGCGTCGGCCCGGCCGACGAGGTCGTCGGTGGTGTCGCCGGACCGCCATTCGGCGAGGCCCGAGGAGATGGTGATCGTCCCCAGGTCGTCGTTGGTGGAGCGCCGCTTCAGCTGGCGAGACGCCACCTCCTGGCGGATGGATTCCAGGGTCTCCACCACCTTGGCCGTCTCCTCCCGCGGGAAGATCATGGCGAATTCCTCGCCGCCGTAGCGGGCGGCGAACCTTGGTTGTGGCGCCATCCGGGCGATGACCCCGGCCACGTAGCGCAGCACCTGGTCGCCGGTCTGGTGGCCCCAGGTGTCGTTGAACTTCTTGAAATGGTCGATGTCGATCACCGCCAGGGACAAGGCCGCGCCGTCGATCTCGGCCTGGGCGCAGACCCGGTCGATCTCGTCGTCGAAGCCCTTGCGGTTGGCGAGCTTGGTCAGGGCGTCGGTGGAGGCGTCCCGGCGCACCTGCTCCAGTCGGTCGCGCAGGCGGCCGACCTCGGCGGTGGAGGCGTCCAGCCGCAGTTCCAGCGACTGGTTCTCGCGCTGGATGATGCGGGTGGCGGCCGACAGGGTCTGCACCAGCTGCTTGACGTCGGAGGGATCCAGGCGCGCGTCCAGGTCGTTGCCGGCCACGGCCAGGGTCTCGCCGTAGACCTCGCTGGACTTCTGCGCCTGCTTGATCGCCACGGCGACGGCGTCCAATTCGCGGTTCAACTTCTCGCCGGCTTCGCGGATCTGGTCGGTCAGGCGCGCGCGGGGCAGGTGGGTCGAGGCCAGGGAGTCGGCCACCGTGTCGGTGATGGTCTCGCCTTCGCCGAGCAGCCGTTCGATCTCCTGGGCCAGGGCGCCGCCGGGATGACCCAGATAGTGTGTCCACAGTTCATAGTTGACCGGCGTCGGGGCCATGCCCCGAAGTTCCAGGTCGTCCATGACCTTCCGAGAAAGCTCAAAGGCCGTCGGGCCGCGCAATTTTGTGTCCACGTCGCCGGACATGACTACTCCCGCCTTCATCGGGTGGCCCCGAGACACCGCAAATCTACTGCGACAGGGTGAAACGAGCGGTTAAGGCGACGCTTTACCCCGCTTGCCGAAACCAATGCGGAGGACCATCCTCATTCGCAACGAACCGAGGAGATTCAACGCCATGGCCGCCGCCAGCAAAAAAGCCGCCACCGAAGCCCCTGCGGACCTCGCTGAAATGCAGGGGATTTTGCAGCGGCAAAAGGCCGCGCACCTGCGGGACGGGGCGCCGACGGCCGAACAGCGCGTCGATCGCCTCGACCGCTGCATCGCCCTGCTGGTCGACAATCGGGCCGCCATCGAGGACGCGCTGAACACCGATTTCGGCGCCCGGTCCCGGGACGCCACCGCCCTGACCGACGTCTCCGGCTCCATCGGCCCGCTCAGGCACGCCAAGGATCACCTTCGGCGCTGGATGCGCCCCGAACGGCGCAAGACCACGCCGCCGATCCTCGGCCTCTTCGGCGCCCGCGCCGAGGTGCGCTTCCAGCCCAAGGGGGTGGTGGGGATCATCAGCCCCTGGAACTTCCCGGTGAACCTGACCTTCGCCCCCCTGGCCGGGGTGCTGGCGGCGGGCAACCGGGCGATGATCAAGCCCTCCGAATTCACCCCGAAGACGACCGAGCTTCTCGCCGCCATGCTGGGCGAAACCTTCGCCGAGGAGCAGGTCGCCGTCGCAACCGGCGGCCCGGAGGTCGGCGCGGCTTTTTCCGCGCTCCCCTTCGATCATCTGATCTTCACCGGCAGCACGGCCGTTGGCCGCGCCGTGATGCGCGCGGCGAGCGATCATCTCGTTCCGGTGACCCTTGAGCTTGGCGGTAAATCGCCGGCCATCGTGGAGCCGGGTTTCCCGCTGGAGCGCGCCGCCGCGCGCATCGCCGCCGGCAAGCTCGCCAATGCCGGCCAGACCTGCATCGCCCCGGATTACGCGCTACTGCGCGAGGCCGACATCGTGCCTTTCATCGCCGCGTTTAAGGCCGCTGCTTTGAGGCTCTATCCTGGCGGCGCTGCGGACCCCGCCTTCGCCGCAATCGTCAATGCGCATCATCACGCCCGGCTCGAAGGGTTGATCGCGGACGCAAGCGCGAAAGGCGCGCGCATCGTCGAGATCGGCGCTGCGGACGCCGCCAACGGTCAGAAGCTCACGCCCGCGCTTGTCCTCGACGCCACACCCGAGATGCGCATCCTGCAGGAGGAGATCTTCGGCCCCCTCCTGCCGCTCATCGCCTATCGCAACGTCGACGAGGCGATCGCCTATGTCAACGCCCGCCCGCGCCCGCTGGCGCTCTATGTCTTCGGCGAAGATGGCCCCGCGCGGCGCAAGATTCTGGAGCGCACGACAAGCGGCAACGTCACCATCAATGATACGGTGATGCATTACGCCATCGACGACCTGCCGTTCGGCGGCGTCGGCGCTAGCGGCATGGGCGCCTACCACGGCGAAGAAGGTTTTAAAGCCCTCTCCCACGCCAAGGGTGTTTTCGAGCAGGCGAATTGGAACCTCGCCAGCCTGCTGCGCCCGCCCTATGGCCGCGTCGCCGACGCCGTGCTGGCGCGCCTGCTCCGGTGATCCCTGAAAATTCAGGATTTCGCCTTGGCGAAGCGCCGAAATTCTGCTCGGCTCCTCACGGCGCATGATTTAGCGGGAGACAAGCCATGGACGTCAAGGCGGCAGGCGTCGAGCCGGGGCAGCGACGCCTCAACGGTCCGCAGACGACGGGCCGCGATTACCGCTCCCTGAGCGAGGCGCGGTTCGCCGTCAGGCGCACCAACGACATCGGGATCACGGTCCGGGACGGCGCGACGCTGCGGGCCGACCTCTACCAGCCCGACGCCGACGGCCGATTTCCGGCGCTGATCTCCTTTTCCTGCTATCCCCGCCAAATCCAGGATCTCGGCGCGCCGCTCGGCTTCATCGAAGCGGGCGCCACCGATTTCTTCGTCCCGCGCGGCTATGCCCAGATCATCGCCAATGCCCGCGGAACCGGCGGCTCGGACGGCGTCTGGACCCTTCTCGACCAGCAGGAGCGCGACGACCTTTTCGATCTCGTCGAATGGGTCGCCGCACAGCCTTGGTGCGACGGCAATGTCGGCATGCTCGGCATTAGCTATTTCGCCATGGCGCAGCTCGCCGCCGCGGTCGAGCGACCGCCCCATCTCAAGGCGATATTTCCGGTCGCCGCAACCGACGACGTCTTCGAGGTCGTTTGGCATCATGGACTGCTCAACGCCGGCTTCATTTCCGCGTGGCTTCCAGCCGTCGGCGTGATGGCCGGGAAGGACCCGCAGTTCTGGCATAAGGAGCGCTTCAACATCATCCGGCATATCCTCGCCGTCCCGGCTATCCACGAGCGGCTTGGGCGTCTCAACGGCGAGGCGATCGTCGCCGTTCTGAAGAACCTCATCCACGCCCATTATGCCGAAGAGCCGTTCGGGCGCCTCTGGCGCGAGGTCGCCGTCGAGCATCCGACGCATGATGCGTTCTGGGACGCGCGCGACATGCGCGCCCGTCTCGGGCGCGTCGATATCCCGGTCTATCTCGGCTGCGACTGGGAGAATGTCCCGATGCACCTGCCCTCGACGTTCGGCGCCCTGAAGGCGCTGGCGCACAACCCGAACGTGCGCGTCGCCCTGCTGCCGCCCGCCGGCCTGTCGTGGCCGTGGGAGAGCCTGCATTACGAGGCGCTGGCCTGGTACGACCATTGGCTTAAGGGGCGCGATACCGGGATCATGGATGGGCCGCCGATCCGCTATGTGCTGCCTGGCGCGCAGGGCTGGCGGACCGCTGAAACATGGCCGCCGGCCGAGAGCAGGTTGACCGCCTTCGCGCTGCGCGCCGACGGGTCGCTTGCCGAGCAGGAGGGCGAGGCCGGAGCGAGATCATACCTCTACATGCCCGCCGATTCGGGTCGTCCCGCCAACGCAAACCCGCCCGCACTGCCGTCCTCGCTCAGCTGGGAGACGGCGCCCCTCGCCGCCGACTTCGACTTCGCCGGCGATATCGAGATTGAACTCGAAGCGATCATCACCGCGCTCGATACGGGCTGGATCGCCGTGCTCTATGACGTCGCTCCAGAGGGAGAACCGTCGGCGATCACCGCCGGCTGGCTGCGCGCCGCCCTGTCGCGCGTCGATGAGGCGGCGAGCGCGCCCGGCGCGCCCGCGCTCGATTGCCGCGAACCCGTCGCCATTCCGCTCGGACAGCGCGTCGCTTATCGGATTCCAATGGTCCCGAACGCCCGCCGCATCGCCGCCGGGCGCCGGCTGCGCCTCGTCCTCGCCTCGGCGGACGAACTGGACGACGCGCCGACGATCATGGGCTTCACCCACGTCTCAGTCCGCGAGGCAAGCGTCAACACCATCTACAGCGCGTCGCGCCTGCTGCTGCCGGTCCTGCCCGCGTGAAGCAGCGCGGACGCTTAGCCCTTTAGCGAGGCGCCCAGCCGGTCGAGCAGAAATTCTGTCCCGCGCTCGCGCGAGCCGGCGTCGTCATAGCCGTCGAGAAAGGCGCCTTGTTCATTCACCACCAATCGCGTGCCGGCGCCAGCCGGCTCAAGCTCGATGGTGGCCAGCGAGACCGAGATCTTGCGGTCGTCGAGGTGCATCTCATAGGCGTAGACGAGGCGCGCGTTCGGGATCACGTCGAAATAGATCGCCTCGAAATGCGTGGTGACGCCGCTCGACCAGCGCCCCTTGAGGCATTCGCGTCCGCCCGGGCGAACATCCATCTCGCGCTCAACAATCTCATAGCCGTCGCCGCCGCTGAACCAGCGCGCCTTGGCCGCCATGTCGGTCAGCGCGCGAAACACTTGCGCGGGCGAGGCGTCATAGGTTCGCTCCAGCGTAAAAGAGGCGTGCACGACGGATCGGTTCTCCGCGGTCTTGATGCGCGCCACCTCGCGCTCCAGTTTGTCGAGCGTCGTGCGCCAGCCCTCGGGGGCGCCCTCGATCGCAAACAGGAAGGCGGGGTCGAAAACTTCATAGATCTGGCGCACGATGATGCGGGTTCCGACCCCTTCGTCGCTGAAGGTGACGGTGGTGTGCGCGTTGAATTTCTGCTCGGCGCCGACCGCGATCCCGGTGCGGAACACGAGCCGCTCCGGCGCCGCGATCTCGATATATTCGCCTCTAGACCAGAAGTCCCGTCCCTCTGGCGAGCGCATGCAGACGTCGAAGACGCCGCCGGGGCGGAAATCGATCGTCGCCTCGGGCACACTATAACTCTCCGGACAGAACCAGCGCTTGACATGCTCCGCGCTGCTCCACGCCTTGAACACCAGGGCACGCGGCGCCGCAAGGCTGCGTGCAATCACCAGTTCAGGCGGTGCGCCTGTCTTCAACTCATTCGCCTGAGCCATCGCCATCTCCTTTGGCATTCAATTCTTCAAGGTAGCCGCCGAGCCGATCGAGCCGTCGCTCCCACTCGCCGCGACGCGCGTTGATCCATTGCTCGGCGAGGCTGATCGCCTTCGGTTCGATCCGGCAGGTCCGCACCCGGCCGATTTTTTGCGAAACCACCAGTCCTGAGCCCTCCAGTATGGAGAGATGCTGCATCACCGCCGGCAGCGACATGGCGAGCGGACGCGCAAGCTCGCTGACCGAGGCGGGGCTCCGCGACAGCCGCTCGAGCATCGCCCGCCGCGCCGGATCTGCGAGGGCATGAAAGGTGAGGTCGAGCGCAGCGGATTGGTTAATCATACACTTAACTATCATGGCGCAAACGATTAAGCAATCACTTTAGTATCGGTTTTCTCGCCGGGAGATCGCCGCCAAGGCAACGCGCCGCCGACCTGAAAACAGCGCTGAGAGATATGAGGTGTCGACTGTATTCATATACGCGCCGACACTTGACGACACTAAATAACACGGTGGAATTAGGTATTGATTAAGGTTAATGATAGAAGCGGAATGACTGATAATTTTGTCACAATGATCAAGCGGCGATATAGTTTATGCCGTCGAAAAAAAAATCGGCGGAAGCAGCAGAACGACGCACAGTTTAGCCAAAGCGCGAAGCGAAGCTTCTTCCGGGTAGGCCGACTTGAGCGACATAACGCTTGATCTGGTCCGTGAGGAGACTAAATGAAACACCCGCCGGAAACCCACCTCAATATCCTCTCTGTCGCCGAGCGCCTGTTCTCCGAGATTGGGTTCGAAAAAACGACGATAGCCGATATCGCCCGGGAATTGCGCATGTCGCCCGCCAACGTTTACCGCTTCTACGCGGCGAAGGCCGAGATTAACGAAGCGGTGGGACGCCGCCTTCTTGGCCTGACGGAGGCCGTCGGCGACAGCATCGTCGAGAGTTCGGAGCCGGCGCGCGAGAAATTGCGGGCGTTGCTGGCCGGGATGGAAGCGGCCAACGAGCAGCGATTCATCTCCGATCGCAAGTTGCATGATCTGCTTGAGAGGGCGTTCAGCGAGAACTGGACCATCGCCCGCGCGCACATTCAAAAGCTCACCAAGCAGCTCCGCGAAATCATCTCCCAAGGCAATCGCGATGGGGTTTTCGCCGTCGGCGATTGCGAGCGCGCGGCGACCATCATGCGCAGCGCCAGCATCCGGTTCTGGCATCCCCACCATTTGGCGGAAGGCGCGCAAGAACCCGAGCCGACGCTGGATGACATGGTTGATTTTTGCCTTGCCGCCTTCGCGCATGGGGCGCCCGCGCCGAACGCCAGCAACCTCGACTGCGCCGATCCGGCAGCTCAACGCGACAAGACAGCCGCAAGCTGAATCGTTGCTGGAATGATTTGACGCCAAGGGCGCAGCGCGCGTCGCATGTGGCGCGCTTCCGTGCGCGGCCGACTCCGCAGATGCGGCGCGACCGGAATGCCCGCCAAAGATGCGCCTTCGCGGAGCTGGACGATCCGCGCAAATTCGGCAAATCTCCCGCCCACGTGATTTGGCTCCGGCCGCCGCCGGACGTAATGAAACGCGGGTCTGACTTCATTCCGCAATTCCGGCCGCGAAGGCGCCCCCTCCGATGATTTCGAGCCCCGCGCCGGACAGCCGCCAGGCTTATCTCGCCGGCATCGCCTGCTACGTGCTTTGGGGCATTCTGCCGCTCTATTTTCACCTGCTGGCCGCGTTCGGCGTCGGATCTTTCGAGATGGTCGCCAATCGCGCCCTTTGGGCGGCGCCCTGGGCGGGCGCGCTCGTCCTGCTCGCGCGGCAGGGCGGCCATGTCGCGGCGGTTCTGCGGCGCCCGAAAACGCTCGGCATCCTCGCGCTCTCGACACTCGCCATTCTCTGCAACTGGACGATCTATGTCGCGGCGGTGAACGCCGGCCACGTCATCGAGGCGAGCCTTGGCTATTACATCAATCCGCTGATGAACATGGCCGCCGGCGCGCTATTGTTTCGCGAACGGATGGACCGCGCCGGCAAGATCGCCGTCGGCTTCGCCACCATCGGCGTCGCCATTCAGACCGCAGCGCTTGGCGCGATCCCCGTGATCTCGCTCAGCCTCGCCACCACCTTCTGCATCTACGCCATCCTGCGCAAGCAGGCGAAGGCCGACGCGCAGACGGGCCTCTTCATCGAATGCGCCTATCTCACCCTCCCCGCCCTCGTCTACGTGCTGCATCTGCAGGCGAGCGGCGCCGGCCATCTCGGCGCCGGCGCCGCTGCGACGCTGCTGCTGATGGCGGCAGGCCCGGCTACGGTGGTTCCGCTCGCCCTCTTCGCCTGGTCCGCGCGCCGGCTCGCCCTGAGCGCGGTCGGCTTTCTGCAGTTCATCGCGCCGACCCTTCAGTTTGCGCTCGGCGTCGCTTTCGGCGAATCGCTGACGCCGATGCGCGCCCTATCCTTCGCCTTCATCTGGCTCGGCGTCGGCGTCTTCGCCTTCGGCGCATGGCGGCAGACGCGCGTACTAGAGGCGGTGTAGAGAAGCGCCGTCCAAAAACGGGACAGGCCCGGCGCCCCCTCCGTAACGCGCCCTTCATCTTGATCAAGGTAAACAAAGACCGTCACTTGCGTAGCGGTTTTTAATCATGCGTCCAGCATCCGCCGGAGCGGCAACGCTCGCCAACGGCGCCACTTCCCCGATTAAGGTTCTGCGTACGGGGACGTCGCCGAAGCGAGCGCCCTTTCCGGCGGCTGTCGGCGCCGCTCCGCCGCTGAACCAGATCCTCGTCGGCGATTGCCTCGCCGAGCTGGCGCGCTTGCCCGCCGCCAGCGTCGATCTCGTCTTCGCCGATCCGCCCTATAATCTACAGCTCGAATCGAGCCTGTCGCGGCCGGACCAGAGCCTCGTCGACGCCGTGGACGACGATTGGGACAAATTCGCCAGCTTCGCCCATTATGATTCCTTCACGGCGTCATGGCTCGAAGCGGTGCGCCGGGTGATGAAGCCGGACGCGACGCTCTTCGTCATCGGCTCCTATCACAACATCTTCCGCGTCGGCTCCCTGTTACAGGATCAGGGCTTCTGGATCTTGAACGACATCGTCTGGCGCAAGACCAACCCGATGCCGAATTTTCGCGGCCGGCGCTTCACCAATGCGCATGAAACGCTGATCTGGGCCGCGAAGGATCAGAACGCCAAGAACTACCGCTTCAATTACGAGCTGCTCAAAGCCGGCAATGAGGATTGCCAGCTTCGCTCCGACTGGCTGTTTCCGATCTGCACCGGCGGCGAGCGGCTGAAGGATTCCAACGGCCGCAAGACCCACCCGACGCAAAAGCCCGAGGCCCTGCTGACGCGCATTCTTCTCGCCGCCACCAATGCCGGCGATGTCGTGCTCGATCCCTTCTTCGGCTCGGGCACCACCGGCGCGGTCGCCAAAAAGCTCGGCCGCCATTTCATCGGTTGTGAGCGCGACGACATCTATATCGAGGCCGCCAAGGCCCGCATCGCTTCGGCCGAGCGGCTCGACGAGGCCTCCTTCAGCACGCC
>PLSW01000128.1 GCA_003165275.1 Caulobacteraceae bacterium
AGGAACAGGAAGATCACCAGCACCACCAGGGCGACGGCGAGCACCAGTTCGAACTCCACGTCGCTGACCGAGGCGCGGATGCCGGTGGTGCGGTCGGTGAGCAGTTGCACCTTCACGCCCTGGGGCATGTCGGCCTCGATGCTCACCAGGGATTTCTTGATCTCGTCGACGGTGGTGATGACGTTGGCGCCGGGCTGGCGCTGGACGTTGAGGATCACCGCAGGGGTGGTGTTCCACCAGGCGCCGAGCTTGGTGTTCTCCGAGCCGTTGATCACATGGGCCACGTCCTTGAGCCGGATCGCCGAGCCGTTCTTGTAGGCGACGACGAGGTTCTCGTAGTCGGCCGGGCCGGCGAGCTGGTCGTTGGCGTCGATGGCGAAGGCGCGGGTGGGGCCGTCGAAGGTGCCCTTGGCGCCATTGGCGTTGGCGTTGGCGATGGCCGTCCTGAGGATCTCCATGGTCATGCCATACTTGGCCAGGGCGTCGGTATTGGCCTGGACCCGCACGGCCGGCCGCTGGCCGCCGCTGATGCTGACGAGGCCGACGCCGCCGATCTGGGAGATCTTCTGGGCGATGCGCGAGTCGGCCATGTCCTCGACCTGCGTCAGCGGCAGGCTCTTGGAGGTCACCGCCAGGGTCATGACCGGAGCGTCGGCCGGGTTGACCTTGGCGTAGATGGGCGGTCCGGGCAGGTCGGCCGGCAGCAGGCTGGAGCCGGCGTTGATCGCCGCCTGCACCTCCTGCTCGGCGATATCCAGNNAGGTTGAACTGCAGGGTGATGACCGAGGCGCCCCCCGAACTGATCGAGGACATCCGCTTCAGGTCGGTCATCTCGCCGAACTGGCGCTCCAGCGGGGCGGTGACCGTGGAGGTCATCACTTCCGGACTGGCGCCAGGATAGAAGGTCTGCACCTGGATCGTCGGGTAGTCGACCTCGGGCAGGGCNNATCGCCGCCATCAGCAGCGACGTCGCCACCGGGCGCATGATGAACGGGCGGGACGGATTCATGCGACGGCTCGCTGGCGGGCCGCGCCCTTACCCGGTCCCTGGCCCATGCGGAGGGGCGAAGGAACGCTTGTCGGCGTCATGCGATCACCCGCCCCCGCCCTGGCCGCCCCCCTGCCCACCCCGCATTTGGGCGCGCAGGGCGTCGAGCTTGGCTTTCTGGTCGGGCCGCAGGATCGCTTCGAGCTTGGTGAAGGCGTCGTGCATGATCGCCCGGCGCGCGTCCGGATCGCCGCCCGAGGCGACGGCCTTCTGACGGGCCTCGGCGAAGATCGCGGCGGCCTTGGCCTGCTGGCCGGCGTCGAGACCCAGGTCGTCGATCATCTTCTGCATCCGGCCGCCACCGCCACCGCCCGGCGCGCCGCCGCTGGGCGGCGCGTTGGTGGTCTGGACCTGGGCGTTGGCCGCGGCGTTGGAGCCGGGGGGGGGCGCGGAGGGTCCAGGCGTCGCCGACTGGGCGGGCTCGCTGGTGGTGGTCGTCGTCGGAGCCCCCGGCGGGGTTCCGCCCGCCGCCGCGCCGGCCGCGCGCAGGTCGGCCAGCTTGGCCTTCTGGGCGGGGGTGAGGATGGCCTGGAGCTGGTCCATGGCCGCCTTCATCGCCGCGTGCCGCGCGGCGGGGTCGCCGTTGGCGGCCTGCGCCTTTTCGCGCGCCTGCGCGAAGATCGCCGTGGCCTTGGCCTGCTGCGCCGGATCCAGGCCCAGCTGGGCGATCATCGCCTGCATCCGGCCGCGACCACCGCCGCCGCCGCCGCCGCTGCCACCACCATTGCCACCGCCTCCAGCGGAAGCCTGGTCGCCGCCCGAGGCCGCGGCCTGGCCGCCGCCGGCCGCGGCGCCCGCCGCCGCCGGCTTCTTGCCGAACAGGCCGCCGAGCCAGCTGAAGAAGCCGGGTTTCTTTTGCGGGCCGAAGCTTGGGGGCTTCTGGCCGGGGAGCAGCACGGTGGCGCCGTCGCTCAGCCGGTCGCCGCCGTCGGTGATCACCCGCTCACCCGATTGGACGCCGGAAAGGATGGCGGTGCGCTCGCCCACGGTCGGGCCGACCTTGACCATCTCGACCTTGGCGGTGTCGCCCTCAAGGGGGTCGGACTGCACCGCATAGACATAGTCGCCCTTAGAGCCATGGCGCACCGCCGTGGCCGGCACGATGATGACGCCCCGCATGGTGTCGACCAGCAGCGTCACATTGACGAACTGGTTGGGGAACAGGGTTCCGCTGGGATTGCTGAAGGCGGCCTTGGCCTTGACCGTGCCGGTGGAGGTGTCGATCTCATTGTCGAGGGTCGACAGGCTGCCCTGGCTGAGCGCCGTGCCGCCGGTGCGGTCGAGGGCGGTCACAGGCAGGACGGCGCCGGACGCGATCCGCGCGCTCACCTGCGGGACGGCGTCCTCGGGCAGGGTGAAGACCACGTCGATGGGGTCGATCTGGGTGATGTTGACCAGGCCGTTGGTGTCGCTGGTGGAGACGTAGTTTCCGGCGTCTACCTGGCGCAGGCCGACCCGGCCGGTGACCGGGGCGGTGACACGGCAATAGGCGAGGTTGAGGCGGGCGTTGGCGACCGTGGCCTCGTCGGCCGCCACGGTGCCCTCGTCCTGCTTGACCAGGGCGGCCTGGGTGTCGAGGGTCTGGCCGGCGATGGAGTCCTGGGCCTTCAGGGTCTGGTAGCGCTTCAAGTCCACCCGCGCCGAGGCCAGGGAGGCCTGGTCGCGCAGCAGCTGCGCCTGCGCCTGGGCCAGGGCGATGGCGTAGGGTCGCGCATCCACCTCCACCAGGGGGTCGCCTTCGCGGACCATCTGACCCTCGCGGAAATAGACCTTGGTCAGGGTGCCGGCGATGCGGGTGCGCACCACCACGCTGGCCCGGGAGGTGACCGTGCCCAGGCCGCTCAGCTGGATCGGCATGTCGCCGGGGGTCGCAACGGCCAGGCCGACCACGGTCGGGGGACGTCGCCCGCCGCCGGCGCCGCCACCACGTTTGCCGGCCGCCGCGCCGTGCGGCGTGACCGCCCACGCAATCGCCAGCACCGCCAGCACCGCGACGAGGATCCACATCAGAGTGCGCCAGAGCGGCCGCACGCGGGGTGGGGGCGCTCTATAGCCGCCAAGACCACCGGGCGTCAGGCCCGAATTCGGCTCACTCATCAGACCTCCTGAGGCGGACGCGGGCGTAGCCTCGGCTGGCCGACCCATCGCGTCGCAGTCGCGGGAATTACCTATGGCGCCCGTCTAAGGCGCCAATGCGCCACGGATATCTCGCCGTTGCAACGTTTGCTGTATCAACCGCGCAACGCGCCGACGCTTTTAGGGTTGCGGGCGCGGAAGCGGTCAGATGTTCTAAGCATACATTCGAAATTCGCCTCGCAGGAGTATCCATGCCCAAATCCCCCGAAGCCGTCGGCCTGTCCACCGAACGTCTGTCGCGGATCGACGACCACCTGCGCACCCGTTACCTGGAGACCGGGCGGCTGAAGGGCGCGCTGACCCTGGTGGCCCGGCGCGGTCAGATCGCGCATTTCCGGGCCCTCGGCCTCGCCGACGCCGAGCGCGGAACGCCCATGCGCGAGGATACCATCTTCCGCATCTATTCGATGAGCAAGCCGATCACCAGCGCCGCCTTCATGATGCTGGTGGAGGAAGGGCTGGTGGCCCTGGACGATCCGGTTTCGAAATACATTCCAGACTGGGCCAACCTCGGGGTCTACGCCGGGGGCTTCATGGAGACCTTCCGCACCACCCCGCCGGTGCGGCCCATGCTGATCGTCGACCTGCTGCGCCACACCTCGGGCCTCACCTACGGCTTCCAGCAGCGCACCAACGTCGACGCCGCCTATCGCAAGCTGGGCCTGGGCGAGGTGGAGACCAAGGGGACCCTGGACACCATGGTCGCGGCCCTGGCTGGCGTACCGCTGGAGTTCTCGCCGGGGACCGCCTGGAACTATTCGGTCTCCACCGACATCCTCGGCTACCTGATCGGCAGGATCAGCGGCAAGCCGTTCCAGACCTTCCTGCACGAGCGCCTGCTGCAGCCCCTGGAGATGCACGACACCGACTTCTTCGTGCCCGCGGACAAGGCGGACCGCCTCGCCGCCTGCTACGGCCTCGGCCCCAAGGGGGTGGCCCTGCAGGACGATCCGACCACCAGCAGCTATCTGCAGCCCCCGACCTTCTATTCCGGCGGCGGCGGCCTAGTCTCCACCGCGGCGGACTATCTGAAATTCTGCAGGATGACCCTGGGCGGCGGCTCGGCGGGGGGCGTGCAGCTGCTCAGCCCCAAGACCGTCCAGCTGATGGGCGCCAATCACCTGGGCGGCCAGGACCTGTCGACCATGTCCAAGTCGATGTTCAGCGAGGCTGCCTATGCGGGCCTGGGCTTCGGCCTCGGCTTTTCCACCACCATCGACCCCGCCGCGACCCTGATTCCAGCCAGCGCCGGCGACCTCTCCTGGGGCGGGGCGGCCTCGACCTTCTTCTGGATCGACCCGCATGAGGATCTGATCGCCATCCTGATGACCCAGCTGCTGCCGTCGTCGGCCTATCCGATCCGACGTGAGCTCAGGACCCTGGTCTATTCCGCCTTTACCGAGTCCGCGGGCTAGGTCCACAGATCGCATCGTCAACGCCGCCAACCCAGGAGCCCGCCATGCGCCGGATCGTCCTCTCGATCGCCACGGCCTTCGCCCTGGCGCTCCCAGGCCTCGCCGCCGCCCAGAGCGCCACGCCGATCCCCATCGCCATCGGCGCCGATCCGGCCCCCGACGCCAAGTTCCCGGCCCGGCTGGAGACCCTTCACATCCCCACCGGGGGCGTGAAGATCAACGGCGTCGGCTATATCGCCGCCGGCCCCGGCCCTCACCCGACGTTCGTCCTGATGCACGGCCTGCCAGGGATCGAGAAGAACCTCGACCTGGCCCAGGCCGTTCGCCGCGCCGGCTGGAACGTGGTGACCTTCAACTACCGGGGTTCCTGGGGCAGCCCCGGCAGCTACAGCTTCGCCCAGAACCTTCAGGACGCTGACGCGGTGCTGGCCTACCTGCGCGATCCGGCCAACGCCAAGGCCCTCAATGTCGATCCGCATCGCATCGCCCTGGGCGGCCACAGCATGGGCGGCTGGGTGGCGGTGGAGACGACGGTCCATGACAGGGACCTGCTGGGCACGGTGATCATTTCCGCCGGCGACATGGGAAACGCCGGGATCGGGGCGAAATTCGCCCGGCCGCAGATCGTCGCCTTCATGGACTCCAATCGCGAGGCCCTCGCCGGGGTGACCGGCGAGACCATGACCGACGAACTGGCCGCGCACGGGCCGGAATGGACCTTCGCCGCGGCCGCCCCCAAGCTGGTCGGCCGGCGCCTGCTGGTGCTCTACGGCGACGACTTCGTCACCGCCGACTCGGTCAAGCTGCTGGCGGAGATCAGGGCGGCCGGCGGAAAACCCCAGTCCGTCCACGTCGCCACCGACCACAGCTGGTCCGACCACCGCATCGCCCTGGAGGCGCTGGTGATCAACTGGCTACAGGGATTGCCGACGCAGCCCTAGGCCCAGCGCCCGTCACCAGGTGTCGATGAACCGCCGACGCTCTCCCGTCCGCACCCGGGGGGTCATCGATTTCAGCCCGCGCACGATCCAGGCGCGGGTGTCCAAGGGGTCGATCACCGCGTCGATTTCCAGGGCCTGGGCGACGCTGATCGCCTTGCCGCGCTCGTAGCTGCGCGCCACCAGGGTGTCGAAGAGGGCCTTCTGGGCGGCCGGATCGGGCTCGGCCTCCAGCTCCTTGCGATAGCCAAGGCGCACCGCCCCCTCCAGCCCCATGCCGCCGAACTCGCCGGTGGGCCAGGAGACGATGAAGAAGCTGGCCGGGAAGGTGCCGCCAGCCATGGCCTGGGCGCCCAGGCCGTAGCCCTTGCGCAGAACGACCGTGAAGATCGGGACCGCCATCGCCCCGGCGGTGACGAACATCCGCGAGCCGTGGCGCACGGTGGCGGTCTTTTCCGCCTCGGGCCCGACCATGAACCCGGGGGTGTCGCAGAGGGACAGCATCGGCACGTCGAAGGCGTCGCAGAGCTGCATGAACCGCGAGGCCTTGGTCGCTCCGTCGGAATCGATGGCGCCGCCCAGGTGGCGCGGATCGTTGGCGATCAGCCCCATGGGGCGGCCCTCGATACGGACGAAGGCGGTGATCATCCCCTTGCCGAAGGCCGGGCGCAGTTCCAGCACCGAGCCTCCGTCGGCCAGGACCTCGATCAGGGCGCGGATGTCGTAGACCCGCAGGCGGTTCTCCGGGATCGCCTGGCGCAGGCGCCGCTGGTCGGCGCAGGCCCAGTCCGGCAGGGCGCCCTGGAAATAGCCCATCAGCCTGCGGGCGAGGTCGGCGGCGTGGACCTCGTCGTCGGCGACGATATCGACGACGCCGTTGGCCGCCTGCACCGAGATAGGCCCCACCTCCTCGGGGGTGTAGACTCCCAGGCCACCCCCCTCGATCATCGCCGGGCCGCTCATGCCGATGGTGGAATCCCGGGTGGCGATGGTCACGTCGCAGCAGCCAAAGAAGACCGCATTGCCGGCGAAACAGCGCCCGGCGGCGACGCCGATCCGCGGCGCCAGGCCGCTGAGCCGGGCGAAGGCCTGGAAGCTAGGTACATCGAGGCCGGTCACCCCCACTCCGTCGGTGTCGCCGGGCCGCCCGCCCCCGCCCTCAGCGAACCAGATGATCGGCAGCCGCTCGCGCTCGGCCAGGTCCATCATCCGGTCGGTCTTCTTGTGGTTCAGATTGCCCTGGGTGCCGGCGAGCACCGTGTAGTCGTAGGCCAGGACCATGCAGCGGGCGCGCTCGTCGCCGAAAAGGTCGCCGTTCACCGCCCCGACCCCGGTGATCAGCCCGTCGGCGGGGGTGTTGCGGGTGAGGTCCTCCAGCGTCCGGCGCCGGCGCTGGGCGGCGATGGCCAGGGCGCCGTATTCGATGAAACTGCCAGGATCGACGATGGCCTCCACGTTCTCGCGGGCGGTGCGCATGTTCAGCTTGCGCCGCTTGGCCACCGCCTCGGGACGTCCGGCGTCCAGCCCCATGCCGATCCGCGCCAGGGCCTCGGTAAGGTCCGGCCGCAGGGCGTCCAGGTCGACGGCCTGGCCCGCGTCGGCGCCGGCGTCCTCGACGTCTTCCGGGGTCAGGAACAGGATCGGCTCGCCCTCGAACAGGGTCTGGCCGACCGCGCCGACGATCGCCACCACCCGGCCGCCTCGGTCGGCCTCGACCAGATGCTCCATCTTCATCGCCTCGAGCACGGCCAGGGCCTGGCCGGGGCGCACCACATCGCCCACCGCCACCGAGACCGCGACCAGCAGCCCCTGGGTCGGCGCCTTGGCGGCGAAGCCGCCTTCGGGCGGGGCGGCGTGGGCGGAGGGGGCCGCCGCCGCCGCGCTGGCCTCGAACACCTTCGCCGTTCCCGGCGCCGCGGCGAGCAGCTCACCGATGCGGCGTTCGACCAGCCGGGTGTTCGCCTGGCCCGCCGCCACCTCCGGCCGGCGCAGGAGCGCCCGCAGGATCGGCAGGTTGGTCTCCACCCCGCCGATGCGGAATTCGTCGAGGGCGCGGGCGGTCCTGGCCAGGGCGGCGGCGAAATCCGTCCCCCGGTCGTGGACGATGACCTTGGCCAGCAGGGAGTCGAAGTTCGGGTTGGTGGCGTAGCCGGCGTAGCCGCAGGCGTCGATGCGCACCCCTGGGCCCGAGGGCGGCTCGAACACCGTCAGCATCCCGCCGGTGGGCCGCACGGCGCCGGTCGCGTCCATGGTCTCGGTGTTGATCCGCGCCTGGATGGCGTAGCCGGTCGCGGCCGGCGGTTCGGCGAGGCCGAGGTCGCTTAAGGTCCGCCCGGCGGCGACCTCGATCTGCGCGCGCACCAGGTCGACGCCGGTGACCTCCTCGGTGACCGTGTGCTCCACCTGCAGGCGCGGATTGGCCTCGATGAACACGAACCGGCCGTTCGCGGGATCGCCCTCGACCAGGAACTCAAAGGTGCCCAGGCTGTCGTAGTCGGCGGCGCGGGCCAGGGTCAGGGCGGCGTCGATCAGGTCTTTGCGCAGGGCCTGCGGCAGGTTTGGGCTGGGGGCGATCTCCACCAGTTTCTGGTTTCGCCGCTGCAGGCTGCAGTCGCGCTCCCAAAGGTGGGTCAGACCGCCGGCCCGGTCGCCCAGCACCTGAACCTCCAGGTGCCGCGCCGGCTCGATCAGCCGCTCCACATAGACCGCGTCGCTGCCGAACGAGGCCAGGGCCTCCGACCGGCAGCGGGCATACGCCTCCGCCACGTCGTCGCCGGCGCGCACCAGCCGCATGCCCCGCCCGCCCCCGCCGGCGGAGGCCTTGATCATCATGGCCCCGTTGGGGCCGAGGGATTCCAGGAAGTCCTGCGTCTCCTGCAGCCCCGCCGCGCGCGAGCCGCCGTCCGCCGTGGGCACGCCCAGGCGCGCCGCCAGGGCCCGGGCGGCGGCCTTGTCGCCGAAGAGGTCGAGGGCCTCGGGGCGCGGCCCGATGAAGGTCAGGCCCGCATCGGCGCACAGGCGGGCGAAGGCCGCGGTCTCGCTCAGAAAGCCGTAGCCGGGATGGATCGCCTGGCAGCCGGCCTCGCGGGCCAGGGCGATGATCGCCGCGCCGTCGAGATAGGCTCGCGCGCCGACGCCCCTCAGGGCCGCCGCCTCGTCGGCCGCCCGCACATGCAGCGAACGCGTGTCATCCTCGGAATAGACGGCCACCGACCGCAGGCCGAGCCCTGCCAGGGCGCGGGCGATACGGATGGCGATCTCGCCGCGATTGGCGATCAGGACGCTGGTGAATGTCATGAACGGGTTCCGACGGCGGCGCTTCAGGGGCCCGCAGCCAAGTCGAACGATCGTTTGATGTCAAACGGCGTCTTACGCCGGCGGGCAATCCAGGCGCCGGTGAAAGGCGGTCATCATCCCCAGGGTGACGCCGAACAGCTTGAGCCGCGCGACCTTGAGCACGGTGTCGGTGCTCACGGCCGAAAACCGGACGTCGTAGGTTACTGGAATCGACGGCAGCGGCGGCTCGCCCCGCCGGCGAAAGCGCAGGCGGTAGTCTTCGCCGTCGACCCAGCCCTGGACCGCGCCCAGCGTCGTCGGCTCAGTCGCCGTCATCCGACCCTCCACGTCGACAATGAAGGTCCAGTTCAGGATGTCGGTGCGACCAGCCTCGTAGACGAAGGTCTCATCGAAATGCATCGCTGCCAGCTTGGAGTTATACCAACCCTGGGTCGAAATCTTGCAGCGCTCAATCAATTTTCCCGAGAGGTCGCGCACAATACCGCCGCCCTGAGTCTTCCCAAGGAAGAACCGATCAGGCTCGAAGGGGCGGTTGCCTGTAGAGACTGAAGACGTCTCGGCCATATTATGGGCGCCGCTCCGATTCGCTTCTGGTTAGCGAGTTTTACCTGCTTCGGGCCAGTTGAAAAGCCGACGATTCGTCGCGGGCTCTACGCGGTCACGAGTCGCGGCGCAGGCGGGCGACTAGGCGGCCTCGCGGGCGGCGATGGCCGCCATGGCGCCCTCGATGGCGGCGTGGAGCTTGGTCAGCTCGATCGGCTTGGCCACGTGGCCGTCCATGCCGACCTCCATGTATTCTTTCACCTGGTGGGCCATCGCGTTGGCCGACACGGCGATGATCGGGGTGCGCGGGCGCCCCAGGGCCGCCTCGGCGGCGCGAATGGCGCGGGTGGCGGCCATGCCGTCCATCTCCGGCATCTGGATGTCCATCAGCACGATGTCGAAGTCGCCGTCGCGCCAAGCCTCGACCGCCAGGCGGCCGTTGTCCACCACCTCCAGGTCGACGCCGAAGGTCTCCATGATGGTGCGCAGCACCAGCTGATTGGTGGGGATGTCCTCCGCGGCGAGGACGCGCAGGTTGCGTTCATCGGTCTCCTGGCTCTCCGCGACGGGGACGGCCGGGTCGGCGGCGGCGCTCTCGGCGATGCGGGCGAGGGGCAGGGTGACGGTGAAGGTCGAGCCGCGGCCCTCGACGCTTTCGACCTCGATGCCGCCGCGCATAAGATTGGCGAGCTCGCGGGAGATGGCCAGGCCAAGGCCGGTGCCGCCGAACTGGCGGGTGTTGGAGCCGTCGGCCTGGCTGAACTTCTGGAACAGCAGGGGCAGCTTGTCGGCGGCGATGCCGATGCCGGTGTCGCTGATCGTAAAGCGCAGGCCGTCGCGGCCGTCCTCGCCGAACCCGTCGATGACCACCCGCACCTGGCCCCTGGCCGTGAACTTGAGGGCGTTGGAGACCAGGTTGTTGAGGATCTGACCGATCCGCCCGGAGTCGCCGCGGCGCACGCCGCGGGCGGCGGCGCGCACCTCCAGGCTGAAGTCGAGGTCGGGCTTGACGGCGGCCAGGGCCCCGTAGGTCGACTGGACATGGCGACCGATCGCCTCGGCGTCCACCTGGCCGGTGTCGATCTCCATCTTGCCGGCCTCAATCTTGGAGAGGTCGAGCACGTCGTTGAGCACGGTCAGCAGATCCTCGCCGGAGCGGCGGATCACCTCGACCCGCTCGCGCTGGATCTGGGTCAGGTCGCCCAGGGCGATGATCTGGGCCATGGCCAGGACGCCGTTGAGGGGGGTGCGGATCTCGTGGCTCATATTGGCCAGGAACTGCGACTTCAGCACATTGGCCGCCTCGGCGGCGTCACGGGCCGAGACCAGCTCGGTCATGGCCCGGTGCAGGGCGCTGTCGTTGGCCTGCAGCTGGGCCAGAAGGTGGTTGAAGCTTTCGGTGAGCAGGCCGAACTCGTCCTGCGCCCAGTTCGGCACCCGCTGCGAATAGTCGCCGCTGTCGGTAACCTCGCGCATGGCCTCGGAGAGGCGGTTCACCGGCTCGATCACCCGACCCGCGAGCCAGCGGCCCATGAACAGCGCCAGGCCGGTGGCGGCGAAGAACAGCGCGCCGCAGACCGCCAGATAGCGGGGCATGATCGTGCCGAGTTCGGGCGCCTCAGCGGCCACGACGAGGGTGTCGCCGGAAGCCGCCGCATTGCCGCCCACCGCGATCGGCGTGCTCGACCGGATCAGGTCGTCGTTGGTCGCCTTGACGCTGAACGGCGCCCCCAGCCGGGCCAGGGGCCGTCCCCAGCGGTCGAGGAGGACGGCGCGCAGTTGCGGCGGCGTCTGCACCGACCACAGGGCGCGTCTGGCGGCGTCCGGATCGTTATGCAACAGCACCGGCGCCAGTTCCCCCGCCAGCATCTGGGTGAGGACGGCCTGGTCATTGGACAGGTTGCGTCGTTCGGCCTGCCACTGTTCGAAAATGAACAGGCCGCTGGCGGTGACCAGCACGACGACAGCCGTGACCAGGGCGGCGATCGCGATGCGGGTCTCGAAGGTGACGCCCTGGGCGCCGACCGTTGGCCCCCTAACCTCTTCGTCCATGCCAACCCGCTCCCGCGTGCGACCGCATACCGCACAGCCTAGGGTATACGCGCCAGTTCCTAACGGTTCACTTCTCAACCCCAACCCTGGCCTAGGATTTCGCCTCCAAAGGAAATTTGGGTTCCCGAAATTTCACAGTGGCGCACGCGAGTAATCTTTGTTAACCATGTCTGGTAGCAGTTCATTCCCATGGAGGGGCATTATGGATAAGGCGATTATTGCGAAACGAGTGGCGAACAAGCTTTTCTCGACCGAGAAGGCCGTGGACTCGGCGATTCTTGAGGCCAGCCAACTGCTTAGCGGCCTGATCGAAGCGCGGCAGGAAATGGGCCTCAACGCGGTCCTGGGTTCGGACACCATGTCCAAGCTCGCCCTCGCCCTCACCGCGCTGAACGACGCGCGCCAGTCGGTGGTCGAAACCCACAACGGCCTCGCCGAAGTTCAGCTGCGCCTGGGCATCCGCACCCGCCTCGATGGCGGCTTCGGTCCCAAGACGACCGCCCACATTGACCACGACGTGGACCAACGCCGCGCCAGCTAAGGCCTGCCGGCGCTTCGGCGTCTAAATGTTAAGGATTATAAGATACCGCGTCTCTGACCTGTTCAGAGGCGCGGTATGTCTTTCAGTTCTTACTTCTTGAACATTTACACCGAGGCTGGCCTTTTCAGCCTGTTGGCCACCGGCGTATTCGCTTGGTGGAAGGGTGGCCCACCCGAACGACTTGGGACCTTGGTCTTCGGCGTTGGCACTGTCGCCGCCTGTATATGGCGTGCATTGGGCGGTGGCCATGCGTCGGTTATGCCCCTCTTTGCTGTCGACCTGCTGATGGCCCTCGGATTTCTCTGCATCGCCATCCGGTATTCCAGCCTTTGGCTAGGCGCGGCCATGTTCTTACTGTCCGCCAGCTTCGCCCTGCACGCCACCGGCCTGAGTGATCCCGCTCGGCCGCGCTGGCACGGGATGGTCATTTACCTTCTGGCCAACAATGTCCTCAGCTACCTGACCCTGCTGGCCCTCGCGGGCGGAACGGTGGCGACCATCCTCAAGCGGCGACACACCCTCCGCCGCAAGGCCGAGGCCGAGGCCAAGAACGCCGCGCGGCCCAAATCCCTGGCCGCGGCCTTCATAGCTCAGCAGCCGCCGCGCGCAGACATGCCTTCAGCCACTCCAGCGGGCGCGACTCGGTGAGGTCCCGCCGCCAGAGCGCCTCGATCTGGATCGGCGGCGAGGCGTAGGGCGGCTCGAACACCACCAGCCCGTAGGCCTGGGCGAAGGCCGCCGCCATCCGGCGCGGCGCCAGGGCCGCCATGTCGGTGTCGCGGGCGACGGCCAGGGCGCTTTGCGCGTCCTGCACCGTCAGCGCGATGGTGCGGCTGAGGCCCTCCCGCGCCAGGGCGCCGTCCAGGGCGCCGCCGTCGTCCCAGATCACCCGCCGCTCCAGCCCGCCCCCGGACACCTGGCCGTCCACCGCCTGCTCCTCGCGGGCGCTGGCCAGGATGACGTGGGGAATGCCCGCGAGGGTGCGCAGGGTCAGCGGGCCGTCATTGGCGGCGGGATGATCCGCCCGCAGCACCCAGACGCTGGTCTCGCCGAACAGGGTCTCGCGCGCGAAACTGCGCGCGCCCTGGCCGAAGGCGCCGATGGCCAGGTCCGTGCGCCCGGCCTGCAGGTCGTCGCCCAGGCCGTCGTCGATGGCGCGCAGCCGCACCTCCGCCGCCGGGGCCTCCTGCCGGATGCGTCGCATCACCCCTGGCATCAGCAAGGTGCCGACATAGGGCCCCGCGGCGATGGTGAACCGCCGCCGGGTCGCGGCCGGCAGGAAGGCGGACGGCGTCAGGGCCAGCTGCAGCTGGTGCAGGCCCTGGCGCAGCCGCGGCGCGATCTCCTGGGCCCGGGCCGTCGGGCGCATGCCCTCCGGGCCGCGCACGAACAGTTCGTCTTGCAGGATATGCCGCAGACGGTTGAGCGCGTGGCTGACCGCGGACTGGGTCAGGCCCAGCCGGGCGCCGGCGCGGGTGACGCTGCGTTCCTCCGCCAGGGCGTCGAACACCCGCAGCAGGTTGAGGTCGAGGGCGGTGAAATGAATTTCCGGCATGATACCCGTGATCATTTATCATTTTGCGCATGGGACGCCACACCCTACCTGCAAACATAAGCGGGGCCGGCGTGCGGGCCGCCCTGCAACCAAATACCGCCAGCTGGGTTCGACCCGACTTAGATTGTGTGTGCGCCGCCGCGCCCGGCGCCTGACGGAAGACTGTCTTCATGAGCTCAACTGACACCGGCGCCGACCCCCGCCAGCCGATCGCCCACGACGAAGGCGCGCCGCCGCCGCCCCCGCGCACGCGCCTGCAACAGCTGCGCCTGCCGATCATGGCGGCCGTGGTGGTCCTGATCCTGGTCGGCGCCCTGGTCGTCTATCTGACCGGTGGACGCTACGAGTCCACCGACGACTCCGAGATCCAGGGCGCGCGGGTGGCGATCAGCAGCACCATCGCCGGCCGGGTGATGACCGTCGCCGTGCGCGACAACCAGTTCGTCCACGCCGGCCAGCTTCTGTTCCAGCTCGACGGCCGCCCCTCCCAGACCGCCTATCAGGAGGCCCAGGCCAACCTCGCCGCCGCGCGGCTGCAGGTGGAAGGCCTCGGCGCCACGGTGGGCCAGCGGCAGGCGGACCTGGCCGCGGCCGAGGACCGGCAGACCTATCTGGAGGCGGACGCCGTGCGTCAGAAGGCCCTGGTGGGCGCCGGCACGGCGACCCAGGCCCAGGCCGACCAGGCCGCCAGCCTCGCCGCTCAGGGCCGCCAGCAGGTGGCCTCCGCCCGCGAGCAGCTGGCCAACGCCCAGGCCGCCCTCGGCGCCGCCGGCGGCGGCTCCATCGACAACCATCCCCTGGTCGCCCAGGCCCAGGCGCGCCTCGCCCAGGCGGGCCTGAACCAAAGCTACGTCGACGTGGTCGCGCCGCAGGACGGGGTGGTCACCAAGGTCGATCAGCTGCAGGTGGGCGACTATATCAACGCCGCCACGCCGGTCTTCTCCCTGGTCTCCACCCGCCTCTGGATCGAGGCGGAGTTCAAGGAGAACCAGCTCGAGTACATGCGCCCCGGCCAGCACGCGACGGTGAAGATCGACGCCTATCCCGACCAGCGGTTCGACGCGGTGGTTGAGGCGATCAGCCCGGGCACCGGTTCCAGCTTCTCCCTGCTGCCGGCGGAAAACGCCACCGGCAACTGGGTCAAGGTCTCCCAGCGGGTGCCCGTGCGCGTCGTCTTCACCCGCCGTCCGGAGGTTCCGCTGGAATCCGGCCTCAGCGCCTCGGTGAAGGTCGACACCACCCATCACCGCAGCCTGTTCGGCCACGCCAATCCGCCGGCGGCGAGCCCCCCCCGATGAGCGGCCCCGCCTCTGTCGCCGGGGCGCCCGGCGCCGCCGCGATGGGCGATCCCAATCGGGTGATGATCACCGTCTCGGTGATGCTGGCGACGGTGATGAACTCGCTGGACACCACCATCGCCAACGTCGCCCTGCCGCACATGCAGGGCAGCGTGCAGGCCTCGGCGGACCAGATCACCTGGGTGCTGACCTCCTATATCGTCGCCGCGGCGATCATGACCCCGCTCACCGGCTGGCTGGCCGGGCGGCTGGGCCGCAAGATGGTGTTCCTGGTCTCCATCGCCGGCTTCACCTTCGCGTCGGCCCTCTGCGGCGCGGCCACCAGCCTCGGCCAGATCGTCGCCTTCCGCCTGCTGCAGGGCGTCTTCGGCGCGGCTCTGATCCCCCTGTCCCAGGCGGTGCTGATGGATGTCTATCCGCCGGAGGAGCAGGGCCCCGCCATGGCCATCTGGGGCATGGGCGCCATTCTTGGACCCATCGTCGGCCCGGGCCTGGGCGGCTGGCTGACCGACAATTTCAGCTGGCGCTGGGTGTTCTACATCAACCTGCCCTTCGGGATCATGGCCTTCCTCGGGGTGTTCACCTTCATCCACGACCACAAGCACGCGATCAAGGCGCCCTTCGACTTCATGGGTTTCGCCCTGCTGAGCCTGGGCATCGGCGCCTTCCAGCTGTTCCTGGACCGCGGCGAAAGCCAGGCTTGGTTCGAGTCCACGGAGATCTGGATCGAGTGCGCCATCGCGGTGGTGGCCATCGGCCTCTTCGCCTTCCACACCGCCGTCGCCGACCGACCGTTCCTGCCGGTGGCCCTGATCAAGGACCGCAATTTCGCCGGCTCCAGCCTGTTCGGCTTCTTCATCGGCATCCTACTGTTCGCCACCCTCGCGCTGTTGCCGCCGATGATGGAGACCCTGATGGGTTATCCGGTGGTGACCACCGGCATGGTGACCATGCCCCGCGGCCTCGGCAGCCTGGTGGCCATGTTCCTGGTCGGGCGGCTGATCAACCGGTTCGACGCCCGGGTCATCATCGCCGTGGGCCTGGCCCTCAGCGTCTACGGCCTGAACATGATGAGCCATTTCTCCCTGGGCATGGACAGCAGCCTGATCATCTGGTCGGGCCTGATCCAGGGGCTGGGCATCGGGCTGATCTTCGTGCCCCTGACCACCCTGGGGTTCGCCACCCTCGACAGCCGCTACCGGGCCGACGGCGCCGGGGTGTTCACCCTGATGCGCAACCTGGGCTCCAGCGCCGGCATCTCGATCATGCAGGCCCTGCACACCCAGAACCTGGAGAGGGTGCACGCCCGGCTGGTCGCGCCCCTGACCCCGGACAATCCGCTGGTGCAGCAGTCGCTGCACGCCCCCTTCAGCCTCACCGACCCGGCCGGCCTGGCCGCCCTCAACGGCGAGGTCAACCGCCAGGCCTCGATGGTCGCCTATATCGACGACTTCAAGCTGATGTCGATCCTGGCGATCGTCCTGGTCCCGGCGCTGCTGTTCCTGCGCGGCGCGCCGAAGACCAAACCCGCTCACGATTTGATGGTGGAGTAGCTGCCATGCATAAATTGCTCACGGGCGCCTGCGCCCTGGCCCTGCTGTCCGGCTGCGCGACCGTCGGGCCGAACTACAAGCCCCCGGTCACCGCCGTGACCAGCTACGCCATGCCCGGCGACGAGGCCAACCACGGCGCCGTGCGCGCCGACATCGGCGACAAGGTGGTCTCGGACTGGTGGACCCTGTTCCACTCTCCGCGGCTCGACGCGATCATGCGCGAGGCCATCGCCAACAACCGCACCCTGGCCCAGGCCCGGGCTCGCCTGGCGCAGGCGCGGGCGGAAGCCGGGGAGGAAGGCGGCGTGCTCAGCGCCGACCTTACCGGCGGGGTCAAGCGCGAGCGCGCCAACCTCAACGCCTTCTCCGGCGGCGCCTTCTCGGCGGCGTCGATCCCCGGGGTCAACTTCCCGACCAACCCCGAGTTCAACCTCTATTCGATCGGCGGCACGGTCAGCTACAACCTCGACCTTTTCGGCGGCGTGCGCCGCCGGCGCGAGGAACTGGCCGCCGACACCCAGGCCCAGGCGCGGGAGCTGGACGCCGCCTACCTGACCCTCACCGGCAACATCGTCGAACAGGCGCTGATCATCGGCGACGCCAACCTGCAAATTAGGACGCTGAACGAGATCGTGGACAACGAGCAGGCCGATCTCGACGCCATCAAGCGCTCCCGCGCCGCCGGCGGATCCAGCGCCGCCGACGTGGTCCAGGCCGAGGGGCAGCTCGCCACCGACCGCTCGCAGATCCCGCCCCAGCGCCAGCGGATCGCCGAGGCCGGCCACCAGATGGCGATCCTTGTGGGCAAGTCGCCCTCGGACTTCACCCCGCCGGTGTTCGACGACCACTCCGCCGACCTGCCGGAGACCCTGCCGGTGCTGGTGCCTTCGGCCCTGGTGCATGGGCGACCGGACATCCTTGAGGCGGAGGCGCGGCTGCACGCGGCCACCGCCGACATCGGCGTGGCCACCGCCGCCCTCTATCCGAACATCAACCTCTCCGCCGCCCTCAGCCAGGACGCCCTGACCGCGCAAACCCTCTTCTCGCCTGTCGCCACCAGCTGGAACGTGGGCGCCGGCCTCACCGCGCCCCTGTTCCACAGCGGCGAGCTGCGCGCCCGCCAGCGCGCCGCCAAGGCCGCCCGCGACGTGGCCCTGGCCAGCTATGAACAGACCGTCCTGGCCGCCTTCGCCCAGGTCGACGACGTGCTGCAGGCCATCGTCCACGACAACCAGGCCTATACCGACCAGCTGAAGGCCCTGGATGCGGCCACCTCACGCCTGGACATGGTGCGTCAGGCCCAGCGCCTGGGCGGGGTCAGCGCCCGCCAGGTGCTGTCCGCGGATCGCGACTGGCGCCGGATGAAGCTGCAGCTGCAGCGCGACGGCTCCGGCCGCTACGCCGACGCCGCCCGCCTGCTGCTGGCGACGGCCACGGTGCCGCCGGGCGTCGCCGAGGGGCGCGGCGGGAAGTAGGCGGGGGCGCGTCACGCGCCATTTTAATCGTCATGGCCGGGCTTGTCCCGGCCACCCAGGATCACAGACGGCGCATGGCGAAGCTCACCGCCTGCCGGGCTCCGAAGTAATACCAGCCCGCGCTAACGC
>PLSW01000203.1 GCA_003165275.1 Caulobacteraceae bacterium
GTATTAGTCATGGTGAGGAGCGACCAAAGGGAGCGTCTCGAACCACGCAGGATGGGTGTGCGGTACACCCCTAAAGACCGCTCAGGCTGCCCGCTCCAACCGTCGCCCCGCCTTCCAAGCCCCGTAGATGAACACCGCCGCCCCGCCCCAGATGAACACGAAGGAGACGATGCGCATGGGGGTCAGGGCCTCGCCGGTGGCGACGCCGATGAAGAAGCCGATGGTCGGGCCGATGAACTGCAGAAAGCCGATGGACGACATCGGCAATCTGCGCGCCGCCCAGGAAAACAGCGCCAGGGGCACGACGGTCATCGGCCCGGCGCTGGCCAGGAGGGCCGAGGTCCCCAAGGACGTGCCGAAGGCCACATGGGCGTGGTGGCTGAGCCAGAACAGGAAGGCCGCGCCGGGGGCGAGCAGCAGGGCGCACTCGATGAAGAGGCCGGTCTGGGCGTCGGCGTTGACCATCTTGCGGATCACCCCGTAGCCGCCGAAGCTGAAGGCCAGGACCAGGGAGATCACCGGCAGCCGGCCGAGGGCCACCGCCTGCAGCACCACCCCGACGGCGGCCAGGCCGATGGCGATCATGCCCAGGCGGGTGATCCGCTCCTGGAACAGCAGCGCCCCGGCGGCCATGGCCATCAGCGGGATGATGTAATAGCCGAGGCTGGCCTCGATATTGCGGCCGTTGTTCACCGACCAGACGTAGACGCTCCAGTTGGCGGCGATCAGCGTCGCCGACAGGGCCAGCAGTCCCAGCACCTTCGGCGTGCGGACGGCGGCGAGGATCGCCGGGCCGCGTCCCGTGGCCAGGACCAGGGCCCCGGCCCAGAGCGGCGCCCAGACAATGCGTTGGCCGACGATCTCCCACGGGCTGGCGCCCGCCCGGGCCATGGCCATGAACAGCAGCGGCACCCCGCCCCAGACCAGGTAGCAGACGACGCCCGCCGCTAGCGCCAGACGGGCTTCGCCGTCCGGAGCCGCGGCGGCATCTGTCATGCGAGGACCTTGTTTCCGATCAGGCCGCGCTCATCGAGGAGCTGGGCGATCTGGACGGCGTTGAGGGCCGCGCCTTTTCGCAGATTGTCCGACACCACCCACATGTTCAGGCCGTATTCCACCGTGGGATCGTTGCGGATGCGGCTGACGTACACGGCGAATTCGCCCTGGGCTTCCTTGGCGGTCATGTAGCCGGTCTCGTCCCGGCGATCGACGACCATGACCCCGGGAGCGTCACGCAGGATGTCCCGGGCCTCGTCCTCGTCCATGGGCGAGTGGAACTCGATATTCACCGCCTCGGAATGGCCGACCATCACCGGCACCCGCACGCAGGTGACGGTCAGGGCGATCTCCGGATCGAGGATCTTGTGGGTCTCGTTCCACATCTTGCTTTCTTCGTCGGTGTAACCGTCGTCGCCGAAGGCGCCGATGAAGGGGATGACGTTGAAGGCGATCTGTTTGGGGAACTTCTTCGGCGGGGTGGGGCCCAGGACGAAAATGCCCTTGGTCTGGTCCCAGAGCTCGTCCATCCCCGCCTTGCCGGCGCCGGAAACCGATTGATAGGTCGAGACCACCACCCGCTTGATCCCGGCCACGTCGTGCAGGGGCTTCAGCGCCACCACCAGCTGGATGGTCGAGCAGTTGGGGTTGGCGATGATGTTCTTGGCGGAGGCCAGGTGCACGTCGTCGGGATTGACCTCCGGCACGATCAGCGGGACCTCCGGGTCCATCCGCCAGGCGGACGAATTGTCGATCACGATCGGGCCGGCGCGGCCGATCTTCTCGGCCCATTCGCGGGAGAAGGCGCCGGAGACGCTCATCAGCACGATGTCGACCTTGGAGAAGTCGAACTGGTCGATGGACTCGCAATAGAGCGAACGGTCGCCGAAGTTGACCTCGACGCCGATGGATTTGCGCGAGGCCACGGCATGGATCTCGTCCACGGGGAAGTTCAGTTCCTCAAGGATCACCAACATCTCGCGGCCCACATTGCCCGTGGCGCCGACAACGGCCACCCGGTAACCCATCGCCATTCTCCTCAGCTAAATTGAGCGCGCGAGATACGCCGGAAGGGGCGGGGAGGCAAGGATGGGGTTGGGGTGGTCCACTCACCATCCAGCCCTCTCAAGCAGCGAGCACCCTTTCTCAACCGTCATGGCCGGGCCATTCGCTTGCGATCGCATTGCGATCACCGCGCGACTGGCCCGGCCATGACGGAAAAACACGCAAAGAAAGTAGTTTAGACCGCCGCTAAACCTTCTCCGCCCGCGCGCTCGCCCACCGCGCCAGGGCCGCGATGACCTGCTCGAGGTCGGTCTTGAGCCGCCCGAACCCCTCCAGCGGCTCCAGGGTCGCTTCGTCCACATAGAGCCCCCGGTTGATCTCGATCTGCAGGGCGTGGATGCCGGCGGTGGGGCGGCCGTAGAATTCGGTGGTGTAGCCGCCCGCGTAGGGGGCGTTGCGGGTGACCCGGTAGCCCATGGCCTCCAGCTCCCCTTCCACCAGGCCGATCATGGCCGGGGTGCAGGAGGCGCCGAACCGGTCCCCTAGCACCAGATCGCAGGCGCCGGCGGGGGTGAAGTCGCCGCTCTGGGTCAGGGTGCGCGCCGCGGCCGATGGCATGGAGTGCCAGTCGATCAGCACCGCCAGGCCGAACCGGGCCCGGGCCTCGCGCAACAGCTTGTCGAGGGCGGCGTGATAGGGCCGGTGCACCCGCTCGATCCGCCGCTTGGCCTCGGCGAAGGTCAGCTTGCGGCCGTAGATCTCCTGCCCCTCGGCGACGATGCGGGCGATGGAGCCGAGGCCGGCGGCCACCCGCGCCGTGCGCCCGCGGGCGAAGGCCGGCAATTCGTCCTCGAACATCCCCGGATCGAGCTCATAGGGCTCGCGGTTCACGTCCATATAGGCCCGGGCGTAGGTGGCGGTGATCAGGGCCGCGCCGTGGCCCGGGGCGCCGGCGACCAGCTGGTCCACCAGCACGTCCTCGGAGCTGCGGATGGCGGCGGCGTCCAGCACCGAGGCGTCCATCATGTCGCCCGGATAGAGCCGGCCCGAATGCGGCGAGGCAAAGATCAGCGGCGTCGTCAGCGCCCCCGCCGGCCGGAACAGGGCCAGGGGCGCCTCGGCCGAGGCCTGCGCCCCGGCCAGGGCCGCCGTCGATGTCCCGCGGACGAAATCCATTGACCCACTATCGGCGAGCCTTACGCCGCCGGTCAATCGGCCTGAGGAGCGGCGACATGACGCGCGGCGGCCTTCGCCGGGGCTTTCGCCCAATTCCTCGCCCGTCGTGCGAGCTTTATCGCCAGTTTACACATCGCGGTCTAGACTGACGCCAAGACCTGGGAGACGGACGACCGATGACCGCCACGCGCATCCTGCTTGCCGAAGACGACGACAGCCTGCGTGGCTTCCTGTCCCGGGCCCTGGAGCGCGCGGGCTACGAGGTCGTCGCCTGCCCCGACGGCGAGACCGCCGTTGAGGCCCTCGACCAGGTGTTCGACGTCCTGTTGACCGATATCGTCATGCCGGGGATCGACGGCATCGAGGTGGCCCGTATCGCCGCCACCCGCCAGCCGCAGCTGCGGATCATGTTCATCACCGGCTTCGCCGCCGTGGCCCTCTCCGCTGGCGACCGGGCCCCCGCCGGGGCCAAGGTTCTGCAAAAGCCCGTCCACCTGCGCGAAATCGTCGCCGAGGTAGAGCGGATGATCGCCGCCTAGCCTCTTTCTTTGCGGCGCTTGCGGGCCGGGCCCCGTGGCGATATATCCCCCCTTCCCCGGCTTCGGCGGACGCGTAGCTCAGCGGGAGAGCACCTCGTTGACATCGAGGGGGTCACAGGTTCAATCCCTGTCGCGTCCACCACCCAGTCGGGCGACTTTGCCTGTGT
The DNA here is from genome assembly GCA_003165275.1 of Caulobacteraceae bacterium. GTDB lineage: Bacteria > Pseudomonadota > Alphaproteobacteria > Caulobacterales > Caulobacteraceae > Poindextera. The sequence goes on from PLSW01000203.1 coordinate 3,884, forward strand.
CGCTCTCCCAATCCCAATACAGGCCCAATTTCCGTCGGTTAGGCCGCGCGGAGAGTAAGCGGGGCAGATTCCCGTGCGCTTGGGCTTGGCGTGGACTCGGGTTCATGATTCACCCTGAGGAT
>PLSW01000082.1 GCA_003165275.1 Caulobacteraceae bacterium
AGCCCGCGGCAAGCGTCCCGCCCGCGTTCTTACCGGACGCAGCGCCGAATGCCGCGTCTCCTTGCCTACGGGGTCCAGGCGGGCGATAATAGGAGGTGTGGGGTAAGCTCAGGGGCGGTGTTCCCATGTCCGGGCATGGCCAGCCGGGCTCGCCGACGCGGGCCGACCGACAGCTCGGGGCGGGGCGGACGGACCTATGGAAGATAATCGACCCCGCGTATTGATCCTCAAGGGCAAGGTCGCCGGGCCCCACCCGGTGGCGGATATTCTGGCCCCTCATTTCCAGATCGACGTCTTCGAGAGCATGGACGAGGCCATGACGGCCCTGCGCCAGCGCACCTACCACGCCATCTTCGCCGACGTGGGCGACTTCCTGCCCCTGGAGCGCGGCCTGGTGGGCGAGAAGGCCAGCATGGTGCTCAACACCATCGGCGAGGGCGTCTGCATCGTCGACGCCGACGGCCGGTGCAGCTGGTCCAACCGCAAGGTCCGCAGCTTCACCCCCGAAACCATGGATCGGGTCAAGCAGATCTGCGGCCAGGCCAAGACCCTCTTCGGCTCGGCCCACAGCGGCCCGGTGGCGGACCTCAACCAGCAACGCAGCAAGAAGTTCAGCTTCCAGGTCGGCGACCGCTACTTCGAGCTCATCGCCTCGCCGGTGGTGGACGGCAAGGGCGAGGTCAAGCAGGTTGCGGCCGTGGTCTGGGACGCCACCAGCGGCAAGCGCCTGCAACAGAAGATCGACGCCATCGACGCCGCCGGCCGCGAACTGGCCCGCCTCGAAGTCGAGTCCATCGCCAAGCTCTCCCCCAACCAGCGCCTGCAACTGCTCCGTGACAAGATTATCAGGGTCTCCAAGGACCTGATGCACTTCGACCACTTCGTCATCCGCCTGCTGGACAAGCGCAGCAGCAAGCTCGAACTGGTCATCGCCGAGGGCCTGCCCCCGGGGGCCATGGAGATCGACCTCTACGCCCAGCCCGAGGGCAACGGCATCAGCGGCTACGTCGCCGCCACCGGCCGCAGCTACATCTGCCACGACACCGAGAAAGACCCCCGCTACGTCCTGGGCCTGGAGCACTGCAAGAGCTCCCTCACCGTTCCACTCTTCCTGCACGACCGGGTCATCGGCATCTACAACATCGAGTCGGAAACCGTCGGCGCCTTCAGCGAGGACGACCGCCAGTTCGCCGAGATCTTCGGCCGCTCCGTCGCGATCGCCCTCAATTTCCTCGACCTCCTGGTGGTCGAGCGCTACACCATCACCGGCCAGCTGGCCGACAGCGTGGTCCAGGAGATGGCCCAGCCGCTCAACGACATCGTCACCGAGGCCTCCACGCTCATGGAGGAGTACATCGGCGACGACACCATGCGCAACCGGCTGCACAAGATCGTGGCCTACGTGGACGCCATCCGCGGCACGCTCCGCGACGTGGCCGCGGGCCCCAAGGCCGTGCTGGGAACCAAGTCCGACGAATCGGTCAAGGAGCAGGACCCGCTCATCCAGGGCCGGCGCATCCTGATTTCCGACGACGAGCTGAACATCCGCACCACGGTGGGCGACGTGCTGCGGAAATACGGGGCCCAGTGCACGCTGTGCAAGGACGGCTACGAGGCGGTGTGCATGATCGAGCAGGGCGAGTACGACCTGATCATCTCGGACATCAAGATGCCCTACCGCAACGGCTACGAGATCTTCGCCGCCGCCCGCCGCCGCCAGGAAGAGGTGCCGGTGATCCTGATGACCGGGTTCGGCTACGACCCGCACCACTCGATCGTGCGCGCCAGCCAGGAGGGGCTGTCGAGCGTGATGTTCAAGCCCTTCAAGATCGACCAGTTGCTCGAGGCGGTGCGCAAGGCGCTGCGGAAGCCCGACGCGCCCGCGGCGGAGCCGGCCGCCGTCCCCGTCCCGGCCCCGCCGGTGCCGGCGTAAGCCCGCGTACTCCCCCGCGCGCGGCCGGCGCGTCCCCCCCCATAATCAGGTGTAATAACGGTATATTTTTGGCGCCGCGAGGGTCTCCCATGATTCCCACCATCCCCTTCGGAACCCACCGGGTCACGCGTCTGGTCAGCGGGGCCAACCCGCTCACCGGCGTCTCCCACTGGTCCGCCCGCCGCAGCCAGGAGATGGTGGACTACCACGTGGCCCAGCCCGCGAACGTGGTGGCCTACCTGCACCAGTTGGTCCGCCACGGCGTCAACACGATCCAGGCCCGCGGCGACTATCACCGCGTCCTGCACTGGATGGAGTTGTTTCGGCGCGAGCACGGCGAGATCCAATGGATCGCGCAGACGGCTTCCGAGATGCACGACGTGTTCCAGAACATCCGCGTGATCGCCCGGGCCGGACCGATCGCCATCTATCACCACGGATCGCAGACCGACCAATACTGGCGCAACGGCCAGATCGACAAGGTCCGCGACTAGCTCAAGTGCATCCGCGACCAGGGGCTGATGGTGGGGCTCGCGGCCCATATCCCCGAGGCCTACGAATACGCCGAGGAAAAAGGCTGGGACATCGACTTTTACATGGCGTGCTTCTACAACATTGCGCGCCAGCCGCGGCACAGCGAACTGGTGATCGGCCGCAGGGCGGAAGCGCCCGGGTCCGGCGCCGACGATTCGGTGCCCACGGATCAGGAGCCGTTCCTGCCCGAGGACCCGCCCCGGATGTGCCGCTTTATCCGTGCGACGAAGAAGATTTGCCTGGCGTACAAAATCCTGGGCGCCGGCCGGCAGTGCGCCACGCAGCAACAGGTGCGACAGGCCTTCGCGTATGCTTTCGCGAACATCAAGCCCACCGATGCCGTCGTCGTGGGCATGTGGCAGAAATATGAGGACCAGGTGCGTCTGAACGTCGAACACGCTCTGGCCGTCCTGAGTACCGTGGCGCCGGCAGCGGTATAACGGGAGCGGCGGCGCGGCGCCGGTCGAATCGCCGTTGCGGAACGATAGGAACTGGCCATGCCCAGCAGGACAGCACAAGCCCCCTCGGCGCGCGCGGTGGCGGCGCAGGCACTGGCCCGGGCGGCGGAATCATTCCCCCGCTTGGGCCCCTGCCCGCTGGATACCGCCGGACTCGACGACCGCGAGGCGCGCCTGGCGCTGGCGATCCACCGCACGGCCCTGCAGCGCTGGCTGACGCTCGAGTTCCTGCTCGATGGTTTCCTGCGTCAGCCGATGCACGCCCTCGAAGCGCCTCTGCGCGGCGTGCTCCTGAGCGCCGCGGCGCAGCTCCTTTTCCTGCCGCGTCTGCCGGCGCACGCGGTGGTGGATGAGTCGGTCCGGCTGGCGCGGCGGCAGGTGCGGCCCGGCGCCGCCGGCCTGGTCAATGCCGTCTTGCGCCGCCTGGCTCCGCTGGTGTGCAACCCCGTTGCCGACCAACCCTGGAGTCCCGCGCGCGACCGCCTGCCCCTGGCCCAAGGCTTCCTGCCCCTTGGCGAACCGCTGCTGCCGGCCCCCGAAGCCCTCGATGCCCACCTGGCGGCGGCGACCAGCCACCCGCTGGAGCTGGTCCGCCATTGGCTGGCGGCGCTGGGTCCCGAGCGCACGATGGCGCTGTGC